>NZ_JBIBFR010000017.1:0-173678 GCF_042956125.1 Streptomyces sp. NPDC008313
CGGGGTATCAACATATCTGGCGTTGATTTTTGGCACGCTGTTGAGTTCTCAAGGAACGGACGCTTCCTTTGTACTCACCCTCTCGGGCTTTCCTCCGGGCGCTTCCCTTCGGTCTTGCTGTCTTGCGTTTCCGACTCTATCAGACTCTTTCGTGTCCGATTTCCTCGGTGCTTTCCAGGTTCTCGCTTTCGCGTTTCCCTTTCCGGCGGTTCCGACTCTATCAGATCCTTTCGGGCCTGATTCCCAGTCAGGGGGTTTGTCGTCGCGGCTGTTGGGCCGTTCCGACGAGTGAGACTTTAGCGGAATCCCGAGCCCCGAGCTAATCGGGGCCGGCGTCCTTTCGAACGCCGATTCCTCATTTCGCAAACGCGCGCCAAAACAAGCCGACGAAGAGTCGACGTGCGTGGAGTGCTTGCTGCAGAATGACTGTCCGGGGACCGACCGGAGTCGGCGCTCACGTCGGACAGCCCGGAGAACATTACGGAGCGGGCAGGGGCGTGTCAACTTCACTCCGCGCTGCCCCCCGGGAGGCGTAGGCTGGATCCCATGACTACGCGTACGTGCACCCAGCTGTGGTGGGCCGCCTGACGGCGGCCGTACTCACGTATGTACTCAACGGCCGCCGCCTCGGCGGCCGTTCTTGTGTCTCCCTCCCGGAGAGCCGGCCGCCCGGTGCGGCGGCCTCGACCAGGAGGTGGAGAGATGACGCGCATCTTCAGCGGGGTCAAGCCGACCGGGCATCTGACGCTGGGGAACTATCTGGGGGCCGTGCGGCGGTGGGCCGACGTCGACCAGCGCCGGGCCGACGCGCTGTTCTGTGTCGTCGACCTGCACGCGCTCACGGTGGACCACGACCCGGCGCGGGTGCGGAGACTCAGCAGGCAGGCCGCGACGCTGCTGCTGGCGTCGGGACTGGATCCACGGCTGTGCACCGTGTTCGTGCAGAGCCATGTGGACGAGCATGCCCGGCTGTCGTATCTGCTGGAGTGCGTCGCGACCGACGGCGAGATGCGGCGGATGATCCAGTACAAGGAGAAGTCGGCGCGTGAGCGGGAGCGGGGCGGGAGCGTCCGGCTGTCGCTGCTGACGTATCCGGTGCTGATGGCGGCGGACATCCTCGCGTACGGGACCGACGAGGTGCCGGTCGGCGACGACCAGGCGCAGCACGTGGAACTGGCGCGGGATCTGGCGGTGCGGTTCAACCAGCGGTACGGGCACACGTTCGTGGTGCCGCGGGCCACCCGGCCCGCGGTTGCCGCGCGGGTCATGAACCTTCAGGAGCCCACGTCGAAGATGGGCAAGTCGGAGGACGTCGGGCCCGGGATCGTCTATCTGCTCGACGAGCCGGACGTGATCCGGAAGAAGGTCATGCGGGCGGTGACGGACAGCGGGCGGGACGTCGTCTACGACAGGGAGGCCGGCCCCGGGGTGGCCAATCTGCTGGAGATCCTGGCGGCCTGCGGCGGCGGGGACCCGGAGGCGCTGAGCGGTACGTACGCCTCGTACGGGGCTCTGAAGAAGGACGTCGCCGACGCGGTGGTCGAAGTGCTCCGGCCCGTGCAGCAGCGGCACAAGGAGCTGTGCGCCGATCCGGCGTACGTGGAGGACGTGCTGCGGCAGGGCGCGGAGAAGGCCAGGAAGACGGCGCGGCCGACGGTCGACGAGGCGTACGCCGCGATCGGGCTGCTGCCGGCGGGGTGAGCGGTGACGGGGAGCCGGGTGCGGCCCGGCCCCCCGGCCCCCGGCCCGCCGCCCCGGCGCGGCTCACGCACGGCCGGTGCTGCTAGCTGTTGCCGGAGGCGAGTTCGCGGCTGCGGTCGCGGGCCGCCTCCAGGGCGGCGATGAGCGCGGCCCGTACCCCGTGGTTCTCGAGTTCGCGGATGGCGTTGATCGTGGTGCCCGCGGGGGACGTGACGTTCTCGCGGAGCTTCACGGGGTGTTCGCCGCTGTCGCGGAGCATCACGGCGGCGCCGATCGCGGACTGGACGATGAGTTCGTGGGCCTTGTCGCGGGGCAGACCGAGCAGGATGCCCGCGTCCGTCATCGCCTCGACCAGGTAGAAGAAGTACGCGGGCCCCGATCCGGAGAGGGCGGTACAGGCGTCCTGCTGGGACTCGGGCACGCGGAGGGTCTTGCCGACGGCGCCGAAGATCTCCTCGGCGTGGGCGAGGTGGGCGCCGGTGGCGTGGCTGCCGGCGGAGATGACGGACATCGCCTCGTCCACGAGGGCGGGGGTGTTCGTCATGACCCGGACGACGGGGGTCCCCGGGGCGAGGCGCTCCTCGAAGTAGGAGGTCGGGATGCCCGCCGCACCGCTGATGATCAGGCGGTCGGTGGGGGTGTGGGGGACGAGCTCGTCGAGAAGGGTGCCCATGTCCTGCGGCTTGACGGTCAGGATCAGGGTGTCGGCGGTCTTGGCCGCCTCGGCGTTGGTCACCGGTGTGACGCCGTAGCGCTGCTGGAGTTCCTTGGCGCGCTCCGGGCGGCGGGCCGTGACCAGGAGGTCGGCGGGGGCCCAACCGGACCGAATCACTCCGCTGAGCAGGGCTTCGCCGATCTTGCCGGTGCCGAGGACTGCGACTTTCTGCGTCATGTGCGGGTGCCCTCCGAGAGATGCGTCGTCCGGGGTCCATCGTCGCACCGGGGGGTCCGGCGGGGCCGGGGTGTCCGCTGGATGAACGGTCACACCGGCCGGCGTCGGGTCAGACGGTGCGGCGGCGCAGGGTCGCGGCGCCCAGGGTGAGAACGAGGAGGGCGCATCCGGCGACGATCAGGACGTCGCGGACGAAGGTGCCGGTCATCTCGGTGTGCCTGAGGACCTCGTTCATGCCGTCGACGGCGTACGACATGGGCAGGACGTCGGAGATGGCCTCGAGGGCGGGGTGCATGTGGGAGCGGGCGGTGAACAGTCCGCACAGGAGGAGCTGGGGGAAGATCACCGCCGGCATGAACTGGACGGCCTGGAACTCGGAGGCCGCGAAGGCGGAGACGAAGAGGCCGAGGGCGGTGCCGAGCAGCGCGTCGAGGAGGGCGACCAGGAGCAGCAGCCAGGGTGAGCCGATGACGTCGAGCCCGAGGAACCAGACGGCGAGGCCCGTGGCGAACGCGGACTGGACGATGGCGAGGGCCCCGAAGGCGAGGGCGTACCCGGCGATGAGGTCGCCCTTGCCGAGGGGCATGGCGAGCAGGCGTTCGAGGGTGCCGGAGGTGCGCTCGCGCAAGGTCGCGATGGACGTGACCAGGAACATCGTGATCAGCGGGAAGATGCCGAGGAGCGACGCTCCGATGGAGTCGAAGGTGCGCGGGCTGCCGTCGAAGACGTAGCGGAGCAGCAGGAGCATCAGGCACGGGATGAGAAGCATCAGTGCGATGGTGCGCGGATCGTGGCGGAGCTGGCGCAGGACGCGGCTCGCGGTGGCGGTGGTCCGGGAGAGGTTCATCGGGCGTTCTCCTCGCGGGTCTCGTCCCCGGCGTTCCGTAGGCCGCCGGACTGCCCGGGGTCCTCGGCGCTTCCGGTGTTTCCGGTGCTTCCCCCACTTCCTGTGCTTCCGGCGGCCACCGCCTCGTCGACCAGGCGGAGGAAGGCGGCCTCGACGGTGTCCGAGCCGGTGCTGTCGCGCAGGGCGTCCGGGGTGTCGTCGGCGAGGATCCGGCCCTCGCGCATCAGGAGCAGGCGGTGGCAGCGCTCGGCCTCGTCCATGACGTGTGAGGAGACGAGGAGCGTGGCGCCACGGTCGGCCGCGATGGAGTGGAAGAGGTTCCACAGGTCGCGGCGGAGCACGGGGTCGAGACCGACGGTGGGTTCGTCGAGCACGAGCAGTTCGGGGCTGCCGAGCAGGGCGACGGCGAGGGAGACGCGGTTGCGCTGTCCGCCGGAGAGGTTGCCCGCGAGGGCGTCGGCGTGCGAGGTGAGGTCGACGTCGGCGATGGCCCGGGTGACGTGCTCGTGGCGGCGTCCGGCGGCTGCCCGGCCGGGGTCGAGGACGGCGGCGAAGTACTCCAGGTTCTGCCGGACGGACAGGTCGTCGTAGACGGAGGGGGCCTGGGTGACGTAGCCGATGCGCGAGCGGAGCGCGGGGTCGCCGGCGGGGCGGCCGAGGACTTCGAGGGTGCCCGAGACCTTGGCCTGGGTGCCGACGGTGGCGCGCATCAGGGTCGACTTGCCGCAGCCGGAGGGGCCGAGCAGGCCGGTGATCTGTCCGCGCGGGACGGCGAAGTCGAGGCCGCGCAGGACGGTGCGGTTGCCGCGTACGACGGTCAGGCCCTCGGCGCGTACGGCGGGGCCCCCGTCGGGTGAAGGGGCGCTTATATTCATCACGTGATGATTATGACTCCACCCGCGGGCCGTCCGTCAAGCCCGGTGGATCACGGCCTGCGGGCCACGACGAGGATCACGTCGTAGACCTCCTCCACGAGCCCGCCCGGGAAGGTCCCCAGGAGTTGGGCGCGCTCCTCGGCGACGAAGGCGGCCGTGCGCTCCTTGCCCGCGACGAGGAAGATCGAGTGGCTGGCGATGTTCGCGAGGTGGGTGTCGACGGGGACCGTGCGGCTCCAGCGCACCCGCCGTTCGGTGGGGTGGGGGACGTACGGGGCGCCGGCGAAGGCGAGTTCGGCCGGGGAGCGCGACGCGCCCTGCTTGCCGGTGTGCTCGCCGTCGAAGTGCCGGTTGACGCGCTCCGACTGGGCGGCGATCCAGGGGACGTCCATGGCGTCCGTGTTCCACCAGAGGGCGAGCGCGCCGCCCGGCCGCAGCACGCGCATCGTCTCCGGGACGGAGCGGGCGGGCTCGGTCCAGTGCCAGGCCTGCGCGTACGTGAGGAAGTCGGCGCTCGCGTCGGCCAGCGGGAGGCGGTCACCGCTGCCGCGCACGATCGGCACGCCCGGGAGGCTTCGGCGGAACTGGGCCGCCATGCCCTCGCCCGGCTCCACGGCGATCACCTCCGCGCCCCGCTCGCGCAGCAGAGCGGTCGCGATGCCCGTACCCGCGCCGACGTCGACGGCCCGGGCGCCGGTCAGCGGACGGCCGCCGAGTTCCTCGACGGCGTCGAAGAGGGCGGGCGGATAGGAGGGGCGGTTCGCGGCGTACTGGGCCGCGGCGGCGTTGAAGGAGTGGGCGCGGGCGGAGTGGGTGCGGGAGGAGTCGGCGTGAGGGGAGTCGGCGTGAGGGGAGTCGGTCGTCGTCATGCGCCCATGGTGGCGAGCGCGGGAGGCACGGACCAGGGGATAACGCACCGCGGCACGCGGCGCGCTCCCCTCAGCGCTTGCGGCGTTTGCGGGAGGGGTTCTTGGTGCGGCGGGACGTGCGGCGCTCGTGGTTCTCGCGGGCCACGCGGTACTCCTCGCGATGGAGCGCCTCCCCCGGGGCCTCGGTGAGGGAGCGGAAGAAGTACGCGAGGAGGGAGCCGATGAAGCCGATGGCCAGCAGGCCGCGCAGGGAAGCCTGCCGCTCGGGGTCGGGCCGCCTGCCGAACGAATCCCAGGTGTGGCGGAACGCGAGCGCGCTGCACACGGCGAACATCACCACGACCAACACCGCCACGGCGCTGCCGACGTCCGCGATCCGCAGCCCCTGGTAGGCGAAGCGGAGCACGAGGCAGGCGGCGGCCGCGGCGGCCAGTGAGCCCGCTGCGACGGCGGCCCGCCGGCCCGCGTAGCCCCCGTCGTGCTCCACCCAGGTCGTCCCGAAGAAGCGGATGGGCTCGGGCCGGGGGCCCGCCGGGGTCTCTGACGGGCGGCCCGCGGGGGTCTCGGACAGAGGGCTCGCGGGGGTCTCGGTCTCGTCGCTCACACGACGATTATCGCTCCGCGGCCCCCGCGCCCCGTATCCTCCGTGCCCCCCCCGTGCTCTCCGCGGTCGGCTCAGCCGCAGCGCGGGGCGATGTAGCCGTCGCTGCCCGTCTTCACGTAGGCGTCGGCGACGAACTTTCCGTTGGCGATGTTGTCCCAGATGTCCGACGTGCCGTAGGGGCCGCTCACGGACTCCCCCGGGCACTGGCACCTGACCGGGACGCTGGAGCCGGCGGGCAGGATGCCCAGGATCCTGTAGTGCGTCCCCGGGCCGCTGCGGATGTTGAGGCTGTAGCCCGGTGCCACCGGGTAGGTGCGGATGGCCGACGTGCTCAGGGACTCGGCGTCCGCCGTCTCCCCCGCCTCCGCGATCTCAATGTCCTCCGTGGCCATACCGGCCTCCCCCGTGATCGGTTCGCGTGATCGGTTCACGCCAAAATGTCGCTGGGCGCGCAGGCTAGCAAGCCGCAGGGGTTTCGCACTAAGCATCGACTAGGCTCTGCGCGTCGCGCATGGGGACGTTCACACGGGGGTGAGTGATGCCGCCACAGCGCAGCGCCGGTACGGACCCGGAAGCGGAACGACCGCGTTATGCCGGGCAGTACGTGCTGGAGGCCGAGCTGGGCTCCGGTGGCATGGGCATCGTGCATCTGGCCCGGTCGGCCTCGGGGCTGCGGCTCGCGGTCAAGGTCGTGCACGCCGAGCTGGCGCAGGACCCCGAGTTCAGAGGGCGGTTCCGGCAGGAGGTCGCTGCCGCGCGCCGGGTGAGCGGCGCCTTCACCGCACCCGTCGTGGACGCCGATCCCGAGGCCGCTCGCCCGTGGATGGCGACCCTGTTCATACCGGGCCCGACACTGGCCCAGCATGTGAAGCGGAACGGCGCCCTGCCCCCGGCGCGGCTGCGTCACCTGATGGCGGGGCTCGCCGAGGGGCTGCGCGACATACACCGCGTCGGTGTCGTGCACCGCGACCTCAAGCCGAGCAACGTCCTGCTGGCCGACGACGGGCCGAAAGTCATCGACTTCGGCATCTCGCGGCCCTCGGACAGTGAACTGCGCACGGAGACGGGGCGGTTGATCGGCACGCCGCCCTTCATGGCTCCGGAGCAGTTCCGCAGGCCGCGTCAGGTCGGTCCGGCGGCCGACGTCTTCGCGCTGGGTTCGGTGATCGTGCACGCCGCCACCGGCAGCGGGCCGTTCGACTCCGACAGTCCGTATCTGGTCGCCTATCAGGTCGTGCACGACGAGCCGGACTTGACAGGGGTGCCGGACGAGCTGGCCGATCTGGTGGCCCGCTGTCTGGCCAAGGAGCCCGAGGACCGGCCGACGCCGGACGAGGTGATGTCGGCGCTGCGGTCGGTGTCCGCCTCGTACGACACCCAGGCGTTCGTCCCGGCGCAGCGCGGTCCGGACGCTTCGGCGGCGCGGTCCGCGACGACGCACGTCTCGAAGCGGCGGGACGGTGGCCCCCACGAGCAGGACGGCGGCCGGGCCGACGGCGGTGACGGCGCGCACGAGAGCGGCCAGGACGGCGAGGGCGGCAAGGGCGGCGAGGGCGGCGAGGGCGGCAAGGGCGGCAAGGGCGGCGAGAACAGCGAGGACGGCGTGGACGGCGTGGACCCGTCGCCCGGTTCGCCCGCCGGGAGGACCCGTGGCCGGCGCCGCTGGGTCCCGGTCGCCACCGCCGTCGCGGTGCTCGCCCTGGGCGCGGGCGCGTTCGCCTCGTTCGGCGGGTCGCGGGGGCCCGCGCCGGAGCGGGGCTCCGCCCGGAGCGCGGCCGGTGTCTTCCGGCCGTGGGACGTCGCGCCGAGCGCGGCCGGTACGAAGGCCACCGGCCAGCCGCACTGCACGTACGCCTCCCGCGTCCTGTACTGCGCCCGGCCCGGGCTGCTGGCCGCCGCGGTCGATCCGGCCGACGGTGACGTGCTGTGGGCGCGGGGCGACGCGGGAGGCCGGGGCACGGACGTGACGGCCGCGCCGGTGCTGTCGGGCGGGCTCCTCCAGGTCGTCACCAGGGGCGGCAAGCGGCTGACAGCCCTGGAGCCCGGCACGGGCGCGACCCGGTGGAGCCGGGACATCGGCCGTTACGCGGGCCGTGTCGCCCATGCCGGCGGTGTCGTCCTGCTCACCGGCGCCGACTCCGAGGTCACCGCGCTGGACGCGCGGACGGGCGAGGAGAAGTGGCACCACGCGATCGACGGGCAGGCGCTGCCGAGCTTCTTCTCGTACGGCGACGGGCTCGCGTACGCCGTGGCCCCGGCCGGCGAGGGGACGCTGGTGACGGCGGTGGACCCGGAGACCGGGGGCACCCGGTGGCAGCGGCGGCTGGCGGGGACGCTGAGCATCCTCGGCGCCCACGACGGGATGGTCTGGTTCGGTTCGGCCGCCGCGGACACCTTCACCGAGGCGGTCGTGCGCTACGACGTCGCGCGGCGGGAGGCCCGTCGGGTGCCGCTGCGTTTCCCGCTTCCGGGGGCGCAGGCGGTGGTGCGCGGCGACACGGTGTACCTGCTGGCCGACGGAGGCGCGCTGGTGGCGGTGGACACCGGGAAGGCGGCGCAGACCTGGCGGGCGGAGACGTCCGTCGCCTGGGCGTCCGCGCCGGTGGCCGTGGGGCGGCGCCTGTATCTCGCGTCCGGGGACGGGCGTCTCCTGGCCGTCGACGCCGTCCACGGCGAGCTGCTGGGGCAGACGAAGGCGCGGCCGGGTGGCGGGCGGGGCTCGCTGGTCAACGCGCTTCCCGCGCCGGTCGCCGCCGGCGGGAAGGTCTACGCGTCCGCTCCCGACGGCACACTGTTCGCGGTCGACGCACGGCGGCCCGAGAGCTGGTGAACGGCTCCGGGCCGCCCCGGTGGTGAACGGCCGCGGGCCGCCCCCCGGTGGGGAGCGGCCCGCGGCCGGAGCGGCGTGATTCAGCCGAGCTTGGAGACGTCGCGGACGGCGCCCTTGTCCGCGCTGGTGGCCATCGCGGCGTAGGCGCGGAGGGCCGCCGAGACCTTGCGGTCGCGGGCGGCGGGGGCGTAGACGCCGTTCAGGGCCTCGCGGCGGGCGGCCAGCTCCTGCTCGCCGACGAGGAGCTCGATGGTGCGGCCCGGGATGTCGATGCGGATGCGGTCGCCGTCGCGGACGAGGGCGATCGTGCCGCCGGACGCCGCCTCCGGGGAGGCGTGGCCGATGGACAGGCCCGAGGTGCCGCCGGAGAAGCGGCCGTCGGTGACGAGCGCGCAGGTCTTGCCGAGGCCCCGGCCCTTGAGGAACGAGGTCGGGTAGAGCATCTCCTGCATTCCGGGGCCGCCCTTGGGACCCTCGTAGCGGATGACGACGACGTCGCCGTGCGTGATCCGCTTGTTGAGGATCTTCTCGACGGCCTCCTCCTGGGACTCGCAGACCACCGCGGGGCCCTCGAAGGTCCAGATGGACTCGTCGACGCCGGCCGTCTTCACGACGCAGCCGTCGACGGCGAGGTTGCCCTTGAGGACGGCGAGGCCGCCGTCCTTGGAGTAGGCGTGCTCCGCGGAGCGGATGCAGCCGCCCTCGGCGTCGTCGTCGAGCGCCTCCCAGCGCTCGGACTGGGAGAACGCCTCGGCGGAGCGCTTGCAGCCGGGCGCCGCGTGCCAGAGCTCGACCGCCTCGGGAGAGGGGGAGCCGGCCCGCACGTCCCAGGTCTTGAGCCAGTCCGCGAGGGACGGGCTGTGCACGGAGTGCACGTCCTCGTTGAGCAGGCCCGCGCGGTGCAGTTCGCCGAGAAGGGCGGGGATGCCGCCGGCGCGGTGCACGTCCTCCATGTAGTACGTGCGGTCCTTGGCGACGTTCGGGGCCACCTTGGCGAGGCAGGGCACGCGGCGGGAGACCTCGTTGATCTCGTCCAGGCCGAAGGGGACGCCCGCCTCCTGGGCGGCGGCCAGCAGGTGCAGGATCGTGTTGGTCGAGCCGCCCATCGCGATGTCCAGGGCCATGGCGTTCTCGAAGGCCGCGAGGGTGGCGATGTTGCGGGGCAGGACCGTCTCGTCGTCCTGCTCGTAGTAGCGCCGGGTGATGTCGACGACCGCGCGGGCCGCGTCCTCGTACAGTCCCTTGCGGGCGGTGTGCGTGGCGAGGACCGAGCCGTTGCCCGGCAGGGACAGGCCGATGGCCTCGGTCAGGCAGTTCATCGAGTTGGCGGTGAACATGCCGGAACAGCTGCCGCAGGTCGGGCAGGCGTTCTCCTCGATACGGAGGATGTCCTCGTCGGAGATCTTGTCGTTGACCGCGTCCGAGATCGCGTCGACCAGGTCGAGCGTGCGGACCGTGCCGTCGACGAGGGTCGCCCGGCCGGACTCCATCGGGCCGCCGGAGACGAAGACGGTCGGGATGTTCAGGCGCAGCGCCGCCATCAGCATGCCCGGGGTGATCTTGTCGCAGTTCGAGATGCAGATCAGGGCGTCGGCGCAGTGCGCCTCGACCATGTACTCGACGCTGTCGGCGATCAGGTCGCGGGAGGGCAGGCTGTACAGCATGCCGCCGTGGCCCATCGCGATGCCGTCGTCGACCGCGATCGTGTTGAACTCGCGCGGGATGGCCCCGGCGGCGGTGATGGCCTCGCTCACGATCCGGCCGACCGGCTGGAGGTGGGTGTGGCCGGGCACGAACTCCGTGAACGAGTTCGCCACCGCGATGATCGGCTTCCGCCCGATGTCCGCACCGGGTACACCGGAGGCGCGCATCAGGGCGCGGGCGCCCGCCATGTTGCGGCCGTGGGTGACTGTGCGGGACCTCAGCTCGGGCATCGTCGCTCGCTCCTTCGGAGAGTTGTGACTCCCGTCGAGCCTACGCCGGTGCTCCAGGATCCGGACAGGGTGTCCGGCATGCGGGACGCGTGTCTCGGTCAACGGCCGGTCGGCGGCCGGTCGGGTTCCGGTGGGCCGGCAGCCGACCGGCCCACGGCGTGTCGCGGCCCGGTCACCGGCCCCTCCGCACCCCTCAGTGGCCCGTCAGGTGGGCCTGGACGACGGGTGCCACCCGGCGGACGATCTGCTCGGGGTCCGCCGACGCCAGGGGCTCGACCTTGATCACGTACCGGAGCATCGCGATCCCGACGAGCTGGGCCGCCGCGAGCTCGGCGCGCAGCTCGCCGTCCGGGACGTCCAGTGCCCCGGCGATGCGGCGCAGCAGCTGGGCGGCGACGAGCCGGCGGAAGACGGCGGCTGCGGTCTCGTTGTTCACCGCCGAGCGGACGATCGCGAGCAGTGGCGTACGGGTCGCCGGGTTCTCCCAGATGCCGAGGATGAACCTGGTCAGGCGCTCGCCCACCCCGTCGAGCGGGCCCTCCTCGAGGGCGGCCGGGGCGTCCAGGGCGGGGGCGAAGGCGACCTCGATGGCCGCCTCGAAAACCTGCTCCTTGGTGCCGAAGTAGTGGTGCACCAGCGCGGAGTCGACCCCGGCGGTCTTGGCGATGCCGCGTACGGACGTCTTCTCGTAGCCCCGCTCGGAGAACTCCTCGCGGGCCGCCTCCAGGATGCGGTCCCGGGTGGCCGGGCCCGTCTCCGTCTGCGTGCGCGAGGGCCGTCCCCTGCGGCGGGGCGTGCGGGGCGCGGGAGCGGCCGCCGTCACGGGCGGCGCACCCGGGCCGCCGAGGCGAGGTGCAGCCGGGTGAAGGCCAGGGCCTCCGCGAGGTCGGCCTCTCGTTCGGCGCTGGACATGGCCCGGCGGGTGTTGACCTCGATGACGACGTGGCCGTCGAAGCCGGTGGCCGCGAGCCCCTCCAGCAGCTCGGCGCAGGGCTGCGTGCCCCGGCCGGGGACGAGGTGCTCGTCCTTGTTGGAGCCGTTGCCGTCGGCGAGGTGGATATGGCCGAGGCGGTCGCCCATGCGGCCGATCATGTCGAGTGCGTCCGTGCGGGCGGTCGCGGTGTGGCTGAGGTCCACCGTGAAGTGCCGGTAGTCCTCCTTGGTGACGTCCCAGTCCGGGGCGTACGCGAGCATCTCGCGGTCGCGGTAGCGCCAGGGGTACATGTTCTCGACCGCGAACCGCACGTCCGTCTCGTTCGCCATCCGCCAGATCCCGGCGACGAAGTCGCGCGCGTACTGGCGCTGCCAGCGGAACGGGGGGTGGACGACGACCGTGCCCGCGCCGAGCTTCTCGGCGGCCGCCTGGGCGCGCGTGAGCTTGGTCCACGGGTCGGTCGACCAGACGCGCTGGGTGATGAGCAGGCACGGGGCGTGCACGGCGAGGATCGGCATGCGGTGGTGGTCGCTGAGTCTGCGCAGCGCCTCGATGTCCTGGCTGACCGGGTCGGTCCACACCATGACCTCGACGCCGTCGTATCCGAGGCGCGCGGCGATCTCGAAGGCCGTCGCCGTCGACTCCGGGTACACGGACGCCGTGGACAGCGCGACCTTCGCATCCGGGATGCGCACGACTGGTTCTGCCACGAGGCACAGGGTATCTCCGGCGGGCCCGCGGTCCCCGGCACGGGGCCCCGGCGGGCGGGGCCGCGGGGTGCGGTCACGTCGTGGGCATGTGGTCCAGGCGGCGCAGGATCACGCCCTCTCTGAGGGCCCAGGGGCAGATCTCCACGGAATCGACGCCGAGCAGGTCCAGCGCGGCCTCCGCGACCAGCGCGCCCGCGAGGAGCTGGCCGGCGCGGCCCTCGGAGACCCCGGGGAGTTCGGCGCGTTCGGCGTGGGTCATCGCGGCGAGCCGGGGGACCCAGTCCTCCAGGGACTTCCGCTTGAGCTCGCGCAGGACGTAGGGGCCCTCGGTGGAACGCGCGGCGCCGGTGAGCCGGGCGAGCTGCCGGAAGGTCTTGGACGTGGCGACCACGTGGTCCGGCGCCCCGAACCGGGCGAACTCCCCGACCGTACGGGCGATCTCGGTCCGCACGTGGCGGCGCAGCGCCTTCACGTCGCCCGGGTCGGCGGGGTCGGTCGGCAGCCAGCCCGCCGTCAGCCGTCCGGCGCCCAGCGGCAGCGACACGGCGGCGTCCGGCTCCTCGTCCATCCCGTAGGCGACCTCCAGGGAGCCGCCGCCGATGTCCAGGACGAGCAGCCTCCCGGCCGACCAGCCGAACCAGCGGCGGGCGGCGAGGAACGTGAGGCGGGCCTCCTCCGGGCCGGCCAGCACCTGGAGCTCGACGCCGGTCCCCGCCTTGACCCGGGCCAGTACGTCGTCCGCGTTGCCCGCGTCGCGCACGGCCGAGGTGGCGAACGGCAGCAGTTCCTCGACGCCCTTGTCCTCGGCGGCCTCCAGCGCCTCCTGGACCACGGATATCAGTCTCTCGATCCCCTCGGGGCCGATCGCTCCGTCCGCGTCGAGGAGTTGGGCGAGCCGCAGCTCCACCTTGTGCGAGTGCGCGGGCAGCGGGCACGCGCCGGGGTGTGCGTCCACCACCAGCAGATGCACCGTGTTCGAACCCACATCGAGGACACCGAGTCTCATGCGGGAAAAGCTACTGCCCGGACGGCGTCTCCCGGGGGCCCGCCGGGAGTCTCGTCCCGGTCCGCGGCGGCCGTCCCCACCGTGGCCTCCGGCGACTTACCCTGGACGGGTGCCAAAGACGAAAAAGGCAAACCGGGACGAATTCGTCAAGTCGTCCGAGAGTTCTGCGCAGAAGGCCGTCACGCCCAAGAAGTACGAGAAGCCGGTGAAGCCGCGGAAGTCCCCGAAGCCCGACGACGAGAAGGGGCTCGACTTCGCCCGCGCCTGGGTGGAGTTCCCCGACCCCGCCGACGACGAGCAGGTCTTCCGCTGCGACCTGACCTGGCTGACCTCGCGCTGGAACTGCGTCTTCGGAAGCGGCTGCCAGGGCATCCAGGCGGGCCGGGCCGACGACGGCTGCTGCACGCTGGGCGCGCACTTCTCCGACGAGGACGACGAGAAGCGGGTCGCCGGCCATGTGGCGAGGCTCACGCCCGACATCTGGCAGCACCACGCCGTGGGCACGAAGACCGGCTGGGTCTCCGAGGACGAGGACGGCGAGCGGCAGACCCGCCCGTACAAGGGCTCGTGCATCTTCCAGAACCGTCCCGGTTTCGCGGGCGGCGCCGGGTGCTCGCTGCACATCCTCGCGCTGCGGGAGGGCCGCGAACCGCTGGAGACCAAGCCGGACGTCTGCTGGCAGCTTCCCGTGCGGCGGACGTACGAGTGGATCGACCGGCCCGACGACACCCGGGTGCTGCAGATCTCCATCGGCGAGTACGACCGCAGGGGATGGGGGCCCGGCGGCCACGACCTGCACTGGTGGTGCACCTCGGCGACCTCGGCGCACGGCGCCGGTGACCCGGTGTACGTCTCCTACCGGCCCGAGCTGGTCGAGCTGATGGGCAAGGAGGGGTACGACCGGCTGGCGGAGCTGTGCGAGGAGCGGCTGTCCTCGCAGCTGCCGCTGCTGGCCCCGCACCCCGCCGACCCGGTCGGCTGACACCGGGAGCGGGAGGGGAGCGGGAGCGGCAGGGGATTCAGGACGGGTCCGGGCCGCCCTGCGGCGGTGCGGAGGTTCCCGGGTCGGCCGGCGCCGGGTGCGAGGGGGTGGGGCCGGGTGTGGCCGGGCCGCCGGACGCCGGATCGGAGGCCGACGGGGTGGGACCGCTCGGGGTGGGGCGGGGTTCCGAGGGGGTGGGTGTGCCCGCCGTGGGGCGGGGTCCGGGGGCGGAGGGCCCGGCGTGCCCGTACCCGCGGATGGTGATCACGTCGTCCGTCGGCGCGACGCGCAGACGCGCGCTCCACGGGCCGGCCGGCTGGCGCAGATGGTCCACGTACACCTTCACGGTCAGGGAGTCGCCCGGCTTCAGGGTGCCCTGGGACCGGCTGAGGTAGAGCCAGTCCGCGCCGGTGCGCACCGACCAGCGGACCGGCGAACCGCCCGCCGCGGTCAGCGTGACGAGGGTGGTGTCCCCGGCGTTCCCGGCCGTCACCGACAACCGGCCCCTGCCCGCGGCGCCGACGACCTCCACGGAGACGTCGGCCCCGTGGGGGCCCTTGCCGAAGCGGGTGTCCGGCCGCGCGCTGGCGTTGCCCGCGTTCTCGTACCCGCCGGCCGGTTCGCCGTCGGCGCCGTCGGTCCCGTGCGCCTCGCTCGCGGTCACCGGGCGGCCGTCGGTGCCCTCGCCGGTGAGCGGAGCGCCGCGGTAGGCCGCCCAGAGGGCCAGTACGGGTGCCGCGACCACGGTGGCGACGACGGTCGTGGTGACGGCACGCGCGCGCAGCCGGTCGCGGCGCGCCGCCCGGTCCTTGGGGTCCATCGGGAAACCGCGCCGGTCGAACCGCGGGACGGCACCCCGCGCACGCGGGACGCACGCCATCGCGCCGTGCAGTGCCGCGCGCGGGGCCGCCAGCACGGGGAGCGCGGCGGGGGTGACGCTGGTGCCGGGCCAGCTGCCGGGGACGGCGCGCTCGGCGGTGCGGCGGCAGCGGGGGCAGTCGTCGACGTGCCGGACCAGTTCGCGGCGCAGGGCGGTGCTGAGGACGAGCTGGTGGTCGCCGGTGAGACGGGCCACGCTCGGGCAGGCGCCGGTCTCCACCACGGCGAGGGCGGCGCGGGTGCGCTCCACCTCGCAGGCGGCGGAGGCGAGGAGTTCGCGCGCGGCGGCCAGGGGCATGCCGAGGACGGCGGCGACCTCGTGGGCGGCGAGCTGGTGGCGCACGGCGAGTTCGAGCGCCTCGCGCTGCTCGGGGGTGGTGCCGGCGGCCTCCGGCCACGCGAGCAGGGCGAGTTCGCGGCGGCGCCGGTCCCGGACCTCCTCGGGGACCGGGGCGGCGCTCAGGGCCTGGGCCGCGCGGCGGTCGGCGGCGTGGGCCGCCGTGCGGGCGGCCGGACCACCGCGGACGCCCCGGGCGGCCTTCGCGCTCCTCGGGGCCGCGCGCCGGCCGTGCGCCGCCTGGCGGCCGCGTCGCGCCTCGGCGAGCCCGCGCAGACACGACCAGCGGGCCAGCGCGTACAGCCAGGCCCTGCGGTCGTCGTCGGCGTCCGGGCCGCGGCTGCCGCGCCGCTCGGCGAGGGACAGGGCGTCGCCGAGCGCGGCGGTCGCCGCCTCGTGGTCGCACAGGACGGACAGACAGTAGGTGAACAGCCCGTCGAGGTACGGCTCGTAGCACGCGGGAGGATGCTGGACCAGGGTGCCGGCCGACGCGCCGCGGGGCGCGGCCACCCGCTCGTGCGCGTCCGCGTGCGCCCGGTGTGCGCCGGTTGGGTGCGTGGAGGTCTGCGGACTGCTGCTCATCACCCGTGCGACCGTAGGCGCCCGACGGCGGCCCCTTCCCGCGCCTTGCGCACATTTAATCCATACGGGTGAAACGATCCCTCATACGGGGACAGCGGCCCCCGATTCCCTCGCCCTCACCCGCACCGGGGACGCTAAAGGGCAGGTCACAGGGGTGGAACGGCGCACCGGGGCCCGTTGTCGGCGGGCTCGGCTACGGTTTCACGCATGGCTGCCCGTACGAAGACCGCGAAGGACCGGCCGTCCTACCGCTGCACCGAGTGCGGCTGGCAGACGGCCAAGTGGCTCGGCCGCTGCCCCGAGTGCCAGGCCTGGGGGACGGTCGAGGAGTACGGCACGCCCGCGGTGCGGACCACCTCGCCGGGCCGCGTCACCACGTCGGCCGTGCCGATCGGCCAGGTCGACGGCCGTCAGGCGACCGCGCGGAGCACCGGCGTGCCCGAGCTGGACCGGGTCCTCGGCGGCGGGCTCGTACCGGGCGCCGTGGTGCTCGTCGCGGGCGAGCCGGGTGTGGGCAAGTCCACGCTGCTGCTCGACGTGGCCGCCAAGTCGGCGAGCGACGAGCACCGCACGCTGTACGTGACGGGTGAGGAGTCGGCGAGCCAGGTCCGGCTGCGCGCGGACCGCATCAAGGCGATCGACGACCACCTGTATCTGGCGGCCGAGACCGATCTGGCCGCCGTCCTCGGCCACTTGGACGCCGTGAAGCCGTCCCTGCTGATCCTCGACTCCGTGCAGACGGTGGCCTCCCCGGAGATCGACGGGGCCCCGGGCGGCATGGCGCAGGTCCGCGAGGTCGCCAGCGCCCTGATCCGGGCCTCCAAGGACCGCGGCATGTCCACGCTGCTCGTGGGCCACGTCACCAAGGACGGCGCGATCGCCGGCCCCCGGCTGCTGGAGCACCTCGTGGACGTGGTGCTCCACTTCGAGGGCGACCGGCACGCGCGCCTGCGGCTCGTGAGGGGCGTCAAGAACCGCTACGGGACGACGGACGAGGTCGGCTGCTTCGAGCTGCACGACGAGGGCATCACCGGCCTCGCCGACCCGTCGGGGCTCTTCCTCACCCGCCGTGCGGAGCCGGTGCCGGGGACCTGTCTGACCGTCACCCTGGAGGGCCGCCGTCCGCTGGTCGCCGAGGTGCAGGCGCTCACCGTCGACTCGCAGATCCCCTCGCCCCGGCGCACCACCTCCGGCCTGGAGACGTCCCGTGTCTCGATGATGCTGGCGGTGCTGGAGCAGCGGGGCCGGATCAGCGCCCTCGGGAAGCGGGACATCTACTCGGCGACGGTCGGCGGTGTGAAGCTCTCGGAGCCCGCGGCCGACCTCGCGATCGCGCTCGCCCTCGCCTCCGCCGCGAGTGACACCCCGCTCCCGAAGAACCTGGTCGCGATCGGCGAGGTGGGCCTGGCGGGCGAGGTCAGACGGGTCACCGGCGTGCAGCGCAGGCTCGCCGAGGCACACCGGCTGGGCTTCACGCACGCCCTCGTCCCCACCGATCCGGGCAAGGTCCCGTCCGGCATGAAGGTCCTGGAAGTGGCCGACATGGGGGACGCGCTGCGGATGCTGCCGAGGTCCCGTCGGCGAGAGGCCCCACGGGAGGCCGAGGAGCGCCGGTAGACTTTGCCCTGGTCTCGCCCATCCGTACGAAGCGGGGGCGCCCCAGAGAACCCGACCGGAGGAGTGCAGTGGCAGCCAACGACCGGGCGACAGCTCCCGGAAAATCCGGTGGGAGCTCCGGTGCCGACGGGCTGATGCGCGCCTCGCTGAGCGCCGTGGCACCCGGCACGGGGCTCCGGGACGGGCTCGAGCGGATCCTCCGCGGCAACACCGGCGGGCTCATCGTGCTCGGCTGGGACAAGACCGTCGAGTCGATGTGCACGGGCGGCTTCGTCCTGGACGTCGAGTTCACGGCGACCCGGCTGCGCGAGCTGTGCAAGCTCGACGGCGGCATCGTGCTCGACAAGGACATCACCAAGATCCTGCGGGCGGGCGTCCAGCTGGTGCCCGACCCGACGATCCCCACGGAGGAGACGGGCACCCGGCACCGTACGGCGGACCGCGTCAGCAAGCAGGTCGGCTTCCCGGTCGTCTCGGTCTCCCAGTCGATGCGCCTGATCGCCCTGTACGTGGACGGCCAGCGCCGCGTGCTGGAGGACTCCGCCGCGATCCTCTCCCGTGCCAACCAGGCCCTCGCCACCCTGGAGCGCTACAAGCTGCGCCTCGACGAGGTGGCGGGCACCCTCTCCGCGCTGGAGATCGAGGACCTGGTCACCGTCCGGGACGTGTCGGCGGTGGCGCAGCGCCTGGAGATGGTGCGCCGCATCGCGACCGAGATCGCCGAGTACGTCGTCGAGCTGGGCACCGACGGCCGGCTGCTGGCGCTCCAGCTCGACGAGCTGATCGCGGGCGTGGAGCCCGAGCGCGAGCTGGTCGTGCGGGACTACGTGCCCGAGCCGACCGCCAAGCGCTCCCGCACCGTCGACGAGGCGCTCTTCGAGCTGGACGCGCTGAGCCACGCGGAGCTGCTCGAAATGTCCACCGTCGCCAAAGCGTTGGGCTACACCGGCTCCCCCGAGGCACTCGACTCGGCCGTCTCCCCGCGCGGTTTCCGGCTGCTCGCGAAGGTGCCCCGGCTGCCCGGCGCGATCATCGACCGGCTCGTGGAGCACTTCGGCGGGCTGCAGAAGCTGCTCGCCGCCAGCGTCGACGACCTCCAGACCGTCGACGGGGTCGGCGAGGCGCGGGCCCGCAGCGTCCGCGAGGGCCTGTCGCGCCTCGCGGAGTCGTCGATCCTGGAGCGGTACGTCTAGGCCCTGTCTGACCATTCCCGTCTGCCGCGCGACGCCATGCACGCACTCTCGCCGCACCGGCCCCAGACCCGAGTACGTCCAGTACGAGGGCCTGGAGCCGGCACGCCGAGAGCACGCACCTGACGCCGCGCGGCCGCCCTTCGGGCGACGACGCGAAGGGTCAGACAGGTCCTAGGACCTTCTCGTTCGGATCGTGCGGGGTTCGCGGGGGCCGCCGGCCCCCGCGTCAGTCCTTCGCGAGGACGAACGACGTCCGGGCCTTGGCGAGTCCGGGCGCCTTCGCCTCCACCAGGTAGGTGCCCGCGCCCGCCGAACCCGCCGCGGGCGTGGCGCACTCGGGGGCGCTCGCCTTCCGGTCCCACTTCACCGTGTACGTCACGCGTCCGTCGGCCGGCACGCGCAGCAGCAGGCTGCCGGAGCCCTCGGGGCAGTCGTCCGAGGCCCAGATGTCCTCGTCGCTGCCGGCCTGGGTGATCGTCATGACGGCGTTCTCGGGGCCGAGGTCGACCTTGCAGTCGCTGCCGGAGGAGTTCTCGGCGATCAGCTCGAACTCGGGCCGCTCCCCGGGCGCGTACCTGTTGTGGACGCTGCGCAGGGTCAACGTGACCGCGCCGGACGTGCAGTCGGGGACCGCTGACCCGGCGGGGAGCCGTTCCGCGGAGCCCGCGTCGCCGACGACCCCGCTGCCCGTGCCGCCGGCCGAACCGCCGCCGGAGCCACCGGAGTCCCCCGCGCCGGAGCCCGGTCCCGTGCCCGAACCGGACCCCGTGCCGGTCCCGGAGTCGCCTCCGCCGCCCGACTCGTCGCGCCCGCCGGGGTGTTGGCTGATCGCGGGGCCGGAGCTGGAGGGTCCGGGAGTGATCGAGGGCGCGGGATTCTTCCCGTTCGCCCCGTTCCCGCCGCCCTTTCCTCCTCCGCCGGAGGTCACCACCCACACGACGACGAGCGCCAACAGGCCCAGCACGGACAGCAGAACGGCCCTCCGACGCCAGTAGATGGTGGAGGGAAGCGGCCCGACAGGATTGCGCAGAGATCCCACGGCCCAAACTCTACGAGAGATCCAGGCCATCACTCGCCCCACCCGCCGCCCTGTCCTCATCTTTTCCGGATCATCATTCCGGTCGGTCGTCGTCGGGCCCCCGTGAGCGGCGGACCGGACCCCCGGAATGCGCAGGATGTGACCATGGCCGTTCGTCGAGTACCGTCCGTCACCATGGACTCCGATCTCTACCGCGACATCAGCGATTTCGCCCACGGCACACCGACGTGGGTTCAGCACCTCGCCGAGGTGTGGACCGAGGCAGGACTGCTGCTGTTCGGTGTGCTCTTCGTCGCCGCGTGGTGGCGCGGCCGCCGGGGCGACACCCACGCGTTCGCGATCGCGGTCCTCGCCCCGCTCGCCACGGCGCTGGCGTACGTCGTCAGCGAGGGCCTCAAGTCCCTCATCGACGAGGAGCGCCCGTGCCGGGCCGTGGCCGGGGCCCCGAAGCCGCTCATCGAGTGCCCCGCGTACGGGGACTGGTCCTTCCCCAGCAACCACTCGACGATCGCGGGAGCCGGAGCGGTGGCCCTGCTGCTCGCCTGGCGGGGCCTTGGCCGGCTGACGGTGCCGATGGCGCTGCTCATGGCCTTCTCCCGGGTGTTCGTCGGTGTCCACTACCCGCACGACGTGGCCGCCGGTCTCCTGCTCGGCACGGTGATCGCCCTCGCGGTCGTGCGTCTGGGCACGCCGTCCGCGGCACGAGTGGCCGAGGCGATGCGGCAGTCCACGGCACTGAGCTGGTTCACGGGGCCCGGCCCCCGCCGTCACGCCGCCGCTCCCCGGCCGGGCCACGCCCCCGGCGCCTCCCCCGTCGCGGCTCCCGCCCCCTCCTCCGTGCCCCCGGCCTCCGCGCCTCCGGCCTCCGCGCCCCCGACCGCGCCCCGGCGCTGAGCACCCGGACGCCGGACCGCGGCGACCCGCCACCCCGGGGTGGGCGGTCTCGCCGCCCGTACGTGGCAGGATCGGAAGGGCCATGACTGCACCCACCAAGCCCACACCCCGCACCCCGTCCCACGCCCCCGGCGAGGACCTGCACACACCGGTCATCGCGTGGTTCGAGGCGAACGCCCGTGACCTGCCCTGGCGCCGGCCCGAGGCCGGCCCCTGGGGGGTGATGGTCAGTGAGTTCATGCTTCAGCAGACGCCGGTGAGCCGCGTGCTGCCCGTCTACGAGCAGTGGATCGCCCGCTGGCCCCGCCCCGCCGACCTGGCCGCGCAGGCGCCCGGCGAGGCGGTCCGCGCCTGGGGCCGCCTCGGCTACCCCCGCCGCGCGCTGCGGCTGCACGGCGCCGCGGTCGCCATAACGGAACGGCACGGCGGCGACGTACCGACCGAGCACGCGCAGCTGCTCGCGCTGCCCGGGATCGGCGAGTACACGGCCGCGGCGGTCGCCTCGTTCGCGTACGGGCAGCGGCACCCGGTGCTCGACACCAACGTGCGGCGGGTCCTCGCCCGCGCGGTCACCGGCGTCCAGTACCCGCCGAACGCCACCACGGCCGCCGAGCGCAGGCTCGCCCGCGAGCTGCTCCCCCACGAGGACGGCACGGCGTCCCGCTGGGCCGCCGCCTCCATGGAACTCGGCGCACTCGTCTGCACCGCGAAGAACGAGAACTGCGCGCGCTGCCCGATCGCGGCGCAGTGCGCCTGGCGGGCGGCCGGAAAGCCCGCGCACGACGGTCCGCCGCGGCGCGGGCAGACGTACGCGGGGACGGACCGGCAGGTGCGGGGGCGGCTGCTCGCCGTGCTGCGCGACGCGGTGGCTCCGGTTCCGCAGGGAGTGCTCGACCGGGTGTGGGACGAGCCCGTGCAGCGGGCCCGCGCGCTCGACGGTCTGGTGGCGGACGGGCTGGTGGAGCCGCTCGCCGGCGGGATGTACCGGCTGCCTGTCGCCTGACCTCCGGGGCGGGGGCGCGACGGTTTCCCGTTTCGCCCCTTTCCCCCCTTCTTGGGGGGCCGGATCTTAGCCGTCTCCTACTTTCGTTACACAACCGACGGACAGCCGAGTGTTTGTCGCAGGCTCGTTCGGACAGGGCCGTGACAACGCCTCCGTAGCTTCTTCTCAGGCAACGGACATGGAGGCGGTTGATCATGGCGCACGGTGAGGTGCTCGAGTTCGAGGAGTACGTCCGCACCCGGCAGGACGCGCTGCTGCGCAGCGCCCGCCGTCTCGTCCCCGACCCGGTCGACGCCCAGGATCTCCTGCAGACCGCGCTCGTACGGACGTACGGCCGCTGGGACGGCATAGCGGACAAGCGGCTGGCCGACGCGTATCTGCGCCGCGTCATGATCAACACGCGCACCGAGTGGTGGCGGGCCCGCAAGCTGGAGGAGGTCCCCACCGAGCAGCTCCCGGACGCGAGCGTCGACGACTCCACGGAGCAGCACGCGGACCGCGCTCTGCTGATGGACGTCATGAAGGTGCTGGCTCCGAAGCAGCGCAGTGTCGTGGTGCTGCGACACTGGGAGCAGATGTCCACGGAGGAGACGGCCGCGGCCCTCGGCATGTCGGCGGGTACGGTCAAGAGCACGCTGCACCGGGCGCTCGCCCGGCTCCGCGAGGAGCTGGAGAGCCGCGATCTGGACGCACGCGCGCTGGAGCGTGAGGAGCGGGAGCGTTGCGCGGCCTAGAAGCACGGGCCAGGCGGGGGATGAAGGCGGGGGGTTCGGCGCTGGCCGTGCTCGCCGCCGTCGGCCTTTCGGCGACCGCCTGCAGCACGGGGGGCACCGGCGCCCGGGACGAGGGACCGGCCCTGAGCGACACGGTGGCCGCCGGAGCCGCCACCCCGTCCTCCTCGCCCTCCCCCACCCGGCAGCCCGAGCGCGTCGACGCGGTCGAGCTCGTCCGCCGGGACCCGAAGGTCAGCGCGGAGGTCAAGCGCGACCTGAAGCCGTGCGTCGGAGACGAGTACCCGGTCGACGTGTCCTACGGCGACCTCACCGAGTCGTCCGCGAACGACATCGTGGTGAACGTGATGACCTGCGGAGACGCGGTCGGTATCGGCTCGTACGTCTACCGCGAGGAGGGCCACTCGTACCGGAGCGTGTTCCGGGCGGAGGTGCCCCCGGTGTACGCGGAGATCGACCGGGGCGACCTGGTGGTCACCCAGCAGCTGTACGACAAGGGCGACCCGGTGTCGTACCCGTCCAGCGAAGAGGTGATCACGTACGCCTGGTCGACCGGCCGGTTCACCGAGGTCTCCCGGATGCACCACGACTACAGCAACGCCGTGGGCGGCACCGCCGCGCCCACCACCGCGAACTGAGAGCAGAGGGATGGCAGAGCAGACCCACGTCCTCTTCGTCGAGGACGACGACGTCATCCGTGAGGCCACGCAGCTCGCCCTGGAGCGCGTCGGCTTCGCGGTGACCGCCATGCCCGACGGGCTGTCGGGTCTCGAGGCGTTCCGTGCGGACCGCCCGGACATCGCCCTGCTGGACGTCATGGTGCCCGGTCTCGACGGGGTGAGCCTGTGCCGCCGTATCCGCGACGAGTCCACCGTCCCGGTCATCATGCTGTCCGCGCGCGCCGACTCGATCGACGTGGTGCTGGGCCTGGAGGCGGGCGCCGACGACTACGTGACGAAGCCGTTCGACGGCGCCGTGCTCGTCGCCCGGATCCGTGCGGTGCTGCGGCGCTTCGGGCACGCGAGCGGTCCGGCGGGCCGGGGCGCGGCGGACGACGCCGCGGCCGGGGGCGGCGTGCTCTCGTTCGGCGACCTGGAGGTCGACACCGAGGGCATGGAGGTGCGGCGGGACGGCCGGCCGGTGTCGCTGACACCCACCGAGATGCGGCTGCTCCTGGAGTTCTCCTCGGCACCGGGTACGGTCCTGTCGCGCGACAAGCTGCTGGAGCGCGTGTGGGACTACGGCTGGGGCGGTGACACCCGCGTCGTCGACGTCCATGTGCAGCGGCTGCGCACGAAGATAGGCCAGGACCGCATCGAGACGGTCCGTGGCTTCGGCTACAAGTTGAAGGCCTGAGCGGGGACATGCGGGGGATCTTCCGACGCTTCACGCGGCGCGGCACGGACCTGAGGACCGGTATCCGCTGGAAGCTCAGCGCGGCGATCGCGCTGGTCGGCGCGCTGGTGGCGATCGCGCTGAGCCTGGTCGTGCACAACGCGGCACGGGTGTCCATGCTCGACAACTCGCGCGACCTCGCGGACGAGCGCATCCAGGTCGCCCAGCGCATGTTCGAGTCCGGCCGGACCCAGACCTTCGGGCTGAAGGTCGACGACCCGGCCCTTCCGCAGGACCTGCTGGCGAAGGTCTCGCAGGGGCGGCGGGCCACGTACGTCGCCGAGGGGCCGCAGGGCGTACCGGACATCTGGGCCGCCGTCCCGCTCAAGGACGGCAGGGTGCTGTCGCTGCGCACGCGGTTCACGGACCGCAGTTCGACCGTGATGAAGGACCTCGACCGGGCGCTGCTCATCGGTTCCATCGCGGTGGTGTTCGGCGGCTGCGCGCTCGGCGTGCTGATCGGCGGCCAGCTGTCGCGCCGGCTGCGCAAGGCGGCGGCCGCGGCGAACCAGGTGGCCAAGGGCGAGACCGAGGTACGGGTGCGGGACGCCATCGGCGGGGTCGTGCGGGACGAGACGGACGACCTGGCGCGGGCCGTGGACGCGATGGCGGACGCGCTCCAGGAGCGCATCGAGGCCGAGCGGCGGGTGACCGCGGACATCGCGCACGAGCTGCGCACCCCGGTGACCGGTCTGCTGACGGCGGCGGAACTGCTGCCGCCCGGCCGGCCGACGGAGCTGGTACGGGACCGGGCGCAGGCGATGCGCACGCTGGTGGAGGACGTCCTGGAGGTCGCGCGGCTCGACGGGGCGTCGGAGCGGGCCGAGTTGCAGGACATCATGCTCGGCGAGTTCGTCAGCCGCCGGGTGGCCGCGAAGGACCCGGACATCGAGGTGCTCGTGGTGCACGAGTCGGAGGTCACCACGGACCCCCGGCGCCTGGAGCGTGTCCTGTTCAACCTGCTCGCCAACGCGGCCCGGCACGGCAGGCCCCCGGTCCAGGTGAGTGTCGAGGGCCGGGTGATCCGGGTGCGCGACCACGGTCCCGGGTTCCCGGAGAAGCTGCTCCGGGAGGGGCCGAGCCGGTTCCGCACCGGCAGCAGCGACCGCGCGGGGCGCGGGCACGGGCTGGGGCTGACCATCGCGGCCGGGCAGGCCCGGGTGCTCGGCGCCCGGCTGACCTTCCGCAACGTACGCCCCGCCGGGGCGCCTGACGACGTGCCGGCGGAGGGCGCGGTCGCGGTCCTGTGGCTCCCGGAGCACGCCCCGACCAACACGGGCAGCTACCCGATGATCCCGCTGCCCCCGAAGTGAGCACGCGGGCGGACCCGGCCCGGACGTGAAAGGAGAGACCCCCCGGGGCGGACACTCCGGGGGGTCTCTCGGACCGAGGATCGGACGGGTCGGTCAGACGGCCTCTGCAACCGTGCGCCTCGCGTCCGCGGCGTCCCCAGCCGCTTCCTCGGCCGCGTCGTCGGCCCGCGTGTGCGGCGCCCGCTCCCGCAGTGCCCGCTCCCGCGGCGCCCGTTCGCGCCGGGCCTGCCGCGGTGGCGCCTACTCCTGCGGCGCCGGCTTCTGCGGACCCGCGCCCTTGAGCGGGACCTCCTTCACGAACACCGCGCCGGCCAGGGCGAGCACGGCGACGACCGAGCCCAGCAGGAACGCGGAGTGCGTACCGGAGGAGACCGCGTGCTGGTACGCCTCACGGGCCGCGTCGGGCAGCTTCGCCAGGCTGGCCGCGTCGAGCTGCGCGGACTGCTCGGTGACCTTCGAGCCGAGCGCACCGGCACGCTCGGACATCACGTCCTGCACGCGGTTGTTGAACAGCGCGCCCATGATCGCGACGCCGAAGGACGAGCCGAGCGTACGGAACAGGGTGGTCGACGAGGACGCGACGCCCATGTCCTTCATCTCGACACTGTTCTGCGCGACCAGCATCGTGATCTGCATCAGGCAGCCCATGCCCGCACCGAGGACCGCCATGTAGAGGCCCGAGGTCAGCCGGGTCGTCTCGGTGTCCATCTGGGAGAGCAGGAAGAGGCCGACCGTCATCAGCACGCTGCCGACGACGGGGAAGACCTTGTACTTGCCGCTGTTGGTGGTGACCCGGCCGGCGACCATCGAGACGACGAGCATCGCGCCGAGCATCGGCAGGAGCAGCAGACCCGAGTTGGTCGCGGAGGCTCCCTGCACGGACTGCTGGTACAGCGGGAGGAACAGCACGGCGCCGAACATCACGAAGCCGGTGATGAAGCCGATGACGGACATCAGCGTGAAGTTGCGGCTGCGGAAGATGTGCAGCGGCACGATGGGAGCGGCGGCCTTGGTCTGCCAGAAGACGAATCCGACGAGCGCGGCGACGCCGATCCCGATGAGCTCCATGATGACGGCCGAGCCCCAGGCGTACTCGGAGCCGCCCCAGGTGGTGACGAGCACGATGGAGGTGATGCCGAGCGTCAGCAGCGCGGCGCCCGGGTAGTCGATCCGGCCCTCGGCACGCTTCTTCGGCAGGTGCAGCACGGCCCCGACGGCGAGGAGCGCGACGATGCCGAGCGGCAGGTTGATGTAGAAGGACCAGCGCCAGCCCCAGTGGTCGGTGATGGTGCCGCCGACCAGCGGTCCGGCGATCATGGCGAGCGCCATCACGCCCGCGATCATGCCCTGGTACTTGCCGCGCTCGCGGGGCGGTATGAGGTCACCGATGATCGCCATGACGCCGACCATGAGACCGCCGGCGCCCAGGCCCTGGATGGCGCGGAAGCCGATGAGCTGGCCCATGTCCTGGGCCATGCCGCTGAGCGCGGAGCCGATCAGGAAGATGACGATCGACGTCATGAAGGCGCCCTTGCGCCCGTACATGTCGCCGACCTTGCCCCAGATGGGGGTGGAGGCGGCGGTGGCGAGGGTGTACGCGGTGACGACCCACGAGAGGTGTTCGAGTCCGCCGAGTTCACCGACGATCGTGGGCATCGCGGTGCCGACGATCATGTTGTCCAGCATCGCGAGAAGCATCGCGATCATGAGCGCGAGCAGGACGACCCGCACGCTCCGTGGTGGTTTCGCGGGCTGCTCCCCCGCCTGCACATCGGTCTCGGTGACCGTTTTGGTGTCCGCCATCGTTCCTACTCCCCGAAGTGCCCCTCGGCACATCCCCACTACTTACTTGCCGACCGGCAAGCTGACTACACTGAGCGAAGGTAGTCGCGGAACTAGCCGGGCGTCAAGTAAGTTTTCAGGGAGCGTGAGGAGTAAGAGGATGGGCTACACCATGGACGGCACCAAGCGACCGCGCCGCGGGGAGACCCGCCAGCGCATCCAGGACGTAGCCCTGGAACTCTTCTCCGAGCAGGGCTACGAGAAGACCTCCCTGCGTGAGATCGCCGAGCAGCTCGACGTCACGAAGGCGGCGCTCTACTACCACTTCAAGACCAAGGAAGAGATCCTCATCAGTCTCTTCCAGGACCTGACGCGGCCCATCGACGAGCTGATCGACTGGGGCAAGGAGCAGCCGCACACGCTGGGCACCAAGCAGGAGGTCCTGCGCCGTTACAGCGACGCGCTCACCGAGGCGGCGCCGCTCCTGCGCTTCATGCAGGAGAACCAGGCGACGGTGCGGGAGCTGAGCATCGGCGAGACGTTCAAGCACCGGATGCTCTCGATGATGGACATCATCAAGGACCCCCAGGCACCGCTGCCCGACCAGGTCCGCTGCATCAGCGCGCTCTTCACGATGCACGCCGGCATGTTCGTGCTCCGGGAAGTCGAAGGCGACCCCGAGGACAAGCGCAAGGCGGTCCTGGAGGTCGCGATCGATCTGGTGACCCAGGCGCACGGCGGCGAGGCGACGGTCTAGCCGGCCGTCGGTGGCGCGGCGAATCCGCGCAGGCGTGAGCCGGTCCACGGCGGCGCGGCCGGTACGCGCACGCGTGAGCCGGTCCGCCTGAGCGGACCGGCTCACGTCACCTCACGGCGTCACGTCACCTCACGGCGTCACGGCGCCCCGGGATCGTGCGGCGGAGGTCAGACCTTGACGCCCTTGGCGTGCAGGAAGGCGACCGGGTCGACGGCCGAGCCGTAGTTCGGGGTCGTACGGATCTCGAAGTGCAGGTGGGGACCGCTGGAGTTGCCGGTGTTGCCGGACAGCGCGATGTGCTGACCCGTGGCCACGACCTGGCCTATCCGCACGTCGATGCGCGACAGGTGGGCGTACTGCGAGTACGTGCCGTTGGCGTGCTTGATGACGATGGCGTTGCCGTACGCCGGACCGTCACCGGCGCCGTTGCCGCCGGCCTTGACGACGGTGCCGCCGTGCGTGGCGACGACGCTCGTGCCGATCGACACCGCGAAGTCCTGGCCGGAGTGCTTGTGCGACCACATGCCGCCGGCCTGGTTGAAGCTCGCGGAGAGCGCGTACTTCTTGACCGGGTCCACCCAGGAGGTGGCCTTCTTGGCCGCCTTCTTGGCGGTCGCCTGCTGAACCGCCTTCTTGGTCTGCGCGGCGCTCTTCGCCTTGGCCGCGGCCTTGGCCTGCACCTGGGCCTGCGTCTGCACGGCGTTGGCGGCCGTGTGGACCCCCGCCTCGACACTGGTGCCGGCGGCAGCCGCGACCCCGGTCCCCAGCACGGCCGAGGCACCCAGGCCGACGGCCAGGACGGTCGCACGTGCACGGAGCTGGGACGTACGGGAGTTAAGGGACGTGGTGCGCTTGAACATCAGTGACCTCATGGGGACGGGAACAAGGGAAACCATCCGGCGCGACAGTCACCCGCCGAATGGACTCTCCATTGGTAACCCGCCCCCCAGGTCATCCCAAAACGCCCCATCTACGAAGCCAAGCCGTAGGACGCCGCAAAACTTTACGAACCTTGACAGCCGGGACAGCAGCATCACCGCCTTCCGGACTTCACCTCCGAAATCACACCCAACCGCACATCGGAGGGCCGAATCCGGGCGAAAGGCTCCCTGAGCCCACGGTTCACCCGGCCCGGACAGGCGCCTTGCCACCACACGAGCCGAACGTCCGTTTTGTCCGTTGCGCCCGCTCCACTATTCCACCTAGTAAGGGGCGGAATGCCTGTGCCCCATGTCACCGGGGAGCCGCATTTCGGGGGGCCGGAATGTGACGGCGGCTACTCGGGGAATGTGACCGGGGCTACTCGGCGAATGCGGCGCATGTGACGGGGGCTACTCGAATTCCCCATTCCGGGGGTGCGCGAGGGGCGCACACGGCGCACGGGGGAGGGCATCGGGCCCTCGACAGTTACCCATCAGTAATCACTTCGTACCCCTCCGTCCACTCTCACCCGTGACCATGCAGTCGTCATGCACCCGACATGTGGTGCACCCCAGCTCTCCAAGGTGAGAGGACCCCCCATCCCATGACACGCACCTGGACGCGTCTCGCCGGTACGACCGCCGTCGCCACGGCCGCCCTCGTGGCCCTGGCCGCCCCGGCCACCGCGCAGACCACGACGGCCGCCCCCGCCGCGCCCGCGGTCACGGCCCGGGCGGCGGCCGCCGCGGACGTCGACTACGACACCTGGCAGAAGGACTGCCGGGCCGTGATGGCCGACGCCCTCCCCTACCTCCAGGCACGGATCGCCGACAAGCGTGACGGCGAGAAGCAGGCAGTCGTCCTCGACATCGACAACACGACGCTGGAGACCGATTTCGGCTTCAGCTACCCGCAGCCCGCGAACGCGCCCGTGCTCCAGGTCGCCCGCTACGCGCAGGAGCACGGCGTCGCCCTGTTCTTCGTGACCGCGCGCCCCGACATCATCAAGTCGGTGACCCGCTACAACCTCCAGCACGTCGGCTACGACGTCTCCGGGCTCCGCGTACGCGGCTTCCTCGACCTCTTCCGCGACGTGGCCGACTACAAGACCGCTCAGCGCGCCGACATCGAGTCGGACGGCTACACGATCATCGCGAACATCGGCAACAGCGCCACCGACCTCTCCGGTGGCCACGCCGAGAAGACGTACAAACTCCCGGACTACGACGGCCAGTTGTCCTGACCCCGGCGCCGGGAGAACCGGGGCCCCGGCCACCCCGCCCCCATTACGCTGAGCCGCGGGACACGGACTACGGGGGTGGCGGATGGATCCGGCGGTGCTCGGCACCAAGCTGGCGTCGAGCCTGATCGGGCCGGCGGTGCGCAAGCTCTTCGTACGGGAGGAACCGGGCGCGGGACTGACGGACAAGCCCGTCCGGCTGACCGCCCTGGTCTCCTTCCGCGGGGAGAAGCGGACCCTGGACGAGAAGGGGGTGCGCAGGCTCGCCGCCCATCTCGTCCGGCAGGCGGCCGGCTCCCCGGGCGAGCCGCCCTTCCCCGCCGACGAGGAGACGGCCGTCGGGGAGGCGTTGGCCCGCAAGCTGCTCGCCCTCGGCGACCTCGACATGGACGACGTCCAGGCCGTCCGCCTCGGTCACCGCGAGCTCGCCCGGCTGCTCCACACCGGCGCTCCCACCCCGGCGCACCTCTGCGCCGACTCCTCCTTCTTCCTCGACTCCGCCACCGAGTGGGCCTGCGTCCACATCCTCGACTTCTTCACCCGGCGCTCCACCTTCGTCGCCCGCACCCTGGTCGAGCAGACCCGGGGCCAGACCGAGCTGATCGCGAAGGTCGACGAACTGATCACGCGCAGCCCCCGCCCGGACGCACGCGACGCCGCCTTCGAGCGCCGCTACCTGCCGTACACGGCGAAGAAGCACGGCCGGCTCACCATCTACGGCATCGACCTCACCAACTCCCCCGGCAAGTGGCCGCTGGACGTGGCGTATCTGAGTCTGGAGGTGACGCGGGCGCGCGGGCCCGAGCCCGGAGACACCGGGAAGCCGATCGGTGTCGAGGAGGTGCTCGCCGGGCTGCGGAGGCTCACGGGCTACGAGGACGCCTACAGCGCACGCGCACCCCGCCCCGCCGACCAGGCCCTGGCCGACCACGACCGGATCCTGCTGCGCGGAGTGGCGGGCTCCGGCAAGACGACGCTCGTCCAGTGGCTCGCCGTCTCCGCCACGCGCGCGGAACCCGACGGGCCGATGGCGTACCTCCACGGCCGTGTCCCCTTCGTCCTGCCGCTTCGCTCCCTGACCCGGCACGGCGAGCGGCTGCCCGGCCCCGGCCGGTTCCTGGACGCTGCCGGCTGCCCGCTCACCGGGGCACAGCCGGAGGGCTGGGCGGACCGGGTGCTGTCCGCCGGCCGCGGCCTCGTCCTGGTCGACGGCATCGACGAGATCCCCGACGACGAGCGGAACCGGGCCCGCGCCTGGCTCGGCGACCTCATCGGTGCCTACCCCGGCAACCGCTGGCTCGTCACCTCCCGCCCCTCCGCCGTACGGGAGGGCTGGCTCGCCGACGAGGGCTTCACCGAACTGGTGCTGACCGCGATGAGCCCGTCCGGCGTGGCCGCGTTCATCCGCCGCTGGCACTCCGCCGCGCGCACCGGCGACCCGGAGGAAGAGACGGCGCTCGCCGCGTACGAGGAGCAGTTGCTCGAAGCCGTACGCGGCAAGGCGGACCTCGGGCGGCTCGCCACCAACCCGCTGATGTGCGGGCTCATCTGCGCACTGCACCGCGACCGCCGCGGCCATCTGCCGCACCGCCGCCACGAGTTGTACGAGGCCGGGCTCGCGATGCTGCTGACCCGCCGGGACCGCGAACGCGACATCACCGCGGGACGCCTCGCCGAGCTGGATCAGGGCCCGCAGATCCAGCTGCTGCAACGGCTGGCGTACTGGCTGATCCGCAACGGCCGTACGGAGCTGGACCGCGAGCGGGCCGAACGCATCGTCGGCGAGGCCCTCCCGTCCGTACCGGCCGCGGCGGCCCTCGGCGACGCGGCGACCGTCTTCCGCCATCTCCTGCTGCGCAGCGGGCTGTTGCGGGAACCGGCGCCGGGGACCGTCGACTTCGTCCACCGCACCTTCCAGGACTACCTGGGTGCCCGGGCCGCCGTGGAGGCCTGGGACATCGGGCTGCTCATCGAGCACGCGGCCGACGACCAGTGGGAGGACGTCATCCGGATGGCCGTCGCACACGCCCGCCCCCGGGAGCGCGCCGACATCCTCACCGAGCTGATCAGCGCGGGCGACCGGGCCGCCCGGGGGCCGCAACGCGACCGGGCCTTCCTCCTCGCGGCCGCGAGCCTGGAGCACGCCACGGAGCTGGACCCATCGGTGCGTGCGGCCGTGGAGCGCCGCACCGGCCTGCTGATCCCACCGCGCTCGGCCTCGGCGGCACGCGAACTGGCCACGGTGGGGCCCTTGATCCTCGACCTGCTGCCGGCCCCCCTGACCCTCCACCCCGACATGGCGGAGAGCGCCGTCATCGCTGCCTCGAACGTGGCGTCCGAGGCAGCGATCCCCTATCTCGCCCGATGTGCCCTTCATCCCTCGCTCAGGGTCCGCGCCCAGCTCGTCTGGGCCTGGAGGCGCTTCGACACCGACCGCTACGCCCGGGAGGTCATCGCCCGCGTCGACCCCGTGGGCCTGTATTTCACCACCTCCAGCCCCGAGCAGCTCAGAGCACTGCTCGCCCTGGGCGGACGTCCGTGGGTTGATCTGCGAGGTGACATGCCCCCGGAACTGCTGACGGAGTACGCGGTGAGGGCGACCGCGCGGCCCGAAGCACTGCGGGTGCGCGGCGCCGAGCGCCTGAGCGACCTCGCGTTCCTCACCGGCCTCACACAGCTTCAGTCCCTCATCGTCTCCAGGTGCCCGGAGCTCACCGATCTGTCGGCGCTCCGTGGACACGCCCTGCGAAGCGTGACGCTCGCCGGCCTGAGCCCCTCGGCGAACCTGGAGTTCCTCACCTCCCTGAACGAGTTGGCGGAGTTGACCCTCCTCCCGCACAAGGACGCGGAGTGGACCCTGGACGTCCTGCCGCCCCGGGCCCCGCTCACCGTGCTCGATCTCTTCGGCGGCCCCGGCCCCGGCCCCCGCGGGCTGCGGGGAATCAGCCGCTGGCCCCGGCTGGCCTCACTGGCCCTGGGCGAGCACAGCAGTCCCCGGTCGGCGGCCGAGTGGTCGGAGATCGCCCGTCTCCCGGCGCTGACCAGCCTCCGTGTGTCCTCCTCGGCCCTTTCCTCGTGCCCGGAGTCGGTGACGCTTTCCTCCGTCGAGGATCTGTCGTTGTCGGTGGAGGATCCTGTGGATCTGGGCCGGGTCGTGCGGATGTTCCCCCGAGTCACCACCCTGTTCGTCGACGGTGACACCGCGTACGAGCACCTCGATCTCTCGCCCCTCGCCGACCTCCCGAACCTTCGGAAGGTGGTCTACACCCCGAGGATTCTCCCCGCCCAGGGCGCCGGGCGACTCCCCGGTCACGTGCGCGTCGTCGAGTCGCACGACGCCACGTGACCACGCGAAAGGGGCTGCCCCGGGACCGGAGTCCCGGGGCAGCCCCTCACTGGTCGTATCCCCGGAGGGCTACGCCTCCTTGCTCAGGTTGGGACCGGCGCCGCCGGCCGCCTGCTCGATCGGGGGGACGTCGGGCAGCGCCGACTTCTCCTCGCCGCGGAAGGTGAAGGTCTTGGTCTCGCCCTCGCCCTCCGTGTCGACGACCACGATGTGGCCCGGACGCAGCTCGCTGAAGAGGATCTTCTCCGAGAGCGTGTCCTCGATCTCGCGCTGGATCGTCCGGCGCAGCGGCCGGGCGCCCAGGACCGGGTCGTAACCCTTCTTCGCGAGCAGCGACTTGGCGCTCGCGCTGAGCTCCAGGCCCATGTCGCGGTCCTTGAGCCGCTCGTCCACCTTGGCGACCATGAGGTCGACGATCTGGATGATGTCTTCCTCGGTGAGCTGGTGGAAGACCACCGTGTCGTCGACACGGTTCAGGAACTCCGGGCGGAAGTGCTGCTTCAGCTCGTCGTTGACCTTGGCCTTCATGCGCTCGTAGTTGGTCTTCACGTCACCCGTGGCCGCGAAGCCGAGGTTGAAGCCCTTGGAGATGTCCCGGGTGCCGAGGTTGGTCGTCATGATGATGACCGTGTTCTTGAAGTCCACGACCCGGCCCTGGGAGTCGGTCAGACGACCGTCCTCCAGGATCTGCAGCAGCGAGTTGAAGATGTCCGGGTGCGCCTTCTCGACCTCGTCGAACAGGACGACCGAGAACGGCTTGCGGCGGACCTTCTCCGTCAGCTGGCCGCCCTCTTCGTAACCCACGTAGCCGGGGGGCGAACCGAAGAGACGGGACACCGTGTGCTTCTCGCTGAACTCCGACATGTCGAGGGAGATCAGCGCGTCCTCGTCACCGAAGAGGAACTCGGCGAGGGTCTTCGACAGCTCGGTCTTACCGACACCCGACGGGCCCGCGAAGATGAACGAACCACCGGGGCGCTTCGGGTCCTTCAGACCGGCGCGCGTACGGCGGATCGCCTGCGAGAGCGCCTTGATGGCGTCCTTCTGGCCGATGACCCGCTTGTGCAGCTCGTCCTCCATGCGCAGCAGACGCGAGGACTCCTCCTCGGTCAGCTTGAAGACCGGGATGCCGGTGGCGGTCGCGAGGACCTCGGCGATCAGCTCGCCGTCGACCTCGGCGACGACGTCCATGTCGCCGGCCTTCCACTCCTTCTCCCGCTTGGCCTTGGCGGCCAGGAGCTGCTTCTCCTTGTCGCGCAGGGAGGCGGCCTTCTCGAAGTCCTGCGAGTCGATCGCGGACTCCTTGTCGCGGCGGACGCCGGCGATCTTCTCGTCGAACTCGCGGAGGTCCGGCGGCGCGGTCATCCGGCGGATGCGCATCCGCGATCCGGCCTCGTCGATCAGGTCGATCGCCTTGTCCGGCAGGAAGCGGTCCGAGATGTACCGGTCGGCGAGCGTCGCCGCCTGCACCAGGGCCTCGTCCGTGATCGAGACGCGGTGGTGCGCCTCGTACCGGTCGCGCAGGCCCTTGAGGATCTCGATCGTGTGGGGTAGGGAAGGCTCCGCCACCTGGATCGGCTGGAAGCGGCGCTCGAGGGCCGCGTCCTTCTCGAGGTGCTTGCGGTACTCGTCGAGCGTGGTGGCACCGATGGTCTGCAGCTCACCGCGGGCCAGCATCGGCTTCAGGATCGAGGCGGCGTCGATGGCGCCCTCGGCGGCACCCGCACCGACCAGCGTGTGCAGCTCGTCGATGAACAGGATGATGTCGCCGCGGGTGCGGATCTCCTTGAGCACCTTCTTCAGGCGCTCCTCGAAGTCACCGCGGTAGCGGGAGCCGGCGACCAGCGCGCCCAGGTCCAGGGTGTAGAGGTGCTTGTCCTTGAGGGTCTCGGGCACCTCGCCCTTGACGATGGCCTGCGCCAGGCCCTCGACGACGGCGGTCTTGCCGACGCCGGGCTCGCCGATGAGCACCGGGTTGTTCTTGGTGCGGCGGGACAGCACCTGCATGACCCGCTCGATCTCCTTCTCGCGACCGATGACCGGGTCGAGCTTGGACTCACGAGCGGCCTGGGTGAGGTTGCGGCCGAACTGGTCGAGGACCAGGGACGTGGAGGGGGTGCCCTCGGCAGGACCGCCGGCGGTGGCGGTCTCCTTGCCCTGGTAACCGGAGAGCAGCTGGATGACCTGCTGCCGCACCCGGTTGAGATCGGCGCCCAGCTTGACCAGGACCTGGGCGGCGACGCCCTCGCCCTCGCGGATCAGGCCGAGCAGGATGTGCTCCGTGCCGATGTAGTTGTGGCCCAGCTGAAGGGCCTCGCGGAGCGACAGCTCCAGGACCTTCTTGGCACGGGGGGTGAAGGGGATGTGGCCGGACGGGGCCTGCTGCCCCTGCCCGATGATCTCCTCCACCTGCTGGCGGACCGCCTCGAGCGAAATCCCGAGGCTCTCCAGGGCCTTAGCGGCGACACCCTCACCCTCGTGGATCAGGCCCAGGAGGATGTGCTCGGTGCCGATGTAGTTGTGGTTGAGCATCCGGGCTTCTTCCTGAGCCAGGACGACAACCCGCCGCGCGCGGTCGGTGAACCTCTCGAACATCGTTAATCGCTCCTCAGAGCGGTCAGGCAGTGAGGGGACGCTCCCCTCACTGTCCTTCCGCAGCTTAGTCCCGCAAGCGGGGACCGCTCATTCCAACTGCCGACACCGTCCTTGGCCTCCTGACCCCGAACGCCGACATCTGCTCCAACCCGATGGTGCGAGACGATGTTCCCGCAGGCCAGGCAGATACCCGCACCGGCTGTACGCCGATGGCGAACGTGAGATGCCCGATCCGTGCGTGTCGCCCCTCCCACTAGGGATGTCTTACCCGCGGGCACGGACACTCCATGCCGCGTGCCCCCCGTCCCTCCGCTACGGGCGAACAACCTTGCGCCGGTGAACGCCCCCGCGCGCCTCCGATTCCGGTACGCAGCGCACTCGGGACGCCACCCAGCGTAACCCCGGGGCCGTCGCGGTGGTTGCTCCTGGCATGACAGCCTCCGTCCCTCCCCCGCGCCGGCCCCCCTGCCCCGGGGAGCCCGCCGACGCCGGGCCGGCCGGTGCCGTCGATCCGGTGCGGCGCTGGTACGAGGAGGAGCTGGGCTGGGCGACCGCCCCGGGCGCTCCCGTACGCCTGCTGACGGGGCTGCGCTTCGACGTCCTGGACGTCCCGGAGCGGGCCGGCCGTGCCGCGCTGCGGCTGCTGGGGCCCGCGACCCCGGTGGCACTGCACGGGGACCGGATGCGGGTACTGGTGGCCGCGGGCGGCGCCGACGAGCTGCCGGGGCTGCTGGAGTGGCTGGAGTGGGGCACCCTCGCCGTGGATCTCAGGGCGATCGGCGCGGGCGGGCACATCGAGGCACCGCCGCCGGGGCCGGCCGCCGCGGGCCCGCTCCCGGGCCGGTCCGGTGATCAGGGGGCCGCCGTATGGCTGCGGCCCCCCGGGCCGGGACGCGAGGCCGAGGACTCGCTGCCGAGACTGTCGGCCGTCGGAGGCGCTGGAGGCGCCCCCGGTCTCGTACGGCTCGTGGACGCGCTGGCGACGCACTGCCACCGCGTCCGGCTGCTGCGCGCGTGCGCTCAGCCGTTGGCCTTCTCGTAGGCCTCGCGGATGGACGCGGGAACACGGCCACGGTCGTTGACCTCGTAACCGTTCTCCTTCGCCCAGGCACGGATCTGCGCGGTGTCCTGGCTGCCGCCGGAAGCGGCACGCGTCTTTCCTCGGCCTCCCGAAGCGCGGCCTCCGGTACGACGGCCACCCTTGACGTACGCGTCGAGAAGGCCACGGAGCTTGTCCGCATTGGCGGTCGTCAGATCGATTTCGTACGTCTTGCCGTCCAGCGCGAACGTCACGGTCTCGTCGGCCTCGCCACCGTCGAGGTCGTCGACAAGAAGGACCTGAACCTTCTGTGCCACCGGATTTCCTTTCATCGATAACTTCAGGGCCGTCCCGCGGCGCCCGCCGCCGTTTCGAGTCCCCTGTTATATGCAGTACTGCAGTACGTCGGAAAGCAAACCGCTTTTGCTGGAAAAACACAAACCCCTGGGGAAGACCGCACAGCGCGGGAAGACCGGAAACGTGCGCGTTTCGGACATAGGGAACCTGGGCAAGACGGCAGCAGCAAGACGATCCGCAAGACCGCTCGGCGGAATAGCCGCCGACGATCACAGATGGAGAAGCATCCGGCTGTTGCCCAAGGTGTTCGGTTTCACCCGTTCGAGACCCAGGAACTCCGCGACGCCCTCGTCATAGGAACGCAGCAGCTCGGTGTAGACATCCGTGTCGACGGGCGTCTCACCGATCTCCGTGAAGCCGTGCTTGGCGAAGAAGTCGACTTCGAAGGTCAGACAGAAAACCCGTCGAACGCCGAGCCAGCGCGCGGTGTCCAGCAACTTCCCGAGCAACTGGTGACCGACGCCCGCGCCCCTGACCGTGGGGTTCACCGCGAGCGTGCGGACTTCCGCCAGGTCCTCCCACATCACGTGCAGCGCGCCGCAGCCGACGACCTCGGCGTTGTCGTCGCGTTCGGCGACCCAGAACTCCTGGATGTCCTCGTAAAGCGTGACGGTCGCTTTGTCGAGCAGGATGCGGCGCCGGACGTACGAGTCGAGGAGCCGGCGCACGGCGGCGACATCGCTGGTCCTGGCCCGCCGGACCGTGATGGCTTTCGCGGTGACTTCCCGATCGTCCGCGGGACTCGCCGCCGGCTGCTGCGCGGGATGCTCTGCTGACATGAGCGGACGCTATCGCCCGCGGCCGTCCCCGGCGGAGGCGGGGTTCTCGCCCGGGTTCTCTCCCGGCCCCTGCACCATGCGTACGGCGTCACTCAGCGCGACGCGCTGTTCCTCGCTCATCATGCCGAAGAAGGCGACGAGAGCGGCCGCGGGGTTGTCGCTCTGCGACCAGGCTTCGTTCATCAGTGCGGCCGCGTACGCGGCACGCGTGGAGACCGCCTCATATCGATAGGCCCGGCCTTCGGCCTCTCGCCGCACCCAGCCCTTCTGATGGAGATTGTCCAAAACGGTCATCACCGTGGTGTACGCGATCGACCGTTCCCGCTGGAGGTCTTCCAGGACTTCTCGGACGGTCACCGGGCGGTTCCACTTCCACACCCGCGTCATGACCGCGTCTTCGAGTTCTCCCAATGGTCGAGGCACAGTTCATAACAATAGTGGAGAAGTCACCCACCGGCAGATGGACATGGCCCTCCTGTGCCATATGACAACAAAAAGGGCGTACGACTCGAAAAAATCATGAGTCGTACGCCGACACGAAGGGCTGAAGAGGGAGGGCACTGGAGGGCGGAACCGGAACCGCGGGGGCGTCCGGAGGGATCAGGCCTCGGGGCCGCGGGCGGCCCCCGGGCCGCCCTCCGCGCGCGCGAGGGCGGCGTCGACGACCGCGTCCTCCTTGGCCTTGTTGGCCCCCCCCTGGGTCTTCACGATCGTCACGATCAGCCCGACGAAGAACACGGCCATCACTACCGGGGGTACGAGCGCGGAGACGTAGTCCATGCCCCCAGGGTAGCCAGGCCGTGTCCGATGGGTCCCGGTCGGGTGGGTTGGTTCCGGAGGATCCGGCCGGGCCGGCCGGAGGGGGCGCGCCGGTCAGCCGGCCGCGAGCTGCTCCGGCGGGTTCGCCGGAGGTTCGGCAGGTTTGCGGCGGGGCGGGAAGACCTCGCCCGGGGTGGGGACGGGACGGCCCGGCCGCGGGGCGTCCGCCGGGGGCTTGGGCGGCGCGGGGGCGGGCCGCTCGTCCGGCCGGTCCGCCGGCTTCTCGGCGGGCTGCCGGGACGGGCGCCCCGCAGGGGTGTCCGCCGCGTCCGCCACGGGCATCCGTGCCGACGCCGCTCCCGGCCCCGGATCACGCGCGGGTCCCGGCTCGCCGGGCCGCTCGTGGCTCCCGTCGGGCCGCACGGGGCGCACCGGCCGCACCGGGCGGACGGCGGGGCCGCGGCCGTCCTCCGAACGGCCGCCGGGGAGGGCCGTGAGGCGGGCGCGGGCCGCCGGGACGACGGGCGAGGTGCGGCGGGCCGGGGGCAGCCGTACGTCCTCGTCGGCGGCGGGCGGGCCGCAGCGGCCCAGCAGGGCGGCCGCCGCCGGGTTGCCGCGCAGCGCGCGCAGGGCGGCGAGGTCGTCGGGGTGTGCCGGGAGGCCCGCGCCGAGGGCCTCCTCCAGCAGCGTGAGGTAGCCGCTGAGGGTGCCCGGCAGGGCGGCCCGGTAGCGAGCGAGGTCGGCCAGCAGAAAGGCCCTGAGCCTGGCCCCCTCGCGGGCCGCCTCGTCGACGGACTCGGCGAGCCGGAGACAGTCCTGGACGTCCTCGGCGGAGGCGGGGCTGGGGTGGAGGGCAAGGGCGAGAGCGCGACGGAGCACACGCAGCTCCTCCGCACCGAACGCCATGCCGCCGCGGGATCCGTATGGCGTGGGCATGCGGCGACCATACGCGCTAATCAGACAAAACTCGCAGATCGGTCATGCGTGGCGTTTCGCCGGCCCGCTGACGTTCCCGGCCGGCCGCCGGCCATATTCCCGGGTGACCGTCTCCGAGCCCCGGCGGTGACCGTCTCCGGTCCCGGTGACCGTCTCCGGACCCGGCCCGGGTGCGCGCCGCCCCTCTGTGCCGGGCGGCGCGCGACGGAACACCCCGGCGGGCGTCAGGTGCGGGAGACGTTCCGCTCGTAGACCAGGCGGAGGCCGATCAGGGTGAGCCAGGGCTCGTGCTCGTCGATGACGGAGGCCTCGCCGAGCACCATCGGCGCCAGTCCGCCGGTGGCGATGACCGTGACGTCGTCCGGGTCGTCGGCGAGCTCGCGTGCCATGCGGTTGACGACCCCGTCGACCTGCCCGGCGAACCCGTACACGATGCCCGCCTGCATGGCCTCCACGGTGTTCTTGCCGATCACCGCGCGCGGGCGGGCCAGCTCGATCTTGCGGAGCTGGGCACCGCGCACCCCGAGGGCCTCGACGGAGATCTCGATGCCCGGGGCGATCACACCGCCCGCGTACTCGCCGCGCGCCGAGACCGCGTCGAACGTCGTCGCCGTGCCGAAGTCCACGACGATCGCCGGGCCGCCGAACAGCTCGACCGCGGCCACCGCGTTGATGATGCGGTCGGCGCCGACCTCCTTGGGGTTGTCCATCAGGATCGGCACGCCGGTCTTGATGCCCGGCTCGACCAGGACGGCGGGCACGTCGCCGTAGTAGCGGCGCGTCACCTCGCGCAGCTCGTGCAGGACCGAGGGGACCGTGGAGCAGATGGCGATGCCGTCGATGCCGTCGCCGAGCTCGTCGCCGAGGAGCGGGTGCATCCCCATCAGCCCCTGGAGGAGCACGGCGAGCTCGTCGGCGGTGCGGCGGGCGTCCGTGGAGATGCGCCAGTGCTCGACGATCTCCTCCCCGTCGAAGAGGCCGAGGACCGTGTGCGTGTTGCCGACGTCGATGGTGAGGAGCATGCGCCCTACTCCGCCCCGCCCGTGACCGGCTCGTCCGTGGACGCCGCGTCCGTGACCTCGCGCAGGTCGAGGCCGATGTCCAGGATCGGCGAGGAGTGGGTCAGCGCGCCCACGGCGAGGTAGTCCACGCCGGTGGCGGCGTAGGCCGCCGCGTTGTCCAGGGTGAGGCGGCCCGAGGCCTCCAGGAGCGCCCGGCCGTCGACCAGGGCCATGGCCTCCTCGCACTCGGTCGGCGTGAAGTTGTCCAGCAGGATCAGGTCGGCGCCCGCGTCGACGACCTCGCGCAACTGGTGCAGGGTGTCGACCTCGACCTCGACGGCCAGCTCGGGGAAGGCCTCGCGGACGGCCTTGAAGGCCTGCGCCACACCGCCCGCGGCCAGCACGTGGTTGTCCTTGACCAGGGCCGCGTCCGAGAGGGACATGCGGTGGTTGACCCCGCCGCCCATCCGCACGGCGAACTTCTCCAGGGAGCGCAGTCCGGGCGTCGTCTTGCGGGTGTCGCGGACCTGGGCCTTCGTGCCGGCGAGCACGTCGGCCCACGCGCGCGTGGCCGTCGCGATGCCCGAGAGACGGCACAGGATGTTGAGCGCGCTGCGCTCGGCCGTCAGCAGGTCGCGGGTGCGGGTCGTGACGCTGAGCAGCTTCTGTCCGGCCTCGACGCGGTCGCCGTCCAGGACGTGCCGCTCGACCTCGAACTCGTCGGTGCAGACCACGGAGATGACGGCCTCCGCGACCCTGAGGCCGGCGACGACGCCGGCGTCACGGGCGGTGAAGTCGGCCGTGGAGACGGACTCCTCGGGGATCGTCGCGACGGTCGTGACGTCCACGCCGTGGTCGAGGTCCTCCTGGATCGCCACGTTGGCGATGTCCTCGATCTCGACGGGGTCGAGCCCGGCGTCGAGGAGGAGCTGGGCGAGCGCGGGGTCGAGACCGCACTCCATGTACGTCTCGTCGGCGTACGTCTCGTCCGCGTCGGCGCCGCAGCCGCAGCCGTCGCCGCAGCCACCGCTCTGGGCGAGGGGAAGATCGGGGGTGCTCACTTCTGTCACTGCTCCTGTGGACGGGACGCCGGCTGGGGCTCGCGGGTTTCCCCGGCTCGACCGGGGTCGAGAGCGCCGGGGCGGGTCGGGGGGAAGTCTGCTGTGTCGGTGGTGCGCACGGCGAGCGACCGGTCCGGATTCAGCCGTACGACGATGTGGCGCCGCCAGTGCGTGTCGTCCCGGTCGGCGTGGTCCTCGCGCCAGTGGCAGCCGCGGGTCTCCTCGCGCAGCCCGGCGGCGGCGACCAGGACGCGGGCCACGCACAGGAGGTTGGTGGCCTCCCAGGTGTCGACGCCGGGCTCGGCCGTCTTGCCGTTCTCGTCGAGGGCGTCGCGCGCGTCGGTGTGCAGGCGCTGGAGCCGTTCGGCGGCCTGTCGCAGCGACGCCTCTGAGCGCAGGACGCCCGCCCCGTCCGTCATGATCCGCTGGATCGCGAACCGGGTCTCGGCACCGAGGAGCGGGTGCTCCGGCGTCTCGGGGTGCTCCACCGGAGCGGGCACGCGCGCGTGCAGACGGTCGTCCTCGTGGCGGGCGGCGATGTCGGCGGCGATGCGCTCGGCGTAGACCAGACCCTCCAGGAGGGAGTTGGAGGCGAGCCGGTTGGCGCCGTGGACGCCGGTGCAGGCGACCTCGCCGCACGCGTACAGGCCCGGCACCGTCGTACGGCCCCGCGCGTCGGTGCGTACGCCTCCGGAGGCGTAGTGGGCGGCCGGGGCGACCGGGACGGGCTCGGTCACCGGGTCGATGCCGTGGGCGCGGCAGGCGGCGAGGATCGTCGGGAAGCGGTGCTCCCACATCTCGGCGCCGAAGTGGCGGGCGTCGAGGAACATGTGCTCGGCGCCCTTCTCCTGCATGCGCCGCATGATGCCCTTGGCGACGATGTCCCGGGGCGCGAGCTCGGCCAGCTCGTGCTGCCCGGTCATGAAGCGCACGCCGTCCGCGTCGACGAGGTGGGCGCCCTCGCCGCGTACCGCCTCGGACACCAGCGGCTGCTGGCCCTCGGCGTCCGCGCCGAGGAACAGCACGGTCGGGTGGAACTGCACGAACTCCAGGTCGGAGACGTCGGCCCCGGCGCGCAGGGCGAGCGCGACGCCGTCGCCGGTGGAGACGGACGGGTTGGTCGTCGCCGAGTACACCTGGCCCATGCCGCCGGTCGCTAGCACGACGGCCGGAGCGTGCACCGCGCCGACGCCGTCGTGCTGGCCCTCGCCCATGACGTGCAGGGTGACGCCGGCGGTGCGGCCGTCGGCGTCCGTGAGCAGGTCGAGCACGAGGGCGTTCTCGACCGTGCGCACGCCCCGCTCGCGCACGGCCTCGACCAGCGCGCGGGAGATCTCGGCTCCGGTCGCGTCGCCGCCCGCGTGCGCGATGCGGCGGCGGTGGTGGCCGCCCTCTCGGGTCAGCTCCAGGCCGCCCCCGGCCGACTCGTCGAAGTGCGCGCCGGTCGCGATGAGCCGCCGTACGGCGTCGGGGCCCTCGGTGACGAGGATGCGCACGGCCTCCTCGTCGCACAGGCCCGCGCCCGCCACCAGCGTGTCGTCGAGATGCTGCTCAGGGGTGTCGCCCTCGCCGAGGGCCGCGGCGATGCCGCCCTGCGCCCAGCGCGTGGAGCCGTCGTCGAGACGCGCCTTGGTGACGACGACGGTCCGCAGGCCGGCGGCCTCGCAGCGCAGGGCCGCGGTGAGCCCGGCGACCCCGGAGCCGACGACCACGACGTCGGCGGCGAGGGCCCAGCCGGGGGCGGGGGCATGCAGTCGTATGCCAGTACCTGTGCCGGTCACGAGGCGGCTCCGAAGGTGAGGGGGATGTTGTCGATCAGCCGGGTCGTGCCGACCCGGGCGGCGACGGCGAGGACCGCCTCGCCGGTGAAACCGTCCGCGATCTCGGTGAAGTCGGACGGGTCGACCAGGGCCAGGTAGTCCAGGGCCAGCGGCGGCTCGAGGCGGGCCGCCTCGTCCAGGACGAGGCGGGCGGCGGCCCGGACGGCGGCGGGGCCGCCGGGCGCGGCCTTCGCGACGGCGTGCGCGTCGGCGGCGGCGCGGGACTCGCCGAGGGCGCTGAGTCCCTCGGCACGCGCCCGCGTGGCGGGCACTTCGAGGGCTCGCGCGCGCAGCGCCTCCTGGGCGGCGTGCCGGTCGCGGCCGGCGAACAGCGCCCTGGACAGCGCGAGGGCGGTGCGCCGCTCGGCGGACGACAGGTAGCGGTTGCGGCTGGAGAGGGCCAGTCCGTCGGGCTCGCGCACGGTCGGCACGCCGACGATCTCCACCCCGAAGTTCAGGTCGCGCACCATGCGCCGGATCAGGGCGAGCTGCTGGGCGTCCTTCTGCCCGTACAGCGCCACGTCGGGACGGGTGAGGTGCAGCAGCTTGGCGACGACGGTGAGCATCCCGTCGAAGTGGCCGGGCCGTGAGGCGCCCTCGCAGAGCTCGCCCATGGGCCCGGCGGTGATCCGGACCTGGGGCTCGCCGCCGGGGTAGACCTCGTCCACGGAGGGGGCGAACACGGCGTCGGCCCCGGCCACGGAGGCGATCTTCACGTCGGCGTCGAGGGTGCGGGGATAGCGGTCGAGGTCCTCTCCGGCGCCGAACTGGAGGGGGTTCACGAAGACGGTGACGACCACCTCGCCGGTGCTCCCGGCGATCTCCCGGGCGGCGCGGACCAGGGTGGCGTGCCCCTCGTGCAGGGCGCCCATGGTCATCACGACGGCGCGGCGGCCCTCCGGCACGCGCGCGTGCAGCTCGGCGGCGGTGCGCAGGATGTCGGTCACTTCTCGCTCCCGTCGTCGGGAAGGGTCGCACCGTCGGCGAGTACCCCCAGCAGGTCCTCGGCGAGCTCCGGCTTGAGCATGCCCCGGGCCAGCGCGCGGTCGGCGGTCGCCCGGGCCATGGCCAGATAGCCGGCGACGGTCTGCGGGGCGTGCCTGCGCAGCTCCGTCACGTGCGCGGCGACCGTACCGGCGTCACCGCGTGCGACGGGGCCGGTGAGGGCCGCGTCACCCGACCTGAGGGCGTTGTCCAGGGCGGCGCCGAGGAGCGGGCCGAGCATCCGGTCGGGGGCCTCGACACCGGCCGTGCGCAGCAGCTCCATGGACTCGGCGACCAGGGTCACCAGGTGGTTGGCGCCGAGCGCGAGGGCCGCGTGGTAGAGCGCCCGGGACTCCTCGGCGACCCACTCCGGCTCACCGCCCATCTCGATCACCAGCGCCTCGGCGGCCAGCCGCAGCTCCTGGGGCGCGGTGACCCCGAACGAGCAGCCGGCCAGCCGCTGGACGTCCACGGGGGTGCCGGTGAACGTCATCGCCGGGTGCAGGGCGAGCGGCAGGGCGCCCGCGCGCAGGGCCGGGTCGAGCACCCGTGCGCCGTACCGCCCCGAGGTGTGCACGAGCAGCTGGCCCGGCCTGACGGCGCCGGTCTCGGCGAGGCCCTCGACGAGGCCGGGCAGGGCGTCGTCGGGGACGGTCAGCAGGACGAGCTCGGCCCGCTCCATGACCTGCGCCGGGGTGACCAGCGGGACGTCGGGCAGCATCGACGCGGCGCGCCGTACGGAGGCGTCGGAGACCCCGGAGACGGCCACCGGGCGGTGTCCGGCGAGCTGGAGCGCGGCCGCCAGCGCGGGGCCGACACGGCCGGCGCCGACGACGCCCACGGTGAGCCGCGCCGGGCGGTTGCTCGGGTCCGACGGGGGGTCTGGCTGATGGAATGTACTCACTCGACGGCGGCCTTCCCGTTCCAGTCCGCTCGGGGTACCGGACGATTTCTCGTCATGTTAACGCGATTGGTTCCGCGGGCGTCCGGTTGTCCACAGGCTGTGGGTCACGGCACGCCCGACAGCGGACGGGACGGGGTGCCCGGCGGGCCCCGGGCGACGTGTCGTGGGCAGGCCGGGACGGCCACGGGAGGCCGGAAACCGGGTGCCGCCGTGCCACGGCGCGGGGCATGATCCGGGGATGAGCGAAACAGCGGGCGAGCCGGCGGAGCAGGTCGAGCAGCGGATGGCCGAGCAGGTGGCGGACGAGGCGGCGGACGAGGCGGCCAGGAGACGCGAGCGCCGCACGGCCGCCGCGCGGGGCGCCGAACGCGCCCTGTGGCAGCCCTCCTTCCAGCTGGCCGTCCGGGAGCGGCTCGCCTGGCTGGCCGAGGGCGCGGAGGACGTGTACGACCTCGACCGGCCGGCCGACATGTACGGCGACGGCATCGTCGAGACCCTGGAGGAGCGCGTCGCGGGCCTGCTCGGCAAGGAGGCCGCCGCGTTCTTCCCGACCGGCACCATGGCCCAGCAGGCCGCCCTGCGCTGCTGGGCGGGCCGCACCGGCGACCCGACGGTCGCGATGCACGCGCTCAGCCATCCGGAGACGTACGAACGCCATGCGTTCAGCCAGCTCAGCGGCCTGCGGCCGGTCCGGGTGACGGACGAGCCCCGGCTGCCGACCGCCGACGAGATACGGGACTTCGCGGAGCCCTTCGGCGCCCTGATGCTGGAGCTGCCCCTGAGGGACGCCGGTTTCGTGCTGCCGACCTGGGAGGAGCTGGAGGCCGTCACGGAGGCGGCGCGCGAACGGGACGCCGTGGTCCACTTCGACGGGGCCAGGCTCTGGGAGTGCACCACGCACTTCGGCCGCCCCCTGGACGAGATCGCGGGGCTCGCGGACAGCGTCTACGTCTCGTTCTACAAGTCGCTCGGAGGGTTCGGCGGAGCCGCGATCGCGGGTCCGAGGTCCCTGGTCGAGGAGGCGAAGACCTGGCGGCACCGCTACGGCGGCATGATCATCCACCAGTTCCCGACCGTCCTGTCCGCGCTGATCGGTCTCGACCGGGAGCTGCCCCGGCTCCCGGAGTACGTGGCCCACGCGCGCGTGGTCGCCGCCGCGCTGCGGGAGGGGTTCACCGAGGCCGGGGTGCCGTGGGTGCGGATCCATCCGGAGGAGCCGCACACGCACCAGTTCCAGATCTGGCTCCCGTACGCCCCGGACGTCCTCACGGAGGCGGCGACGCGCCACGCCGAGGAGACGAAGACCGCCCTCTTCCCGCAGTCCTGGGCCCGTGGCGGCCCCGGCCTCGCGCACACCGAGGTCACGGTGGCACAGCCGGGCCTGGAGTGGACGGCGGACGACGTGCGGGCGGCCGTCGCGGACTTCTGCGAGCGGCTGCGGGAGGTGGCGGCGGGCTGAGGCCCGGGGTGCGGGGCCGGGGCCTGGGGCGGGGGCGGGTCTTCAGCCGCTCGGGTGGGCCCGCGCGCGCAGGCCGCGCACCAGCGCCTCCCGGATCCTGCCCCGGGCCGGGTGGCCGGCCAGGACCGCCCTGAACCGCCGGTAGTCGCGCAGCTCGCGGGCGGCCCTCAGGTCGTGGGTGCCGGGCGCCGGCGGGAGAGGGTCGCCGTGCTGCCGGGCGCGGTAGGTGTCGAGGAGGTACTGCTGGGTGACGCTCATCGCGGATCGCCTCTTCGTGACGGGGAGACGGGGATCCGTGGGCCCCGCGGTTGCCCCGGTGGTCCAAGCCTGCACCCGCCCGGGGCCGGCGTCGTCCCGATTGACGGCTCCCGTCAATCGGCGGCGGTCCTGTCGGTGGCGGGGTGCACCATGAGGTCATGAGTGTGCGCATCGACATCACGGGACTGCGGCCGGAGGGGATCGCCGTCGTGCCCTCCCCCCTGGCCGAGCTGGGGATGGCCCTGCACGCGCTGTCCGAGCCCGGCCACCACCCGGGGCTGCAGGGCTGGGCCACCACCGTGACCGCCGGCCTCGACGCGCACCTCGCCGACCGGATGTGCGAGGCCGACTTCCTGTGGCGCACGACGTTCTCGGACCTCTTCCTGCCCGCCGCGGGCGTCCCGGGCGGGACCACACTGCCCGGAGCGACGCTCGCCGACGACCTCGATCTGCTGGACAAGCTCTCCGACGAGCAGTTCGTGGACGCGGCGCTCGAGTTCAGCTGCGCCCTCGCCTACGACACGCAGGGCCCCGACGCGCTCTCCGACCCCGAGGTGCGCGAGCGCGCCCTCGAACTGGCCGCCTCGCGCGGGCCGCGGCAGGTCCGGTTCACCCGGCGGCTGCTGGACGACCCGCCGAGCGTCAGGGCCTGGCTGCGGCAGTTCCTGCGCGACTGCGACGACGCCTTCTTCGCCGAGACCTGGTCCCGGCTGCGCCACCCGCTGGCGGCGGACGCCCGGCACAAGACGGACCTCCTGCGCCACAAGGGGCTCGCGGAGGCGCTGTCCTCGGTCTCCCCCGCGCTGTCGCTGGACGAGCCCGCCGGCCTCATCACCGTCGACAAGCTGACCGACGGCCGCACCGTCACCGCGGACGGCGGTCTCCTGCTGGTGCCGACCAGCCTCGGCCGGCCGCACCTGATGGTGCTCCACCGGTATCGCTGGCAGCCCGTGCTGCACTACCCGGTCGCCTCGCCCGAGCTCGCCGCGCCGCCCTCGGTCGAGCAGCTGACCCTGCGGATGACCGCGCTCTCGCATCCGGTCCGGATGCGGATCTGCCGCCATCTGGCGCGCACCGCGTACACGACCGGCGAGCTGGCGCGGGTGCACGGGGTGACGGCGCCCGAGATATCCCGGCATCTGTCCGTGCTGAAGAAGGCGGGCCTGATCACCACGCGCCGCCGCGGACGGTACGTGCTGCACCAGCTCGACGTGAGCGTGGTGGCCCGGCTGGGCAGCGACTTCCTCGAGGGCCTGCTGCGCTGACCGCCCGAGGCCGGCGGGTCAGTCGAAGCGGATGTGCTTCGCGCCGGTCCAGGTGCGCCGCAGCCGCCCGCGCAGCGCGCCGTCCGTGTTCGGCGTGAGGGTCAGCCCCGCCAGTACGGCGATCCGGTCGGCGGTCCTGGCGACCGTGGTGTGGTCGGTCCACAGATGCTCGGCGAACTCGGGTTCCCGCAGCCGCTCCAGGCAGTGGTCGAGCTGCTGGACGGCCCAGCTCTCCCGGCGCAGCGGGGCGTCCTTCCCGCCGACGTACCGCAGCAGGTGCCCGAAGCCGCGCTCGCGCAGCCGGTCCATTACGGTCTCGCGCTCGGCGAGGAGCGCGAAGTGCCGGACGTCGTGGCCCTGTTCGCGCAGGCGTCCGACCGTCTCGTCGAAGTAGCCGGAGTCGGTGACGGTCATGGGGGCGATCACCACGCCGTCGTGCCGGGTGAGAGCGAGGTCGAGCACCTCGAACACGCCCTGCCGCCAGGAGGCCAGGTCCTGGAAGTCCCCGCGCAGCTCGGGCGGCATCATGCGGCGCAGACCGAACCCGGCGTGTTCCGGATCGCAGATGACACTGCCGGGCAGCCGTCGCCGGATCTCGTGTGCGGTCTGTGTCTTGCCGCCCCCGAAAGGGCCGTTGATCCACAGGAGCATGCGCAGACCCTACCGACCCCGCGAGGCCCCGGTCAGGCCGTCCGGCCGACCGCGCCCGTCGACGGTTCCGCTCGGCCGTTGCCGTTGCCGTTGCCGTTCCCGGCAGCCGGTGCCGTCAGGGCTGTCCGCCGGCCCGGACGAGGCCCGTCTCGTAGGCGAGGACGACGACCTGAACGCGGTCGCGCAGCCCAAGCTTCGTCAGGATGCGGCCGACGTGCGTCTTCACGGTCGCCTCGGACAGCACGAGCCGGGCCGCGATCTCACCGTTCGACAGGCCCTGCGCGACGAGCACCATGACCTCGCGCTCGCGGTCGGTGAGCCGCTCCAGCCCCTTGTGCCGGGGCTCCCCTCCGGTGCTGGGCAGCATCGGCGCGAAGCGGTCGAGCAGCCGCCGGGTGGTGGAGGGCGCGACCACGGCGTCGCCGCTGTGCACGGAGCGGATGGCCGTGAGCAGCTCGCCGGGCGGCACGTCCTTGAGCATGAACCCGGACGCGCCCGCCTTCAGCCCCGAGAACGCGTACTCGTCGAGGTCGAAGGTGGTCAGGATCAGCACCTTCGGCGGCTCGGGGTCGGAGCAGATGCGGCGGGTCGTCTCGACGCCGTCCAGCTTCGGCATCCGGACGTCCATGAGGACCACGTCGACCGGCGTCCCGCGCAGCACCTGGAGGGCCTCGACGCCGTCGCCCGCCTCGGCCACGACCTCCATGTCCGGCTGGGCGGCGAGCACCATCCGGAAGCCGGTGCGCAGCAGCACCTGGTCGTCGACGAGCATCACGCGGATCGCCATCGGGGGTCGGTCCTTTCGGGGGGAGCGGGTACGGGGAGGGGCGGGGGCCGGGTCGGTAGGGGGCGGAGGGCGGGTTCGACGGGTGGTCGGAGGGCGGATGTTCGACGGGGTGGTCAGAGGGCGGGCTTGAGCGGGAGCAGGACGCTGACGCGGAAGCCGCCGCCCGGCCGCGGTCCCGCGTCCAGGGTGCCGCCGACCATGCCGACCCGCTCGCGCATACCGATCAGGCCGTGCCCCTGGCCGTCGGCGCCGCCCTCCTCGTACAGCTCGTGCGGGGCGCCCTTGCCGTCGTCCTCGACGAGCAGTCCGAGGCCGTCGTCGAAGTAGACCAGGCGCACGCTCGCTCCCGCGTTCGCGCCCCCGTGCTTGCGGGTGTTGGTCAGAGCCTCCTGCACGATGCGGTACGCCGTGAGCTCGACGCCGCTCGGCAGCGGGCGGGGGGTCCCCTCGACCTTGAAGTCGACGGGGAGACCGGCGGTGCGCACCTGCTCGATGAGGTCGTCGAGCTGCTCCACGTCCGGCTGGGGCACGTACTCGCCGCTCTCCTGGTGCTCGCCGGTGCGCAGCACGCCGAGCAGGCGGCGCATCTCGGCGAGGGCCTGCCTGCCGGTCGAGGAGATGGTCTCCAGGGCCTTCTTGGCCTGGTCGGGGGCGGCGTCCAGCACATAGGCGGCACCGTCCGCCTGCACCACCATCACCGACACGTTGTGCGCGACGACGTCGTGCAGCTCGCGGGCGATCCGGGCGCGCTCGGCGGCGACCGCCACCTTGGACTGCGCCTCCCGCTCCTTCTCCAGCCGGGCGGCGCGCTCCTCCAGCTGGGCGAGGTAGGCGCGGCGGGTGCGGATCGAGTCGCCGAGGACCCAGGCGAGCACGAAGGGCACCGCCTGGAACACCGCTATCAGGACGTTGCCCCAGGGGTTCACGTGGTCCTGCGGCCAGCGGATCTGGGAGAGGGGCGCCGCGAGCAGGCCGCAGGTCAGGGCCGCCCGCGAGGCCCAGCGGGCCCCGTCCGCCGCGACGGTGTAGATGATCACCAGCATCGCGAAGTCGGCCGGTGTCACCGCCACGTCCAAGACCAGCTGGGCCAGGCCGAGCACGCCGGTGAGCAGCAGCATCTTCTCGGGCATGCGCCTGCGCAGCGCGATCACCAGGCAGAGCAGCACGGTGACCGGCACCGTCAGGCAGGGGTTGTCCGTACCGCCGGACTCCCGGTTCATGGCTCCGCCCACCATGGAGATCCCGAGCAGGACGAGGGCCCAGAAGCCGTCGACCCATGTCGGGTGCCTGCGGAGGAAGTCATAGAGACGCTGCACGTAACCCAGAGTAGGGAAGCGTGCAGGGTGCAGGGGTCAACCGAAGGGCCGATCCCAGGGCGCCCCGCGTACTCCGCAAGGTGGAGAGGGCATCCGGAATCCCGCGTACGGGAGGCCCTAGCCTGGCGTGATGGGACGTGGGGCGGCGGACGGGTGGCGTGGGTGGCGTGCGGCGACGGAGGACGCGCTGTACGGGCCCCGGGGCTTCTACCGCAGGCCCGAGGGCCCCGCGGGTCACTTCCGCACCTCCGTGCACGCCTCGCCGCTCTTCGCGCGGGCCGTGGCCCGGCTGCTGTGCCGCGTCGACGAGGCGCTGGGCCGTCCCGCGGAACTGGCGTTCGTCGACATGGCGGCGGGCAGGGGCGAACTGGTGACCGGCGTACTCGCCGCGCTCCCGGCGGACGTGGTCTCCCGCACGCGGGCGTACGCCGTCGAGCGCGCCGGCCGGCCCACGGGCCTCGACCGGCGCGTCACGTGGCTGGCCGAGCCGCCCCCGGGTGTGAGTGGTCTGCTGTTCGCCAACGAGTGGCTGGACAACGTCCCCCTGGACGTCGCCGAGGTGGACTCCGACGGCGTGCCGCGCCTGGTCCTCGTGGCACCGGACGGGACGGAACGCCTCGGCGCTCCGGTGACCGGGGCGGACGCGGCGTGGCTGGCCCGCTGGTGGCCCGCCGCGCCGGGGGCGGCGGGGCCGGAGGGGACGGAGGACGCGGGCGGGCCCCGTACGGGGCCCCTTACGGAGACTCTCGACGCCGTGGCGACCGGCGCCCGGAGGGAGCCCGGCACCGGGAAGGAGTGCGGTACCGGGAGCGGGGCCGAGTCCGACGACGTGAGCGAGTCCGACGCCGGGGCCGGATCCGACGGCCGCGCCGAGTCCCGCGCCGGGACCGGATGCCGCGTGGAGATCGGGTGGCCCCGGGACCTCGCCTGGGCCGGGGCCGTCGGCTCGCTCGGGCGGGGGCTCGCCGTGGCCGTCGACTACGCGCACCTCGCGGCGGCACGGCCGCCCTTCGGTACGCTCACCGGCTTCCGGGAGGGTCGCGAGACGGCGCCCGTGCCGGACGGGTCGTGCGACATCACGGCCCACGTCGCGCTGGACGCGTGCGCGCTGCCCGGCGGGTCGCTGACGACCCAGCGGGCCGCCCTGCGCGCCCTCGGCGTGCGCGGCGGGCGGCCGCCGCTGTCCCTGGCGGCGACGGACCCGACGGGGTACGTACGGGCCCTCGCGGCCGCCGGTGAGGCCGCCGAGCTCACCGCGCCCGGCGGGCTCGGGGACTTCGGCTGGCTCCTGCAGCCCGTCGGCCTGCCGGACGCACCGCCCGAGGCGCTACTTGTCGATGTCGCCGACCACGAAGAACAGTGACCCCAGGATGGCCACCATGTCCGCGACCAGCGTGCCCGGCAGCAGTTCGGTGAGCGCCTGGATGTTGTTGAAGGACGCGGAGCGCAGCTTCAGCCGGTACGGGGTCTTCTCGCCCTTGCTGACGAGGTAGTACCCGTTGATGCCGAGCGGGTTCTCGGTCCACGCGTACGTGTGCCCCTCGGGCGCCTTGAGGACCTTGGGGAGCCGCTGGTTGACGGGGCCGGGCGGCAGGTGTGCGAGGCGGTCGAGGCAGGCGTCCGCGAGGTCGATCGCGTTGTGCGTCTGCTGCAGCAGGCACTCGAAGCGGGCGAGGCAGTCGCCCTCCTGGCGGGTGACCACCTTCAGGACGTCGCCCAGCTCCCCGTACGCGAGGTACGGCTCGTCGCGGCGCAGGTCGAAGTCGACCCCGGACGCACGGGCGATCGGCCCGCTCACCCCGTAGGCGTGCACCGCCGCCGGCGTGAGGACGCCCACGCCCCGCGTGCGGGCCCGGAAGATCTCGTTGCCGAGGACCAGGTCGTCGTACACGTCCATGCGCGAGCGCAGCGCGGCGACGGCCCCGCGCGCGCGGGATGCCCATCCGGCGGGGAGGTCCTCCTTGAGGCCGCCCACGCGGTTGAACATGTAGTGCATCCGCCCGCCGGAGATCTCCTCCATGACGGCCTGGAGATCCTCGCGCTCCCGGAAGGCGTAGAAGATCGGGGTGATACCGCCCAGTTCGAGGGGGTACGACCCCAGGAACATCAGGTGGTTCAGGATCCGGTTGAGCTCCGCGAGCAGCGTGCGCATCCACACCGCGCGCTCGGGGACCTCCATGCCGAGCATCCGCTCCACGGCGAGGACGACGCCCAGCTCGTTGGAGAAGGCGGAGAGCCAGTCGTGACGGTTGGCGAGCATGACGATCTGGCGGTAGTCGCGCGCCTCGAAGAGCTTCTCCGCGCCGCGGTGCATGTAGCCGATGACCGGCTCGGCGTGCTGGATCCGCTCACCGTCGAGGACGAGGCGCAGCCGCAGCACGCCGTGCGTGGACGGGTGCTGAGGCCCGATGTTGAGCACCATGTCGGTGCTCTCCGCCGCGCCGCCGATACCGACCGTGGTCTCCGTCGTAGGAGTCATGGCACCAGTCTGTCCTACGTACGCTTGCGGCATGGAGACGGGGACCACTCGGGGCACCGGGGACGGCGGGCACGGCGACGGCACGGCGGACGGTCCGGTGTGGACGGGACTGCCTCCCGGGCTGCTGCGGATGCGGCGGCTGCTGCTCGTGGTGTGGCTGGGGCTGCTGACGGTGGCCGTGGCGCTGGTGCCGGGGCTGCTCGCCGGACCGGAATGGGCGGTCTTCGCTCTGTTGCCCCTGGCCCTGATGCCGTGGGGGTGGGTGATGCTCGGCCGCAACTGGCGCTCCTGGCGGTACGCCGAGCGCGCCGACGACCTGCTGATCAGCCGGGGCGTGCTGTGGCGGGAGGAGACGGTCGTGCCCTACGGACGGATGCAGCTCGTCGAGGTCACCTCGGGTCCCGTGGAACGGCACTTCGGGCTGGCCGGCGTCCAGCTGCACACGGCGGCGGCCGCGACGGACGCCCGCATCCCCGGCCTGGACCCCGAGGAGGCCGAACGGCTGCGGGACCGGCTGACGGAACTGGGCGAGGCCCGATCGGCGGGACTGTGAGCGACGGGGACGGGCGGGGAGGCGGGGACGGCCCGGAGGGCGAACGGGAGGACGGGGCCCACCTCCGCCCCCGGGCGGACGGCCGCGCGCGGGAGCCGGAGCAGAAGTCCCCGGGCCGTGAGGCGCACGAGACGCCTGAGGCGCCTGAGTCGCCTGAGTCGCCTGGAGCGCACGTCCGCCCCGAGGCGGACGGCCGCGCGCGGGCGCCGGAGCCGGAGCCGCACGAGCGGCGGCTGCATCCGGTGACGCCGCTGCGCCGCGCCTGGGCGCCCGTCGCCGTCATCATCGGCTGGGCGGCGCACGACCCCGACCAGGCACAGCGGCAGCTGAACCGGCTCTCCTCCACGACGCTGCTCCTGGGCTTCGCCGTCTTCCTCGCGGGCGGCGCCCTCTACGGCTTCTTGACCTGGTGGTTCACCCACTTCGCCGTGACCAGGACGGAGCTGCGCATCCGTACGGGCCTGCTGTTCCGGCGTACCGCGCACATCCGGCTCGAACGGCTCCAGGCCGTCGACGTCACCCAGCCCCTGCTGGCGCGCGTCGCCGGCGTCGCCAAACTCAGACTCGACGTCATCGGCACCGACAAGAAGGACGAACTCGCCTACCTCGGCGAGGCACAGGCCCGCGCCCTGCGCGCCGAACTGCTGGCCCGGGCCGCCGGATTCGCCCCCGAGACCGCCCACGAGGTCGGCGAGGCGCCGTCCCGGCGGCTGCTCCACGTCCCGGCGGGCGTCCTGGCCGTCTCGCTCCTCCTCACCGGCGCCACCTGGGGCACCCTGACCGCCGTCCTCGTCGTGCCACCGCTGCTCTGGCTGGCCACGCACAGCGTGTGGACGGTGCTCGCGGCCGCGCTGCCGCTGCTCGGCGCGGCGGGCGCGAACAGCGTGGGGCGGTTCGTCACCGAGTACGACTGGACGGTCGGCGAGTCACCGGACGGTCTGCGGATCGACCACGGGCTGCTGGACCGGGCGCACGAGACGGTGCCACCGGGGCGCGTGCAGACCGTACGGATCGTCGAGCCGCTGCTGTGGCGGCGGCGGGGCTGGGTCCGTGTCGAGCTGGACGTGGCCGGATCGTCCAACTCCGTGCTGCTGCCCGTCGCTCCGCGCGCGGTCGCCGAGCTGGTGGTCACGCGGGTGCTGCCCGGTGTCACGGTGCCGTCCGCGCTGTCCCGGCCGCCGCGCCGGGCCGGCTGGTGCGTTCCCCTGTGGTGGCGGGGGTACGGGCTCGCCGTCACCGACACCGTCTTCGCCGCGCGGCGCGGGCTGCTGCGCCGCAGCCTCGCGCTCGTCCCGCACGCCAAGGTGCAGAGCGTCCGGCTGAGGCAGGGGCCATGGGCGCGGCTCAGGCGGGTGGCCGACGTCCATGTGGACACGGGGGCCGGCAAGACGGTGACGGCGCGGCTGCGGGACGCCGGGGAGGCGGCGGACCTGCTCCGTTCCCAGGCCGACCGCTCCCGCACCGGACGACGCCACGCGCCGCCGGACCGCTGGATGCGGGAGGAGTGACCGGAAGCGACCGCCCGGGGCCGCCGCTGGACGAAGGCAGGCGGGGGCCGACGGGGACGCCGGACCGGCGGACCGGCGTGAGTTGACCGGTACCTCTGGGCGCGGGCGCGGCCGACTCCGGGCCGCGGTCCGCAGGCCGCAGCCCGCCTGGTAGCGATGGCCTGGGGGCCGCCCGCGCCGCCGCCGCTCGCGGGTGGCGAACGCACCGAGGCCCGCACCCCGGAGGGTGCGGGCCTCGGCCGGGGTGCCGGCAGCCGGTCAGGAGACCGCGCTGCGGAGCCCCGTCAGGTCGATCTGCTCGGTCTCGTCGTGCGCGGTCAGGTCGATGACCTGGCCGATGCCCCGGGACTCCTCGTCCGCGGGCTTGAACACGCCCTCGGACTCGGCCTTGTGCAGCGCGAGCGCCTCCTGGCCCACCACGTCGGCCAGGTCCTCGTTCTGCACGGCCTCCATCGCGTCCGCGGACGAGTCCTTCTGGGTGCCGAAGAAGTCGAAGCCGCCCTGGACGGAGGGGCGGCGCGACGGCGACTGCGGGGCGACGGCCACGGCGGTCGGCACGGTGAAGTGACCGGAGGGACGGGTGCGCTTGACCGGCGCGACGGGCTCGGCCGGCTTCTCCACGGCGGCCGCGTGCCCGTGCTCGTCGGCCGCCCCGGGCTTCCCCTGCGCCTCGTCCTCCCCGGCGGGGGCGTCCGACGCGGAAGCGCCGGGCGCGGGGTCCGCGTCGTCCCGCACGGGCTCCGCCCGCACCGCGTCGGCCCTCACGGCCTCCCTGGCGGCGTCCCTCACGGCCTCCTTGACGGCGGCGTCCCTGACCGGGCCGCCTTTGGCCACATCGGCGCCGCCTTCGGCGAGGCCGTCCGCCGTCGCCTCGTCCGCCGTCTCCTCGGCCGCCGTCGGCTCCGGTCCGCCGTCGGGTGCCCCGGAGTCAGGGTGGCGGCCGGCTTCGGCGAGGCGGCTGAGGGCCGCGTCGGCCCGCAGGAACAGGGCCGAACCCCCGGGCGAGAACACACCCGCGCCGGCCACGGTCTCGGCGTCGGACGCGACAGCGGAGTCCGGCCCGGCCACGGAGTCCGGTCCCCCGGCGGAGCCGGACGTCGGTCCGGCCCCGGTCCCGGAGCCGGGCCGCGTCCCGCTCTCCGCGACGGTCGCCGACGGCCCTGCCGTCAGCTCGCGCGAGGGGACCGTCGTCTCTATCGCGAGCAGCCGGCGGCCCTCCAGCGCGGTGGCCCGTTCCGTCTCGGCCGTGGCGTACCGCCGCAGCAGCGCCGCGTGTTCGTTGCGCAGGCCCGCCAGCTCGGCCCGCTTCGCCCGCAGCTTGTGCTCCAGCTTGACGCGCAGTTCGCGCGATTCGTCCAGATCCGTCTCGAGTTCGGCGACGCGCTCCTCGTAGCGCCATTCGTCGCTCGCCCGCGCGCGCGTGAGGTCGGCGACGCGTCTGCCCGCCGCCGCGTCCCAGCGGCGCATGACGAAGGCGCCCACGACCGCCGTCACCGCGGCGCCCGCGGCCAGCCCACGGAGCACCAGCGGCTCCGTGAACAGCCAGGGCCCCACGGCGCAGACGAGCGAGACGCCCGCGATCGCCGAAGGAGGCAGCAGCCTGTGCAAGGGCGGGGAATGGCGGTGACGTCCACGTGGCATGGCCAGAAACTTACCGCGAGTAGGCGAATCATGGTGCCCCGCCCGGTAAAAACACAGCCACCTCGAACGCTTCACACCGCCACGGGCATCCCCCGGCGCGCTACTTCTTGATCAAACCCTTCGACCGCAGATACTCCTCGGCCACATCGGCCTCCTTCTGACGCTCCGCGTCGACCTTGCGGTTGAGTTCCACCAGATCGTCCGTGGTGAGCGTCCGGGTCAACTCCGAGAGGGCGTCCGCAATCGCCTGACCGCCCGCGTCCTTCGCGTTGACCACGGGAAGCACGTTGTCCGCGTTCTGCAGCTTCTTGTCGTCCTCCAGGAGGACGAGGTCGAAGTTCTTGAGGGTCGCGTCCGTGGTCGTGGTCAGCACCAGCTGGTCCGTGCCGTTCTTGACGGCCTGCTTGGACTGGGTCGTCCCGACGCCCTTGGGGTCGATCCCGGAGACGTCGATGCCGTACGTCTTCTTCAGACCGGGCGCGCAGAAGGGGCGGGTCTCGCATTCGTCACCGGCGGCGATCTTGACCTTGACGCCCGACTTACCGAGATCCGAAAGCGTCTTGAGGTGATGCTTCCGGGCGAATTCGGCGCTCACCGCGAACGCGTTCTGGTCGACCGCCTCGCCCGGCGGCAGCACCTTGAGTCCCTTCGGCCCGGCGAGCTTCTTCAGCGCGGCGACCGTGGCGTCGACATCGCTGGAGGCGACCGTCTTCGCGTCGGCGCCGTTCTCCTTCAGGTTGAGGAATTCCGCGAGGGTCGCCGCGTATTCGGGGACGACGTCGATGGCGCCCTTCTCCAGCTGCGGTTCGTAGATCTCGCGGTTCTCCACGGTCTTGACCGTCACGCTGTATCCGGCGTTGTCCAGGACCTGCTTGTAGAGCTCGCCGAGGACCTTGGCCTCGGTGAATCCCGCGGCGCCCACGACGAGTTCGCCCTTGCCGCCACCGGCCCCCTTGTCCGGGCCGTCGTCCTCCAGGCTGTCACCGCCGCAGGCGGCGAGCGAGGCGGTGAGCGCGCCCACGGCGACCGCCGCGACCGCCATCCGACGCGTTCTGCTGTTCATCGTTTCGTTCCCCTCTTCAGGATCAGGTAGTTGGACGTCCGCCGTCGAGCACCTCGCCGCCCGCGCGGAACCGGGAACGCGACGAAGGGGAGGGGTCGAAGATCCGGCCCGCCACCACCAGCACCGCCTCCACCAGGAGCGCGAGCACCGCGACCAGGAAGGCGCCCGCGACCACCTGCGGCGTGTTCTGCAGGCTGAAGCCGGCCGTGATGATCCGGCCGAGGCCGCCCTCGCCCGCCATGGCGGCGAGGGTCGCCGTGGCGACCACCTGCACGGCGGCCGACCGCAGTCCCGTCATCACCAGCGGATACGCGAGGGGCAGTTCGACGCGCCGGAAGACCTGGCCGCCGCTCATGCCCATCCCGCGGGCGGCCTCGACCACCGACCGGTCCACCTCCCGCATCCCGAGATACGCGTTGGTCAGCAGCGGCGGCACGGCGAACAGCACCAGCGCGATGAGCGTCGGCAGGTCCCCCTGCTGCCCCAGCGGTGTCAGGGTCAGCAGCACGAGCACCGCCAGCGTGGGCACGGCACGTCCCACGTTGGAGATGTTGACCGCGAGCGCGCCCCCCTTGCCGATGTGCCCGAGCCACAGGGCGAGCGGCAGCGCGACGAGGCAGGAGACGGCGAGGGTGACCCCGCTGAAGTACAGGTGCTCGGCGAGCCGGTGCCAGACCCCCTTCTCGCCCTGCCAGTTGGCGCCGGTCGTCAGCCAGTCGTACGCACCCGAGATGGCGTTCATGCGGGCTCCGTCACCTTCTCCGCGGCCGGACGCCGCCGTATGCGGGACGTGCGGGGCGTCCGGGTCCACGGCGTGAGCAGCCGCTGCAGTCCGAGCAGCAGCAGGTCCGCAGCGACCGCGAGCAGCACGCACAGCACGGACGCGGTGAGCACCTGCGCCTTGAAGGTGGAACGCAGGCCGTCGAGGATCAGCGTGCCGAGGCCGCCGTAGTTCACGATCGCGCCCACCGTCGTCAGCGCCACCGTGGACACCGTCGCGATGCGCACCCCGGCCAGCATCGCGGGCAGGGCCAGCGGCAGCTCGACCTCCCACAGCAGCCGCACCGGTCCGTACCCCATGCCGCGCGCCGCCTCCCGGGCGTCCTCGGGGACGGCCTGCAGGCCCGCGAGGATGTTGCGCACGAGGATCGTCAGCGAGTACAGCACGAGGCCGGTGACCACCAGCGAGGCCGAGAGCCCGAACACGGGCAGCAGCAGCGAGAACATGGCGAGCGACGGGACCGAGTACAGGACGGTGGTCAGCCCCAGGATGGGGGCCTCGAACGCCCGGCCGCGCCGGGCGAGCAGCGCCAGCGGGAAGGCCACGGCCACGCCGATGGCGACCGCCGCGGCGGTGATGCCCACGTGCTGGACGGTCGCGTCGATGAGCTCCTGGCTGCGGGAGCGGACGTACTCCCCGCACACCCAGTCGTTCGCCACGAGACAGTTCTGCTTGCTCACCCGCCCCACCTCCCCCGAAACACCCGAACATATGTCAGTGGACCGACGAGCCGCCCGTCGTTCCCGTCGCCGGCGGCTCCGGGACGTTGCGCCCGGACCGGTCCGGACAGGAGACCCTAGGGTCTGTCCGGCGGATCATGCCGCAGACGCGGGAACCGGCACGCACATCTGCGGCGTTGTCGTCGGTTGCCATGGCTCCGCCATGTCGCCCTCCTCCGCCTTGCAGCTGCACGCACCGGTCCCCGCTCACCGGCGCTGATCAGGCACCGCCGGCTCACTGCGACTTGATCCGCCGGACAGACCCTAGTACGCACCACTGACAATGGCCGATGGACGCCGTACGAACGAAACACCGTCTTCACACAACGCTCCGCGCCGACGGCCACAATGGGGAGTCATGATCCGGTTCGAGAACGTCACCAAGCGGTACGCGGACGGCACCACGGCCGTCGACGACCTGTCCTTCGAGGTAGCGGAGGGCGAACTGGTCACGCTCGTCGGCCCGTCCGGCTGCGGCAAGACCACCACCATGAAGATGGTGAACCGCCTCATCGAGCCGACCGCCGGGCGGATCCTCCTGGACGGCGAGGACATAGCGGCCGTCGACCCGGTCCGGCTCAGACGCCGTATCGGCTACGTCATCCAGCAGGTCGGCCTCTTCCCGCACCGGACGGTCCTGGACAACACCGCCACCGTCCCCCACCTCCTCGGCGTCAAGCGCGCCAAGGCCCGCGAGCGCGCCGCCGAACTCCTCGACCTGGTCGGCCTGGACCCGCGCACCTTCGGCGGCCGCTATCCCGACCAGCTGTCCGGCGGCCAGCGCCAGCGCGTCGGCGTGGCACGGGCCCTGGCCGCCGACCCGCCCGTCCTGCTGATGGACGAACCGTTCGGCGCGGTCGACCCGGTGGTCCGCGAGCACCTGCAGAACGAGTTCCTCAGGCTCCAGCAGTCGGTGCGCAAGACGGTGCTGTTCGTCACGCACGACATCGAGGAGGCCGTGCGGCTCGGCGACCGCATCGCCGTCTACGGACAGGGCCGCATCGAGCAGTTCGACACCCCCTCGGCCGTACTGGGCGCGCCCGCCACCCCGTACGTGGCCGACTTCGTCGGAGCGGACCGCGGTCTCAAGCGGCTGTCCGTGACCCCCATCGAGGAGAGCGACCTCGAACAGCCGCCCGTGGTACGGCTGGACGATCCGCTGCCGCGGAAGCTCGACAGCGGGGCCCGCTGGGCCGTCGTGCTCGACGCGGACGGCGCGCTGCACGGCTGGATCTCCGCGGAGCACGCGCGCGTGCGCACCGGCACCGTGCGCGAGCACGCCCGCCGGATGGAGGCGTGGCTGCCCGTGGGCGCGTCCCTGAAGCAGGCGTTCTCGACGATGCTGCAGCACGACGCGGGCTGGATCGCCGTCATCGACGAGGACGGCGAGGGCCGCTTCCTGGGCGTGCTCACCCCGGCGCGCCTGCACGAGGCGCTGCGCCGGTCCACGGCCGCCGACGCGCGGGACATCGCCCGCGCGGACGTCGAGCTGGAGTCGGTGGGCACGCTGGACCCCGCTGCGGCCGCGGGGGACGGCTGAGGTCACCGGGCGTCAGCGGCCGGTCAGCCGTCCGCTGAGCCACTGGAGGGCCGGCGGGATCTCGCGGCGCCAGGTGTTGAAGTTGTGCCCGCCGCTGTCGAGGACGATCGAGGAGATCCGGGTCGGCGGCCTCGACTTCACCAGCTCTATGAAGTCCAGCGTGTCCTGGTAGTTGGCCTCGCCCTGGCGGCTGCTGGTGACCAGCAGGGACGTGTCGGGCGCCGGCCGGTGTCCCAGGTACCACCTCAGGTCGGCCTCGTCGCGCAGCTTTTCGTCGCCGTGGAAGAGGTCGCCCGTGGTGGCGTCGGTGGGCGCCGCGTAGTAGGGCGACAGTCCCGCCCCCGCCGCGTAGGCCTGCGGGTGGTGGACGGCGAGTTTCAGCGCGCAGTAGCCGCCGGTGGAGTCGCCGACGACGCCCCAGTTCCCGGGCTTCGTACCCACCCTGTAGTGGGCCGACACGGCGTCCGGCAGGTCTTCGGCGAAGAACGACTCGGTGGGCGGGCCGCCCGGGACGTCGACGCACTCGGTGTCCCGCGGGGGCGCCACGGTGGGCCGCAGCATGACCAGGATCATCGGCTGCGCCCTGCCGTTCTTGGCCTCCTCGTGCGCGGTCTGCGGATAGGGCAGTCCCTTGATCAGCGCCTGGGCGGTCCCCGGGTATCCGGTGAGGACCACCACCGCCGGGAACGTGCGCGTGCGGTACCGCGGCTGGAAGTACTCCGGCGGCAGGTACACGTACGCCCGGGTGGCGATGCGGGTCGTACGGCCCACGACGGCGACCTCCTGGATCTGGCCGCCGACCCGGGGCCGCGAGCCGCCCGCCACGCTCACCTCCTGGGTGCCGACCACCCGGAGGGGTCCGCCGTCCGCGCCGGCGGCGGTGTGGTCGAGGACCACGCCCTGACCGTTCTCCCTGCCGAGCAGGTCCGCCCAGCTGGCGTAGAACCCGAAGGCCTGATTGGCGCTCAGGCCGAGCGCGAGCACGATCGCCACCTGGGTGGCCAGCAGCAGGCCGATCCGGCCGCCGACCGCCCCCAGGCTCCGTCGCGCCAGCCGCGGCCACAGCCACACCGTGCCGACGAACAGCAGTACGGCGAGCGAGACCGCCAGCACCAGCACCTTGTTGCTCGTGAGACCCATGGGGTGTTTCCTGCCTGCGCTTTCCGTCCTGGATCCGCCCTCGCCGTCGCGAGGCCTTGGCCCGGGTTCTGCCCGCCGTTCGGCACGGCTTTCCGGAGGGGAGTGAACCTGGCCCCCCAAGACACCGTCCTAGAGGGCGCAATGTCGCCGGATGCCGGATTGGCACCGGATTCACGATCTCTCGCGGAACTACGGGTTGCGATGTCTGTCAGGATAGATGCGGAAATGTCGGGTGCGGTTCCGGAACGAACGGGCGGACCCCGGCGCACGATCCGCGGTCCGCGCCCCGAGGCCGTCCCCGCCCTGGTCTCCAGGACCTGCACGCTCGTGGGCCTCCTCGACATCGCCGCCGGTGTCTTCCCGCGCTTCCGGCACAGCCGCATGCACACCCTCGCCGAGGTACTGCCGGGCTCGCTGGGCCCGTTCGCCGCCGCGCTCTCGCTCAGCGCGGGCGTGCTCCTGCTGCTGCTCGCCCACGGGCTGCGCCGGCACAAACGACGCGCGTGGCGCGCCGCCGTGGTGCTGCTGCCGGCCGGAGCCGTGGCCCAGTTCAGCTACCGGCACTCCCTCCTGGGCGCCGTCATCTCGCTGGCGCTGCTCGTGCCGCTGCTGCGCCACCGGAGTGAATTCGCCGCGCTGCCCGACCCGCGCAGCCGCTGGCGCGCGCTGGCCAACTTCGTCCTGATGGGCGCCGGTTCGCTGGTCCTGGGGCTCGTGATCGTCAGCGTCCACCCGGACCGGCTGGTCGGCGACCCGAGCCTCGCCGACCGGATCACCCATGTGCTGTACGGGCTGGCCGGATTCGAGGGCCCCGTCGACTACACCGGGAACACATCCTGGACGGTCGCCTTCTCCCTCGGTGCCCTCGGCCTGCTCACCGCCGTCACCACGATCCACCTCGCCTTCCGTCCCGAACACCCGGCCGCCCGCCTCACCGGGGACGACGAGACTCGTCTGCGGGCGCTCCTGGACAAGCACGGCCGCCGCGACTCCCTCGGCCACTTCGCGCTCCGCCGCGACAAGGGCGTCGTCTTCTCACCCAGCGGCAAGGCGGCCGTCACCTACCGCGTGGTGTCCGGGGTGATGCTCGCCAGCGGCGACCCGATCGGCGACGTCGAGGCGTGGCCCGGTGCGATCGAGCGCTTCATGGACGAGGCGAAGGCCCACTCCTGGACGCCCGCCGTCATGGGCTGCTCCGAGACCGGCGGCGAGGTGTGGACGCGCGAGACCGGCCTCGACGCGCTCGAACTGGGCGACGAGGCGGTGGTGGACGTCGCGGATTTCTCCCTGGCCGGGCGCGCGATGCGCAACGTGCGCCAGATGGTGAAGCGCATCGAGCGGGCCGGCTACGAGACCCGGGTACGGCGCGTCCGTGACCTCGGCGAGGGCGAACTCGACCGGATCCGGCGCGCCGCGGCGGACTGGCGCGGCACGGACACCGAGCGCGGCTTCTCCATGGCGCTGGGCCGCATCGGCGACCCCGCCGACGGCGACTGCCTGATCGCCACGGCGCACCGCGTCGACGGCCCCGTCGCCGGCACGTCCGGCGCGGCGGCCGGTGACGCCCGGACCGCCGCCGGGCCCGGCCCCTACGGCGACCTGAAGGCCGTCCTGCACTTCGTCCCGTGGGGCCGGGACGGGGTCTCCCTCGACCTGATGCGGCGCGACCGCTCGGCGGACCCCGGCATGAACGAACTGCTCATCGTGGCCGCGCTCCAGGCCGCACCGCGGCTCGGGATCACCCGCGTGTCGCTGAACTTCGCGATGTTCCGCGCGGCCCTCGCCCGCGGCGAGAAGATCGGGGCCGGGCCGGTGCTGCGCGCCTGGCGCGGCCTGCTCGTCTTCCTGTCGCGCTGGTTCCAGATCGAGTCGCTCTACCGGTTCAACGCCAAGTTCCGGCCCCGCTGGGAGCCCCGCTTCGTCGTCTACCGCTCGCCCAGGGACCTGCCGCGCATCGGCCTCGCAGCCCTGCGCGCCGAGGGCTTCGTCACCCTCGCCGCGCCCCGCCCGCTGCGCCGCGGGCCGGCTCCGCAGCGCCCCTGCGCCCACCGGCCGGCCGACCGCGAGGTCCGGGCCGCGTAGGAACCGCCGGAGCGCGCGGAGGCCCGCGCGGTGCCCTTCCCCCCTCCCACCGGGCCCCGCGCGGGCCGGCCCCGGGCCGTGCGCCCCCGCGGACGACCCCTCCGCGGGGGAAGCGGGGGCACCCCGGGGGCCTAGGCTGGTCATATGAGCACGATGAGCCGGCGCGGCCGAGTGGCGGGACTGCCGACGTGGGACCGCTGCGCGGTCATGGGGGTCGTCAACGTGACGCCCGATTCCTTCTCCGACGGGGGCCGCTGGTTCGACACGGCGGCCGCCGTCAAGCGCGGCCTCGCGCTCACCACCGAGGGCGCCGACCTCGTGGACGTCGGCGGCGAGTCGACCCGGCCGGGAGCCACCCGCGTCGACGAGGCCGAGGAGCTCAAGCGGGTCGTCCCCGTCGTACGGGGCCTCGCCTCCGAGGGCGTCACCGTGTCCGTCGACACCATGCGCGCGTCCGTCGCCGAGCAGGCGCTCGCGGCCGGCGCCGCCCTCGTCAACGACGTCAGCGGGGGTCTCGCCGACCCGGCGATGATCCCGGTCGTCGCGTCCGCCGGCGCGCCCTTCGTGGTCATGCACTGGCGCGGCCTCCTGGAGGGCGCCAACGTCCAAGGCACGTACGAGGACGTCGTCACCGAGGTCGTCGACGAGCTGCACGCGCGCGTGGAGGCCGTCCTGGAGGGCGGCATCGCCCCCGACCGGATCGTGGTCGACCCCGGTCTCGGCTTCTCCAAGGACGCCGAGCACGACCTGGAACTCCTCGCCCGTCTCGACCGGCTGCGCGAACTCGGCCACCCCCTGCTGGTCGCCGCGTCCCGCAAGCGGTTCCTCGGCCGGGTGCTGGCGGGACCGGGGGGCACCGTCCCGCCCGCGCGCGAGCGCGACGCCGCCACCGCCGCGGTCTCCGCGCTCGCCGCCGACCAGGGCGCGTGGGCCGTGCGCGTCCACGAGGTACGGGCGACCGCGGACGCCGTCCGGGTGGCGCGCGCGGTGGAGGGCGCCCGCGTCCCGGACGCCGGGAGCCGGGGCGGGGACGCGGGCCGGTGAGCACTCCCCGGACCGACGTGGAGGCGGTCGAGCGCGCCAACACCGCCTTCTACGAGGCGCTGGAGCGCGGCGACTTCGAGGAGCTGTCCTCCCTGTGGCTGGCCCCGCGCGACACCTCCGACGACGACATCGAGGGCGCCGCCGCGGTGGTCTCCTGCGTCCACCCCGGCTGGCCCGTCCTCAACGGCCGCGGCGAGGTCCTGCGGTCGTACGCGCTGATCATGGCGAACACCGAGTACATCCAGTTCTTCCTCACCGACGTCCACGTCTCGGTCACCGGGGACACCGCCGTGGTCACCTGCACCGAGAACATCCTCAGCGGCGGCCCCGCGCCCGAGGAGGGCGACGAGCTCGGCCCGCTCGTGGGCCAGCTGGTCGTCGCCACGAACGTGTTCCGCCGCACCGGCGACGGCTGGAAGCTCTGGTCGCACCACGCGTCCCCCGTGCTCGCCGAGTCCGGGGAGGACGACGGCGAGGAGGCGTCCTCCTGAGGGGCGGGCGGCGCGGCGACGGGAGGCACGGTCCCCGGTTGGGAGCGCGGTCCCGTGGGTAGGGCGGCTACCGGCCCGCGCGCCGTGGCGCCCCCACGGGCGAGCGCTGTCGGTGCCCGCGGGTAGATTCATCCGAGGCCGTAACACCGACCGCACTCGGTGTGCACCGGCCGTCACCGACGACTGCAGGAGTGATTCGCGTGGATCGTGTCGCGCTGCGCGGCCTCAAGGCCCGCGGGCACCACGGCGTCTTCCCGAAGGAGCGCGAGGAGGGCCAGACCTTCATCGTGGACCTGACGCTGGGCCTGGACACCCGGCCGGCCGCGGCCGACGACGACCTGGCGAAGACCGTGCACTACGGCATCGTGGCGGAGGAGGTCGTGGCCGTCGTCGAGGGCGACCCCGTCGACCTCATCGAGACCCTCGCCGAGCGCATCGCCCGGACCTGCCTGAAGCACGAGGGGGTCCAGGAGGTCGAGGTCTGCCTCCACAAACCGGACGCGCCGATCACGGTCCCCTTCGACGACGTGACCGTCACCATCACCCGGAGCCGAGTATGAGCGCGTTCTTCACCGGAGACCAGAGCGACCCGACGGTACAGCCGGTGCCCGCGTCCGTGGTGGAGCGCGTGGACGCCGCCGACTCGACCCTCAGCAACCCCCGGCGCGCCGTGCTCTCCCTCGGCTCGAACCTCGGCAACCGCCTGGAGACCCTCCAGGGCGCCGTCGACGCCCTGGAGGACACCCCCGGAATCCGCGTCAAGGCGGTCTCGCCCGTCTACGAGACGGAGCCCTGGGGCGTGGAGCCGGGCAGCCAGCCCTCGTACTTCAACGCGGTGGTCGTGCTGCGGACGACGCTGCCGCCCTCCTCCCTCCTGGAGCGCGCGCACGCCGTCGAGGAGGCCTTCAGCCGGGTCCGCGACGAGCGCTGGGGCCCGCGCACCCTCGACGTCGACATCGTTGCCTACGCCGACGTCGTCTCCGACGACCCGGTGCTCACGCTCCCCCACCCGCGCGCCCACGAGCGCGCCTTCGTCCTCGCCCCCTGGTACGACGTGGAGCCCGAGGCCGACGTCCCGGGGCGGGGCCCCGTGGCCCGGCTCCTCGGCGAGGTCACCCGGGAGGGCGTCACGCCCCGCGCGGACCTGGAACTCCGGCTGCCCGAGTAGTCGTTAAGGTCAGGACGACCGCACGACGCACGCGGACGGCGGCACACCGGCCGGCCGTCGCCACCACGAGGGGATTCGAGTGAAACAGCTGCGCATCAGGGTGCTGGCCGCCGTGTTCGTGGTGGCCGGCGTCCTGTCCTGGGCGGGCGCCCGCCTGTGGAACGCGGTGGGCACGCTCCCCCGGGTCCCCCTGGCCGCCCCGATCGTGCTGGCCCTGATCGCCGTGGTCCTGCTGGCCACGGCGCTCTCGCTGCGCGCCCGCCTCAAGGCCCAGCGCGAGCGCCGGCCGGAGGCCAAGGGCGTCGACCCGATGATGGCGGCCCGCGCCGTCGTCTTCGGTCAGGCCAGCGCCCTCGTCGCCGCCCTGGTCTCCGGGATGTACGGCGGCACGGGCGCCTTCCTGCTGGAGTTTCTCGACATCCCGGCCCGCCGTGACCAGGCCGTCTACGCGGGCCTGTGCGTCGTCGCGGGCATCGGCGTCATAGCGGCCGCCCTCTTCCTGGAGCGCGTCTGCAAGCTCCCGGAGGACGACGACGAGAACGGCGGGACGGCCCCCGCGGGGCCGTGACACGACAAAGGCGGGGGGCGGACGACCCGGTCGTCCGCCCCCCGCCTCCGTCACCGGCCGTCCGGGCTCAGCGGGCCATGATCAGGCTCATCGCCTCGTTGCGCGTGGCCGGGTCCCGCAGCTGCCCGCGCACCGCCGACGTGATGGTCTTGGCGCCGGGCTTGCGCACCCCGCGCATGGTCATGCACATGTGCTCGCACTCGATGACGACGATCACCCCGCGCGGCTCCAGGATCTCCATCAGCGAGTCCGCGATCTGCGTCGTCAGCCGCTCCTGCACCTGGGGACGGCGGGCGTAGACGTCCACGAGCCGGGCCAGCTTCGACAGCCCCGTGATCTTGCCGTCGGCGGAGGGGATGTAGCCGACGTGGGCGACGCCGACGAACGGCACGAGGTGGTGCTCGCAGGAGCTCTGCACCTCGATGTCCTTCACCAGGACCATCTCGTCGTGTCCCAGGTCGAACGTCGTCGTCAGGACGTCCTCGGGCTTCTGCCACAGGCCGGCGAATATCTCGCGGTACGCCCGCGCCACCCGCGCCGGCGTCTCCCTCAGGCCCTCGCGGTCCGGGTCCTCACCGACCGCGATGAGCAGCTCGCGCACGGCGTTCTCGGCGCGCTTCTCGTCGAACTCGCCGCCGACGACGGCTTCGCCGTCCAGCGTCATCGGGTCGGTCATCTGATGCCTCGTTCCTGTGCCTCACCCGTACGGATCACACCTCGCCCGTACGGGCATACGAAAATGCCGCGCCCCCCAAGGCTAGAACCTCGGGGGGCGCGGCGTTCATTCCGGGGCCGGAGCCGGGCCTGGGGCCACAGACCGGCCGGGAGCCGTCAGCTCTCGGGACGCTCCTCGGGGACCGCGTCCGTCGTCTGACGCGACTCGGTCACGCCCGCGATCGACGCCGACGCGCCGTTCGCCCCGTTCGTCAGGGACAGCTCCTTGGGGGAGAGCACCGGAGGACGGGTCGACGGGGTGCGCCGGGAGGAACCGGTCCACGCGGGGCGGGCCGGACGCTTCACGATCGGGGCGAAGATCTCGGCGATCTGCTCCTTGTTCAGCGTCTCCTTCTCGAGCAGCGCGAGGACCAGGTTGTCCAGGACGTCGCGGTTCTCGACCAGGATCTCCCACGCCTCGTTGTGCGCGGTCTCGATGAGCTTCTTGACCTCTTCGTCGACGAGCGCGGCGACCTCTTCCGAGTAGTCGCGCTGGTGACCCATCTCCCGGCCGAGGAACGGCTCGGTGTTGTCGCCACCGAACTTGATCGCGCCGAGACGCTCCGTCATGCCGTACTGCGTGACCATCGCGCGGGCCGTGGTGGTGGCCTTCTCGATGTCGTTCGCCGCACCGGTGGTCGGGTCGTGGAAGACGAGCTCCTCGGCCGCGCGGCCGCCCAGCATGTACGCGAGCTGGTCCAGCATCTCGTTGCGCGTGGTGGAGTACTTGTCCTCGTCCGGCAGGACCATCGTGTAGCCGAGAGCACGGCCTCTGGAGAGGATCGTGATCTTGTGCACCGGGTCGGAGTTCGGGGAGGCCGCCGCGACCAGGGCGTGACCGCCCTCGTGGTACGCGGTGATCTTCTTCTCCTTGTCCGACATGATCCGGGTCCGCTTCTGCGGGCCCGCGACCACACGGTCGATCGCCTCGTCCAGCATGGAGTTGTCGATCAGCTTCAGGTCACTGCGGGCGGTGAGCAGCGCGGCCTCGTTGAGGACGTTGCTCAGGTCCGCGCCGGTGAAGCCCGGGGTGCGCCGCGCGACGGCCGACAGGTCGACGTCCGGGGCGACCGGCTTGCCCTTCTGGTGGACCTTGAGGATCTCCAGACGGCCCTGCATGTCCGGGCGGTCGACCGCGATCTGGCGGTCGAAGCGGCCGGGGCGCAGGAGGGCCGGGTCGAGGATGTCGGGCCGGTTGGTGGCGGCGATCAGGATGACGCCGCCCTTCACGTCGAAGCCGTCCATCTCGACGAGCAGCTGGTTCAGCGTCTGCTCGCGCTCGTCGTGCCCACCGCCGAGACCGGCGCCGCGGTGCCTGCCGACCGCGTCGATCTCGTCGACGAAGACGATCGCCGGAGCGTTCGCCTTGGCCTGCTCGAACAGGTCGCGGACCCGGGAGGCACCGACACCGACGAACATCTCGACGAAGTCGGAACCGGAGATCGAGTAGAACGGAACGCCCGCCTCGCCCGCGACGGCACGCGCGAGCAGCGTCTTGCCCGTACCGGGCGGGCCGTACAGCAGCACACCCTTGGGGATCTTGGCGCCGACGGCCTGGAACTTCGCCGGCTCCTGGAGGAACTCCTTGATCTCCTGGAGCTCCTCGACCGCCTCGTCCGATCCCGCGACGTCCGAGAACGTCGTCTTCGGGGTGTCCTTGGTGATGAGCTTCGCCTTGGACTTCCCGAAGTTCATGACCCGGGAGCCGCCGCCCTGCATCTGGTTCATCAGGAACAGGAACACGACGACGATGAGGACGAAGGGCAGCAGGGACAGCAGGATGCCGACGAAGGCGTTCTGCTTGGACGGCGAGACCGTGTAGCCGTCCGGGATCTGCTTGTTCTGGAACTTGTCCTGGAGAGTGCTGGCGAGGGCGACGCCCTGGTCGCCGATGTAGCTCGCCTGGATCTTCGAGCTGTCCTCGACCTCTTGGCCGTCCTTGAGCTGGACCTTGATGACCTGCTCGTCGCCGGTGGTGATCTTGGCCGACTCGACCTTGTTGTCATTGATCGCCTGGACGACCTGGCCGGTGTCCACTGTCTTGTAGCCGCCGGACGAACCGACGACCTGCATCAACACGACCACGGCAAGGACGGCCAGCACGATCCACATGACCGGCCCACGGAAGTATCGCTTCACGTCCATCCATACGGAGCGGTGCCGCCCCGTCCCTCCTGCCATAGTGAGTTTGATAAAGACTTTTAAAGACTGTTCCTCGGACGGTACCCCAGCATTGTCACCCGAAGCCGCAGGGGACGGCTGGCAATCCCGTCTACGCATGCTCCAACGGCGCGGAGCCCACGGGGGTTCCCGGAACGCCCCATGACGTTCCCATGACGTCGGACACCCGGGGTCCCGCGGCCGTCAGCCGCCGTAGACGTGGGGCGCGAGCGTACCGACGAAGGGCAGGTTGCGGTACTTCTCGGCGTAGTCGAGGCCGTATCCGATGACGAACTCGTTCGCGATGTCGAAGCCGACCCACTCGACGTCGATCGCGACCTTCGCCGCCTCCGGCTTGCGCAGCAGCGTGCACACCTTCAGCGAGGCGGGCTCGCGCGAGCCGAGGTTGGAGATCAGCCAGGACAGCGTGAGCCCGGAGTCGATGATGTCCTCGACGATCAGGACGTGCTTGCCCTTGATGTCGGTGTCGAGGTCCTTGAGGATCCGCACCACGCCGGAGGACTGGGTGCCCGCGCCGTACGACGACACGGCCATCCAGTCCATGGTGACCGGGGTGGACAGCGCGCGCGCCAGGTCCGCCATGACCATCACGGCGCCCTTGAGGACACCGACGATGAGCAGGTCCTTGCCCGCGTACTCCGCGTCGATCTTCGCGGCCAGCTCCGCCAGCTTCGCGTCGATCTCTTCCTTGGTGATGAGCACCGACTTGAGGTCGGTGCCCATGTCTTTCGCGTCCACCCGCATCACTTTCGGTCGTCCGTCCCACCGGCCGTTCGGACCGAGCGCGGCCCGTGTGAACGGGGCGGCGGGAGGGTCCGGTTTCAGCCTTGCCGGATAACCAGTCTGCCACCCTGCCGCCGGGCCACGACCCGGCCGGGGAGATTGATGGCCCCCTGGCCGCGCCAGCCGGTGATCAGCCGGTCGACCTCCTCGATGTGCCGGGCGAACAGCGAACCGGCCGGGGCACCCGCGTCGATGGCGGCGCGGCGCAGGATCCGGCGGCGCACGGCGGGCGGCAGGGTGCGCAGCTTGGCGCACTCCAGGAGGCCCGCGGCGTCCCGTACGGAGGCCTCCGCCTGCCCGGCCCAGGCGTCGAGGGCGTCGGCGTCGTCGCGGGAGAGCTGGGCGGTACGCGCGAGCGCCTCGACGACGCCCTTGCCGAGCGCCTTCTCCAGGGCGGGCAGGCCCTCGTGGCGCAGCCGGGAGCGGGTGTAGGCGGGGTCGGCGTTGTGCGGGTCGTCCCAGACGGGCAGCGACTGGACCATGCAGGCCTTGCGGGCGGTCTGCCGGTCGAGGTGCAGGAAGGGACGCCGGTAGCGGCCGCCGGCCCCCGAGACCGCGGCCATCCCGGACAGGGAGCGGATGCCGGAGCCGCGGGCGAGGCCCAGCAGGACGGTCTCGGCCTGGTCGTCGCGGGTGTGGCCGAGCAGGACCGCGGTGGCCGAGTGGCGCTCCAGGGCGGCGTCCAGGGCCGCGTACCGGGCGTCGCGGGCGGCGGCCTCGGGGCCGCCCTCCCGGCCGACGGCGACGGCGACGGACTCGACGGGGTCGAGGCCGAGCTCGCGCAGCCGCTCGACGACCTCGTCCGCGCGCGGTCCCGAGCCGTCCTGCAGGCCGTGGTCCACGGTGATGCCGCCGGCCCGGATGCCGAGTTTGGGGGCTTCGAAGGCGAGCGCGGAGGCGAGCGCCATGGAGTCGGCGCCGCCCGAGCAGGCGACGAGCACGACCGGCGCGGGCGGCACCGGCTGCCCGGACCGCCCCGGCGGTTCGAGCGGCGACCGCTCGGGAGCGGCGGCGGGGACGGCTGCCCGTCCCTCGCCCCGGGCGGTGGCGGCGGAGCCGGGCGCGAAGGCGTGTGCGCTCTCCCGGGCGGGGGCGGGCGGATACCCGGCGCCGCCGACGGAGGGCCGTCCGCCGCCCGGGGCGGGGACGCGTCCGGGGGCGCGGGCGGGCGTGCGCCCGGTGGCGCGGGCGGGCGCGTGCTCGGCGAGGATGTCGTGGAGTACGCGGCGAACCGCCAGGCGTATCGCCGCGACCGCAGGATGGGGACCCATGTCCGGTTCCCTTCATGAAGTTTTCGGGGGGTGAGCCAGAGTCGGTCACTCAGAGTGTGTAGATGGTGACAGAAGCGGGCCGTTCCCCGAGCATTGCACGCCTACCCGTGGCTCACGGTCCCTCGGACGGGTGATTGGAGGGGCGTTCGCCTGCCGTCGGCCGGATTCGGCTCACGGGCTCTCCGCACCACGTTTCACGCCTTTCCCACCCGGCTCAGGAGTCCGTCCTGCGGTGCACGCGCGTGATCCAGTCACCGGGCCGGGAGATCTCGGCCTTGGTCGGCAGTGTGTTCGGCGAGGTCCACACACGGTTGAACCCGTCCATGCCCACCTCCTCGACGACCGCGCGGACGAACCGCTCCCCGTCGCGGTACTGGCGCAGCTTGGCGTCGAGGCCGAGCAGCTTGCGCAGCGCGAGGTCGAGCCGGGAGGCACCCTTGGCGCGGCGTTGCTGGAACTTCTCGCGGATCTCGCCCACGGACGGCACGACGTCCGGCCCGACACCGTCCATCACGAAGTCCGCGTGGCCCTCGAGCAGTGACATGACGGCCGTGAGGCGTCCGAGGATCTCGCGCTGGGCGGGCGTCTGCACGAGTTCGACGAGGGAACGCCCGCCGTCGTCCTCCTCGCCCTCGGGCCTGCCGCCCGCCAGCGACTGGGCGGCTTCCCTGATCCGCTCCAGGACGGTCATGGGGTCGACCTCGGTCTCGCCCAGGAACGACTGGATTTCGCCCTCGAGGTGGTCGCGCAGCCAGGGCACCGCCGTGAACTGGGTGCGGTGGGTCTCCTCGTGCAGACAGACCCAGAGGCGGAAGTCGTGGGGCTCCACGTCCAGTTCCCGCTCGACGTGCACGATGTTCGGCGCGACCAGCAGGAGCCTGCCGCCGCGCCTCCCGCCCGGGGAGTCGCCGGCGGGGAGGTCGCTGGTGGCCGGGGCGAAGGTCTCGTACTGTCCGAGGACGCGGGACGAGAGGAAGGACAGCAGCATGCCCAGCTCCACGCCGGTGACCTTGCCGCCGACCGCGCCGAGCACCGCGCCGCCCGTGGTGGAGCCGCGCCGTTCCTGCATCTTGTCCAGCAGCGGCTTGAGGATCTCCCGGAAGCCGGCGACGTTGGCCCGCACCCAGCCGGGGCGGTCCACGACGAGGACGGGGGTGTCGTGGGCGCCGTCCTCGCCCAGCCGGGTGAATCCCCGGACGTGTTCCTCGGAGGCCTTCGCGTGCCTGCGCAGCTCCGCGACGACGGCCCGCGCCTCGTCACCGCTCACCTCGGGGCCCGGCCGTACGAGCCGGGTCGCGGTCGCGACCGCGAGATTCCAGTCGACCATCTCGGCACCACCGATGCTCGTCATGCGTCAACCGTACGTGAGCACACGCGGGAGCGGTGGGGGATGAGCACGGCCGGTGGCGGGCCGTGGGGCCGGTGGTGCCAGGGATACGGCTGTCATCCGCACCCGCACTTCGCGAGGGCGGTGGCCGTGCGGTCCAGGACGGCCTGGGCGGCCTGCGGGTTCGGCGGGTGCTCGGTGTCGGAGGTGAGGAAGGCGAAGGCCAGCAGCCGTCCGTCGGCGTCGACGACCGTGCCGGCGAGGGTGTTCACGCCGGTCAGGGTGCCGGTCTTGGCCCGTACGACGCCGGTGCCGAGGACGTCGTCGGTGTAGCGGTGGCTGAGGGTGCCGCTGAAGCCCGCCACCGGGAGGCCGGTCAGCACCGGCCGCAGTTCGGCGTGTCGGGGGTCGCCCGCCTCGGCCAGCAGCGCGGTGAGCAGGCCGGCGGTGAGCCGGTCGTCCCGGTTCAGCCCGCTGCCGTCCGCGAACACGGCCCCCTCGACCGGCAGCCGGAGCTTCTTCAGCGCGGAGCGGATCGCAAGGGCGCCGCCCTCGAAGCTCGCCGGTCCGCCGGAGGCGAGCGCCGCCTGGCGGGCCATCGCCTCCGCGATGTCGTTGTCGCTGTTGGTCAGCATCCGCTCGACCAGCGCGGACAGGGGCGGGGAGCTGACGGAGGCGAGCGGCTTCGCGCGCTCGCCCGCCCGGGAGACGCCGGGGGCGCCGGTCTCGACACCCCTGTCGTGCAGGAGGTCCGCGAAGGTGCGGGCGGCGTCCTGGGCGGGGTCGGCCGCGCGGGGCGCCGGGCCCTTTCCGGAGTCGTCCAGGCGGCCCTCGTCGGCCATCAGGGCGGTGACCGGTGCGAGGTTGCCGTTGACGCCGATGGGGTGCTGGGCGGGGCCGGTGTACAGCGAGGTGTCATAGGAGAGCGTCACCTTGCCCAAGTGACGTTTCTTCAGGGCCCTGGCCGTGTCGTCGGCCAGCTCCCGCAGGCTCGCGTACCCGTCGGCCTTCGCGCGGGCAGTGAGCGTCGGGTCGCCGCCGCCGACGAGCACGACCTCCTCGGTGCCGGGTTCCAGGACCACGCGGGTGGTGATGCGGTGGTCGGGGCCGGCCGTCGAGAGCGCCGCGACGGCGGTGGCGATCTTCGTGGTGGAGGCCGGGATCAGGGCGTCGCCCACGTTCCTGCCGTACAGGCGCTCGCCGGTCGCGACGTCCACGACGACGCCCGTGCGCCGGACACCGAGCGCCGGGTCGTCCAGGAGCGGGTCCAGTACGCCGGCGAGGGCGCCGCCGGAGGCGGCGGGACCGTTGCCCGTGCCGTCCGGACCGGCGCCGGTGGAGGGACCGAGCCCGGCCAGCACGGCCGCGGCGCTGGGCGCGGGGCGGGGCGCCTTTGCGGACGTACCGGGCGCGCGGCCGTGATCTGCGCCACCCTCGCCGTCCCAGGAGGCGGCCCGGTCGCGCTCAGCCGTACGCTGGCCGGAGGAGTCCCACGGACCGGCCGCGGTCACCACCCCGGCCGCGAGGGCCAGGCCCACCGTGGCGGCACCGGCCGTGAGCTGCCAGGTCTTCGGCTTCGCGGCCCGCGCGAGACGCGGCGTCACGGTGCGCGTGATCCGCGCCAGGCGCGGTCCCACCGCTTCCGCGACCCGCACCACGTGCGGTCTCGCGGCCCGCCAAGCCCTCAGCTCTGGCACGACCACCAGCCCCTTTCGCGATCACACACCTGCGTGAGGGACACTTAACCACCAGAACTATGTGTTGATCATGGAGGAGCCACCGGTGGAGTTCGACGTCACGATCGAGATTCCGAAGGGTTCACGGAACAAGTACGAGGTGGACCACGAGACCGGTCGGATCCGTCTGGACCGTCGGCTCTTCACCTCGACCAGCTACCCGGCCGACTACGGCTTCGTCGAGAACACCCTCGGCGAGGACGGCGACCCGCTGGACGCGCTGGTCATCCTGGACGAGCCGACCTTCCCCGGCTGCCTCATCCAGTGCCGCACCATCGGCATGTTCCGTATGACGGACGAGGCGGGCGGCGACGACAAGCTGCTCTGCGTCCCGGCGCACGACCCGCGCGTGGAGCACCTGCGCGACATCCACCACGTGTCGGAGTTCGACCGCCTGGAGATCCAGCACTTCTTCGAGGTCTACAAGGACCTGGAGCCCGGCAAGTCCGTCGAGGGCGCCGACTGGGTGGGCCGCACCGACGCCGAGGCCGAGATCGAGCGTTCCTACAAGCGCTTCAAGGAGTCCGGCGGCCACTGACGCCCCCGCCCGGCCGGGCCGCGTGATCCTCACCGGGTCGCGCGGCCCGTTCGCGTGTCCGTGCGCATACTGAGGCATACGGAGGCTCACGGAAGGCACGTGGGCGTACGGAGGAGATGAGTGCGCACGCGAGGGGTACGTGCGTACGAGCAAGGCGCGCGCGACAGGTGAGGCAGGAACTGGTGGCGGACCCCGAGGCGGACGACCGTAAACCGCAGTCGGACGAGGCGAGGAGTGCCTTCGCTCAGCCGCCGGGCGTGGTCCAGCAGGCTCCCGTGGCGGAGGACGAGTCGTCCACCACGTCCGAGTTCGCCATCCCCAGGGGGCTGGGCACCCCGCAGCCGCCCGCCGCCGAGGCGGAGGGCTCGGCGTTCAGCGTCCCGCGCACCTACGACGCGCGCAGCGCGCCGCCCGCCTTCACCCCGCCGGCCGGCGTCCCCCTGGTCCGGCTGACCAAGGACGTGCCCTGGCAGGACCGGATGCGCGCGATGCTGCGGATGCCGGTCACCGAGCGTCCGGCACCGGAGCCCGCGCACAAGGAGGACGAGGCCGGGCCGGCCGTGCCCCGCGTCCTGGACCTGACCCTGCGTATCGGCGAGCTGCTGCTGGCGGGCGGTGAGAACGCCGAGGACGTGGAGGCGGCGATGTTCGCCGTCTGCCGCTCCTACGGGCTCGACCGCTGCGAGCCGAACGTCACCTTCACCCTCCTGTCGATCTCGTACCAGCCCTCGCTGGTGGACGACCCGGTGACGGCGTCCAGGACGGTACGGCGCCGGGGCACCGACTACACCCGGCTCGCGGCCGTCTTCCAGCTCGTCGACGACCTCAGCGACGAGGAGACCTCGATCTCCCTGGAGGAGGCCTACGGGCGCCTCGCCGAGATACGCCGCAACCGGCACCCGTACCCCGGCTGGGCGCTGACCTCGGCGAGCGGCCTGCTCGCCGGGGCGGCCTCGGTGCTGGTCGGCGGCGGGGTCGCCGTGTTCGTCGCCGCCGCGCTCGGCGCGATGCTGGGCGACCGGCTGGCGTGGCTGTGCGCCGGACGCGGACTGCCGGAGTTCTACCAGTTCATGGTGGCCGCCATGCCCCCGGCGGCGATCGGGGTGGCGCTCACGGTGACGCACGTCGACGTGAAGGCGTCCGCGGTGATCACCGGCGGTCTCTTCGCCCTGCTGCCGGGGCGGGCGCTCGTCGCGGGCGTGCAGGACGGGCTGACCGGCTTCTACATCACGGCGTCGGCGCGGCTGCTGGAGGTCATGTACTTCTTCGTGGGCATCGTCACCGGTGTCCTGGTGGTCCTCTACTTCGGGGTGAAGCTGGGCGCCGAGCTCAATCCGGAGGCGGCCCTGAGCAGTGCCGAGCGGCCGGTGTGGCAGATCACCGCGTCGATGCTGCTGTCGCTCACCTTCGCCGTCCTGCTGCAGCAGGAGCGGTCCACCGTCCTGATGGTGACCCTCAACGGCGGGGTCGCCTGGGTCGTCTACGGGGCCATGCACTACGCCGGGGACATCTCGACGGTGGCGTCCACGGCGGTCGCGGCGGGCCTCGTGGGCCTGTTCGGGCAGATGCTGTCCCGCTACCAGTTCGCGTCCGCGCTGCCGTACACGACGGCCGCGATCGGCCCGCTGCTGCCCGGTTCGGCCACGTACTTCGGGCTGCTGGCCTTCGCCCAGAACGACGTCGACCGGGGCCTGGCGTCGCTGACCCGGGCGGCGACCCTGGCGATGGCCATCGCCATCGGCGTGAACCTCGGGTCGGAGATCTTCCGGCTCTTCCTGCGAGTGCCGGGCGGCGAGAGCGCGGCGGGCCGCCGCGCGGCCAAGCGGACCCGCGGCTTCTGACCCGCGGCGTCTCAGGCGCCCGGGGCGGCGTCCGGACGCGGGGCGGCGCCCGGGCACGGGGCCGGGCACGCGGACGGCCCCCCGCGCGGCCCTCACGAAGCGGAGGGCGGCACGGGAGGCGGGAAGGACACGGGCCGGGGCGGGACCCTAACGCTTGGCGTGGCGGCCGCGCTGGCCCGGCGGGACCTGGGACGCGTCGTCGGCGGGCGGGGCCGCGGCCGCCGCCTTCTTCGCCTTGCCGCGCGCCCGCAGGAACTCGATGGCGATCGGGACCACCGAGACGAGGACGATCAGGATCAGGATCGCCTCGATGTTCTTGTGCACGAACTCGATGTTGCCGAGCCAGGAACCCAGCAGGGTGACGCCCGCGCCCCACAGGACGCCGCCGATCACGTTGAACGTGATGAACGAGCGGTACTTCATCCCGCTGACGCCGGCGATGATCGGCGTGAACGTGCGCACGATGGGCACGAAGCGGGCCAGCACCAGCGACTTGGGGCCGTACTTCTCGAAGAACTCGTGGGCCTTGACCACGTTCTCCTGCTTGAAGAGGCGGGAGTCCGGGCGGGTGAAGAGCGAGGGACCGACCTTCTTGCCGAAGACGTAGCCCGCCTGGTCGCCGAGGATCGCGGCGAGGCAGATCAGGGCGACGGCCCCCCACAGCGGGAAGTCCATCTGGTCGGAGGCGATCAGCAGGCCGCAGGTGAACAGCAGCGAGTCGCCCGGCAGGAAGAAGCCGATGAGCAGGCCCGACTCCGCGAAGACGATGAGGAGCAGACCCCAGATGCCGAACGAGTCGAGCAGGTGGTCCGGATCCAGCCAGCTTGGTCCGAGGGCAAGCGTCGTCACGGTTCCGGGCTCCTGAGTTGTGAAGGAAGGCGCGGCGGCCTGTTCGGTCCACCAAAGCTACCAACGCAAGGTGTCCACGCCAGGTTCCACGAGGTCCTCCAGGATGCACTGTGCACGGCCCGCGACAAACCCGCGGGTCCCGAAGGGCCGGGCCGCGCGGACACCGGACCGCGCGTGAGGGGCGCCCGCGACGGCGGGCGCCCCTCACGCGCGGGAACCGACGAGCCGGTCAGGCGCCGTGACGGTCCGCGTTCGCCGCGATCGCGTCCCTCAGGTGCTCGGCGAGGCCCGGCCGCAGGGAGTCGTAGTACTCCTTGAAGCGCTCGTCGGCCACGTACATCTCGCCCAGGCACCGGTGCATCGCGTAGGCGCAGGTGTAGTACCAGGTGGTGATGTGCTGCCGGTGCTCCTCGGCCAGGTCCATCGCGCGCTCGCCCGCCGGGGGCTCGCCCGCCTCCATGAGGGCGCCGTAGCGCTCGCCCCAGGAATCGACCTCGGCCTGGATGCGCTTCCAGTCCTCCTTGGTGTAGCGGGCGGCCCGGCGCTGCGACTCGGCGTACTCCTGGGTGCCGCCCCAGCGGCGCTCCGCCTCCTCCGCGTGCTCCTCCGGGTCCTTGCCCCCGAAGACCTCGAACTTCTCCTCCGGTGTGAGGTTGATGCCCATCGTGCGTGCCTCCATGGCGTGCTCCACGGCCGCGGCCATCCTCTGCAGCTTCTCGATCCGGGCGGTCAGCAGGCTGTGCTGCCGGCGCAGCTGCGCGCGCGGGTCCGCGTCCGGGTCGTCGAGCAGGGCGGCGACCTCGTCGAGCGGGAAGCCGAGCTCCCGGTAGAACAGGATCTGCTGCAGCCGGTCCAGGTCGCCGTCGCCGTAGCGCCGGTGGCCCGCGTGGCTGCGCTCGCCGGGTACGAGCAGGCCGATCTCGTCGTAGTGGTGCAGTGTGCGCACCGTGACCCCGGCGAATCGGGCGACCTGTCCCACGGAGTAGCCCATGTCCCCGCTCCTTCCTGGTCGGTACGCGCTTCAGGCTGAACCCTGACGCGGCGTGAGGTGCAAGCCCGCCGAACGAGCGCTTTGCGGCCTTCGCCCGCTTAAGGTGCTTTCGTGACCACCGAGACGCCCCCGGCGACCGCGTCCCCCGTACGGCGTCTGCTGCCGGTGATGCTGCCCGCCGTGGTGGTCGGTGTCCTCACCTCGTTCGTCCTGCTGGGCGTCAGTCTGCTCGCCGACCGGCTCAAGGACGTGCTGTGGGAGACCCTTCCGGACGCGCTGGGCGTCGGCCGCTACTCGGTGCTCTGGATGATGGTCGTGCTCACGGTGACCGGCGCCGCGGTGGGCCTGGTGGTGTGGAAGGTACCGGGGCACGCCGGTCCGGACCCCGCGACCATGGGACTGGTCGACCCTCCCCTGCCGCCCGGGGTACTCCCCGGCCTGCTGCTCGCCACCCTCCTGGCGCTCGCGGGCGGAGTGAGCCTGGGCCCCGAGAACCCGATCACCGCCGCCAACATCGCGCTCGCGTGCTGGCTGGGCACCAAGGCGGCACCCGGCTCCCCCACGGCCCTGTGGACGGCGCTGGCGGCCGCGGGCACGATCGGCGCGCTGTTCGGCACCCCGGTGGCCGCCGCGCTGGTCTTCTCCGAGGTCCTCGCCGGCCGCCCGGGGCCGGGGGGCGCGCTGTGGGACCGGCTGCTGCCACCGCTGCTCGCGGGCAGTGTGGGCGCGCTGACCATGACGCTGCTGGAGCACCCGAGCTTCGACCTCTCCCTGCCCGCGTTCTCCGGGCCGCACTGGGCCGACCTCCTGGCGGCCCTGGTGATCGCCTCGGTGGCCGCGGCGGTCACGATGGCCGCGGTGTTCGCCTTCCCGTACGTCCACGGCGCCTTCGCTCGGCTGCGCCACCCCGTGGCGGCGCTGGTGACGGGCGGAGCCGTCCTCGGTCTGCTGGGCGCCCTCGGCGGCCACCTGACGCTCTTCAAGGGGCTGGACGAGGTGAAGACGCTGGCGCGGGACCCCGACGGCTGGTCGGCGGGCGGGTTCGCCCTGATGGCCGTGGTGAAGCTGGCCGCGCTGCTGGTCGCCGCCTCGTGCGGATTCCGCGGCGGCCGGATCTTCCCGGCCGTCTTCGCCGGGACGGCGCTCGGGCTGTGCGCGCACGCGCTGGTGCCCCAGGCGCATCCCACCGTCGCCGTGGTGTGCGCGGTGCTCGGCGTGCTGCTGGCCGTCACGCGGCAGGGCTGGATCAGCCTGTTCACCGCGGCTGTCCTGGGGTCCGATCCGGACGTGCTGCCGCTGCTCGTGCTGGCCTCGATACCGGCCTGGCTCGTCGTCACCGGCAGACCGCAGATGCAGCTCCACGACGACGGGACCCCGATCCGCTGACCGCACCGTGCCGGCGCGACCGCGCCGGCGGCGACGCCGGCCCGCCGGCCCCGCCGAGCCCACCTCACCGTATGGAGGAGAAGTGCCGCTGCACCGAGGCCCGGAGGGGCCCGACGCGCGTCCGATGTCCGTGAACCCCTTCTTCGGGCAGGCGGACCCGGTCGGCGAGATGACCGAGGCGCCGCCCAGGCACCGGCTCCCGGACGGACCGCTGCCGCCCGCGACCGCCTACCAGCTGGTCCACGACGAGCTCATGCTCGACGGCAACGCGCGGCTGAACCTCGCCACCTTCGTCACCACCTGGATGGAACCGCAGGCCGCCACCCTGATGGGCGAGTGCCTGGACAAGAACATGATCGACAAGGACGAGTACCCGCGCACCGCCGAGCTGGAGCGGCGCTGCGTGGCGATGCTCGCCGACCTGTGGAACGCCCCGGACCCCTCGGCGGCCGTGGGCTGTTCGACCACCGGTTCGAGCGAGGCCTGCATGCTCGCCGGCATGGCGCTCAAACGGCGCTGGGCACAGCGGAACGCGGACCGCTGCCCCGGGGCGCGGCCGAACCTCGTGATGGGGGTGAACGTCCAGGTCTGCTGGGAGAAGTTCTGCACCTTCTGGGAGGTCGAGGCCCGCCAGGTGCCCATGGAGGGCGACCGCTTCCACCTCGACCCGAGGGCCGCCGCCGAGCTGTGCGACGAGAACACCATCGGGGTGGTCGGCGTCCTGGGCTCCACCTTCGACGGGTCGTACGAGCCGATCGCCGAGCTGTGCGCGGAACTGGACCGGCTGCGGGAGCGCACGGGCCTGGACGTCCCGGTCCATGTCGACGGCGCGTCCGGCGCGATGGTCGCCCCCTTCCTCGACCCGGACCTGGTCTGGGACTTCCGGCTGCCGAGGGTGTCGTCCATCAACACCTCGGGGCACAAGTACGGGCTCGTCTACCCGGGCGTCGGCTGGGCCCTGTGGCGCACGCCCGCCGAACTCCCCGAGGAGCTCGTCTTCCGGGTCAACTACCTGGGCGGCGACATGCCGACCTTCGCGCTCAACTTCTCCCGGCCCGGCGCGCAGGTGGTCGCGCAGTACTACACGTTCCTGCGGCTCGGCCGCGAGGGCTACCGGGCCGTGCAGCAGGCCGCGCGGGACGTGGCGACCCAACTCGCCGCCGGGGTGGCGGAGCTCGGCGACTTCCGGCTCCTCACCCGGGGCGACGAGCTGCCCGTCCTCGCCTTCACGACGGCGCCCGAGGTGAGCGCGTACGACGTCTTCGACGTGTCCCGGCGGATGCGCGAGCGGGGCTGGCTGGTGCCCGCGTACACCTTCCCCGCCCACCGGGAGGACCTGTCGGTCCTGCGGGTCGTGTGCCGCAACGGGTTCTCCTCGGACCTCGCGGACCTCTTCCTCGACGACCTGCGCCTGCTGCTGCCCGAGCTGCACCGGCAACCGCACCCCTGGACACGCGACAAGGAGGCCGCGACCGGGTTCCACCACTGAGGGCGGCGCCGTCGCGGGCGGGGTCAGTCCCGGTCCCCCGGGTGCGGCGTGCCCGTGGCGTACGGGTTGGGCTCGCCGTCGGCGAGGATGCCCAGGAACGGCTCCCCCTCGCCCGCGAACGTGTAGGCCCCGCCCTCGATCCGCGCGATGAGGCCACGGGTCCACTCCGCGCCCGAGTCGGCCGAGTGGACCCAGAAGTCCATGATCTCGCCGATGTGGCCGAGCTGACCGGGGCCGCCCTCGGGGGTGTAGTACTCGGTGACGGAACGGCGCCACTCCCCGATCGCGCGCACCCGTTCCCCCAGGAGCGCGAGGGCCTCCGCCCTGTCGAGGTCGACCATGAAGCCGAGCGCGGCGGAGAGCACGTCCGGCTTCTGGCCGTACGACGTCAGCGACTCGCGCAGCAGCCGGAAGTACTCCTCGGTGCCGCTGTCCGTCATCTCGTACTCGGTGCGCGGCGGGCCTCCGGCCGTGGACGGCGCGGTCTCGTGGGCGTGCAGCAGTCCTTGCCTCGCCAGCTGCTTGAGCGCGTGGTAGATCGAGCCGGGCTTGGCGTTGGACCACTCGTGGGCGCCCCAGTACTCGAGGTCGCCCCGCACCTGGTAGCCGTGGGCCCGCCCGTGTTGGCGGACGGCGCCGAGCACGAGGAGACGGATCGCAGACATGGGGTCCAGATTAGGACGCCGGCTCCGGCGCCCCGCCGGCCCGGGCGACCGCCGGCTCCGGCGCCCCGTCGTGCGGCGGGGCCCGGCGGGGGCACCGGCTCAGCTCGCCCGTTCGCGGTCCACCAGTTCGAAGGCGGTCGCGCCGTCCAGCGACTCGCGGATGATGTCCGCGTGTCCGGCGTGCCGGGCCATCTCCGAGGTCAGCCGCAGCATCACCCAGCGCATCGAGACCCTGCTCTCCGGCGGGAACCAGGGCGCCTCGGGCAGCGGGAACGTGTCGTCGAGGCTGGGAACCGAGCGGATGAACGCCTCGGTCTCGGCCGCCACCTTCTCCCAGTAGGCCAGCACCGACTCCACCGTCTCGTCCCCGACGAGGACGAAGCACTCGTGCCAGTTCGACTCGTCGCGCGTGACGGCGGGCCGCTCGCCCCTGGCCCGCGCGATCCAGCTCTGCTCGACCTCGGCGACGTGCTTGAGCAGACCGGCCAGGGACAGCTCGCTCGCGCTCGGCCGGCTTGCCGCCTGCTGAGCCGTCAGGCCGAGCAGGGCCCCGCGGATGCCTCCGCGCTCGCCCTCCAGGAAGGAGAGCAGCGCCCCGCGCTCGTCGCCGTGGGCCTCTGCGGGAACGTGAGTGACCATGACGGCCGCCTTTCATCGGGTCCTCTTGCCTGACACCGATCACGTTACGGACCCTTGCGGTCAGCTTCTGTCCGCAAGGGTCCGTGGCAGTGTGAAGGACGGGAAGGGCCGGCGGGAGTGGTCAGAACGGGAAGGCGCTGCGCCCGTGCTGCACCGAGATCCACTTCTGCGTGGTGAACGCCTCGACCGTCGCCTCGCCGTTCAGACGGCCGATCCCGGAGTTCTTCTCCCCGCCGAAGGCGACCAGGGGCTCGTCGTGCACGGTGCCGTCGTTGACGTGGAACATCCCGGTGTCGACCCGCTTGGCGAAGGCGACCCCCCGCTCGACGTCGGCCGTGTGCACGGCGCCGCTCAGCCCGTACGGGGTGTCGTTGACGAGGCGGACGGCCTCGTCCTCGCCGTCGAAGGGGACGAGGAGCGCGACCGGGCCGAAGATCTCCTGCCGGAGGATGCCGGAGCCGGCCGGCAGGTCCGTCAGGACGACCGGCTCGACGAGGTTCTCGCGGACGGCTCCGCGCACCAGGGCCGTGGCCCCGTCGGCGATCGCCTGGTCGACCGCGCCCGTGATCGCGTCCGCCTGCGAGGAGTTGATGAGCGGGCCGATCACCGTCGACGGGTCGCTCGGGTCACCGGCCTTGAGGGACTTCACCTTGGCGACGAACTTCTCGGTGAACTCGGCCGCGACCGTACGGTCCACCAGGACGCGGTTGGCGGCCATGCAGACCTGGCCCTGGTGCACGTACCGGCTGAAGACCGCCGCGTCCACCGCGTAGTCGACGTCCGCGTCGTCGAGCACCACGAGCGCGCTGTTGCCGCCGAGTTCGAGGACGGAGCGCTTGAAGTGCGAGGCGCAGACGGTGGCGACGTGCCGGCCCACCTTGTCGGAACCGGTGAAGGAGATGACCTTGGGCACCGGGTGCTCGATGAACGCGTCACCGATCTCGGCGATGTCGGTGATCACGACGTTCAGCAGGCCGCCCGGCAGACCGGCCTCCTCGAAGATCCTGGCGATGAGGGAGCCGCCGACGACGGGGGTGTCCTGGTGCGGCTTGAGGACCACGGCGTTGCCGAGCGCGAGCGCGGGGGCGACGGACTTCAGGGAGAGCAGGAAGGGGAAGTTGAAGGGGCTGATCACCCCGACGACACCGACCGGGACGCGGTACTCGCGGTTCTCCTTGCCGACGGTGGGCGAGGGGACGATCCGGCCCTCGGGCCGGAGCGCCAGCCGGACCGACTCGCGGAGGAACTCCTTGGCCAGGTGCAGTTCGAAGCCCGCCTTGAGGTGGGTGCCGCCGAGTTCGGCGATGATGACCTCGGCGATCTCCCGCTCGCGGTCCTCGACGATCCGCAGCGCGTTCTCGAGGACGGCGCGGCGCGCGTACGCGCCGGCCTCGGCCCACTCCTTCTGCGCTCGCCCGGCCGCGCGGTACGCCTGGTCGACCTCGTCCACCGTGGCTATCGTGATCGACGCCAGCTTCTCGCCGTCGTACGGGTTGAAGTCGATGATGTCCCAGGAGCCGGTGCCGGGGCGCCACTCGCCGTCGATGTACTGCTGGGCAAGCTCCGTGAAGTACGTCGACATGTGAACCCTCAATCCCCTGCACCGCTGTGGCGGGCGTCCTGCCTTACCCCTGTTGGCAGGTCATCGTACTGTCGCGTAAGGGGAGTTGGGGGGTAAGTCGGATGACTGTGCGACACCTCCACAGAGGTGGGCGCGGCCTCGTCAGGACAGCTGGAGCAGCCCCCTGAGCAGATCCCGGCTCTCGGACGGGCCGGGGCTGTCCTGCTGGAGCTGCTTGAGCGCGTGCTCGTACTGGGCGACGTCCTCGCGCTTGTCCAGATACAGCGCGCTGGTGAGCTGCTCCAGATAGACCACGTCCGACAGGTCCGACTCGGGGAAGCTCAGGACGGTGAAGGAGCCGCTCTCACCGGAGTGCCCGCCCAGGCTGAACGGCATGACCTGCAGCCGTACGTTGGGCCGCTCCGAGATCTCGATCAGGTGCTCCAGCTGGCCGCGCATCACGTCGCGGTCCCCGTAGGGACGGCGCAGCGCGGCCTCGTCGAGGACGATGTGGAACTCCGGAGCGTTCTCGGAGACCAGGCACTTCTGGCGCTCCAGGCGCAGGGCGACCCGCCGCTCGATGTCGGCGGCGCTCGCTCCCTTCATACCGCGGGCGACGACCGCGTGCGCGTACGCCTCCGTCTGCAGCAGCCCGTGCACGAACTGCACCTCGTAGCAGCGGATCAGGTGCGCCGCGCCCTCCAGGCCGACGTACGTCGGGAACCAGCTGGGCAGGACGTCCGAGTAACTGTGCCACCAGCCCGCGAGGTTGGCCTCCTTGGCGAGCGAGAGCAGCGACGTGCGCTCCGCCTCGTCACTCACGCCGTACAGCGTGAGGAGGTCCTCGACGTCCCTCGTCTTGAAGCTCACCCGTCCCAACTCCATGCGGCTGATCTTCGATTCGGAGGCGCGGATCGAGTAGCCGGCCGCTTCCCGGGTAATGCCGCGCGACTCCCGGAGCCGCCGGAGGTGCGATCCCAGCAACATGCGCCGCACCACCGAGCCGCTCGACTCACCAGCGCTCACGTTCGTCAGCCTCCCAACCGTCTTCAAGGGCCGCAGTCTGCCACTAAAACACTCCGAGCTGTACTCGTTCGGTTACAGAAAGGGAAAGCATCCGAAGGCGAGGCGCAGGAACAGATCAGTTGAGGCCAAACCCGAGAGAAGAAGGTGACAGAAGAAAAGGGAAGGAAGCGGTACGCGCGGGTCCATATCCGGCGCGTGCACGTGCATCTGCCCTTGCATCTGCCGTGCGCATTGGGAACCATGGTGCCGCGCCACCGCTGCATCGCAACGACCGCGAATTCCCGGGGGAGTGCCTCGCATGGGGACGAATGGATCGACCATGCTCGAGCCGTTACGGCAGGGGCTTCCGCCACTCGACCCCGCGGCCGTGTCCGACGCCGCCTCCTGTGCTCTGCCCGCCCGCTACGAAGCGGTGCGCGAGGCCCGGCAGTTCACCCGCAGGACACTCGACCAGTGGGGCATCGGCGACCGTTTCGACGACGTCTGCCTGGTCGTCTCCGAACTCGTGACCAACGCCCTGCGGCACGGCCTGCCCGTCTCCCGGCAGCCCGCGTCGCCCGACGCGCCCGGCGGCTCGCCGCCGGACGTCGCCCCGGGCACCTGCCACCGCGACGACCAGGGGCCGCCGGTGCGGCTGCACCTGATGCGGTGGACGGAGCGTCTGGTGTGCGCCGTGCGCGATCCCAGCCACGACAGCCCGGTCGCCCGCGCCTCCGACGACTTCTCGGCCGAGTCGGGCCGCGGCCTGTTCCTCGTCGACTCGTTCGCCGACGGCTGGGGCTGGCACCCGCTCGCGGGCACGCTCAGCGGCAAGGTCGTCTGGGCCCTCTTCCGCGTGGAGTCCGGCGAGTGACCCGCCGCGGCGTTTTCGCGCGCCGCGGTTCTACGCGCGTCACCGCGTGTGCGTCTCCGGTCACCGTCAGGCGCCGGCCACCAGGTGGTCGAACTCGCCGTCCTTGATACCCAGGAGCATGGCCTCGATCTCGGCCCTCGTGTAGACGAGCGCCGGCCCCTCCGGGAACCGCGAGTTGCGCACCGCCACGTCACCGCCCGGCAGGCGCGCGAACTCCACGCACGAGCCCTGCGAGTTGCTGTGCCGGCTCTTCTGCCACGCGACCCCGTTCAGCTCGGTCGCGGCCATGCCGTTGTACACGCCGTCCACGTCGTACACGTCGTGGTTCACAGGTCGCTCCCCGGTCGTGCAGTGGCCGAGGTGGCCATAGATGCATTGGTCAACTGCCCCGGATCATAGCTCTGTTCATGTGCAAATGCATGGGCAGATGCACGTGCACGGGGGGTGTTCCCCTGGTTACAGCTTTTACCGGTGCTTGACCGGCGTACCGGTCGAGCGTTTTCCCCCGGAATCGCTTTCCACGCGACCCGGGAACCCCCCGTCCACGGTCACCCGCGCCACCATCCGCGCAGGATGCTCCGGGTCGGCTCCCTCGCACTGGTCCTCGATGCTCGTCCGTACCGTTCCGTACGGGTCCCTATCAAGGACGCACGGGAAGCCCTTTCTGTTCCACTCTCAACGAAATGGACGGCTCCCGGGGCCAACGAGGCGGGGTACGGCCCGCGTGAGCAAAGGCACGTGGGCTTCCTCCTGAGGGCTGCGGGGCCTGCTGGTAGCTTGCTGCGGTCGTTCCGGCGACCTCAGTGATCATGTGCCCAACCTTGGGGGAACTCCAGTGATTTCGGCGACCTTCCCGCGTCGGCGGGCGCGTATCGCGGCGGCGGGCGCGAGCCTCGTGGCCGTCCTGGTGCTCACCGGCTGCGGTGGCGACGGCGACTCCGGCGGGTCCGGCGACAGCTCCGCTCCGGACTCCTCGGCGAGCGCGACGGACGGCGGCTCCGGGAAGACCGGGGCCAGGAGCGAGCTGGACGGCAGCTGGGTGACCACGGCGGACGGCAAGCCCGTGGCACTGGTGATCAGCGGCAAGAAGGCCGCCCTCTTCACGTCGGACGAGACCATCTGCAGCGGCACCGCCGGCAAGGAGACGGGCATGCGGATGATCAAGCTCAAGTGCGCGAACGGCGACAAGGACCGCACGTACGGCCGGGTCGACTCCGCCGACGCCAAGACCCTCAAGGTCTCCTGGGAGGGCTTCGGCGACGAGACGTACACGAAGTCCGAGGCCGGCTCGCTGCCGACGGGGCTGCCGACGGAGACCCTGGGCTTCGTACGGGAGTGACCGCGGGGGCGGCGGGTGGGACGGCGGGTGGGACGGCGGGTGCCTCACGGGCCGCGGTACCGGGCGGCGTGCGCCGAGCGGTGTGTGCCGGGCGGTGTGTGCCGGGCAGCGCGTACCCGCGTCGTACGGGCGGCGCGCGCGCCCCGCGCGGGGTGGTGCGCGCGGGAGTGCGGTGACGTCCGTGCCGTGACGTCCGTGCGCCGACACCCATGTGGGGCACGCGGGCGGGGACCGTCCTGGGCGATGATCCCTGTGCACCGTCTCGAACCTCAGGGGATCCCATGCGCGCCACTCCGGCCCATCTCGCCACCACCGCCGTCGCCGTCCTCGCCACGGCCCTCGCCCTGACCTCCTGCGACGACAGCGGCGACGGCGGTGAGGCGGCCGGCGGCGGGAAGGACGCGAAGCAGTCCGCCGTCACCGCCTGCGCCGCGGGCCACGTCGCCGTCCGGGTCGGCCCCGGCAACGCCGCCCCGGCCGCCGGGGACACCGGCAACATCCCCGTCACCGTCACCAACAGCGGCTCCGCCGACTGCACCCTGAAGGGCTTCCCCCGCACCGAGCTGACCGGCGACGGCACCGCGTGGACCGTGGCCCGGCAGCCGGGCGCGCACGCGGAGACGGTGACGCTGAAGCCGGACGAGGCGGCCTCCTTCACGCTCACCTACGTGCGCGGCACGGCGGGCGGCACGGGGGACAGCGTCGTCGTGAAGACCCTGAAGGTCGCTCTGCCGGGCGCCGACGGCGGGTCCGAAACCTCGCCGTGGACCTATGGGGAGGTCGCGCTGAAGTCGAAGGACACCGTGGACGCGTCGGTCAGCCCGTTCCGGACGGCGGGCGACTGAGCGGGGCCGAAAGCGGGTCCCGGGGGGCCACGCCGCGCTCACGGACACGGGCCCCGGCCGGACAGGTCGGGGACACCGGGCCGGCCGTGCCGTGAACCCCGTCGGGTCCGGGCAGGCCGGCCGAGTCGCGGGCGGCAGCGGGGTCCGGGCAGGTCAGCCGAGTCGTGGGCGGCGGTGGTCGCCGACCTGGGCGCGGTCCGCCGCCGCGGCGCCCTCCTCCCAGCCGGCCGCGTCGTCCACCCCGCGCAGCCGGGTCGTCACGGTGTCCGGGAACATGCGTTCCGTCTCCTCCGTGACCGCCACGTCCCGGACCGCGAGAACCGGCAGCAGCTCCCCCTCCGCCGCGGCGACCTGCCCCTGAGCGGCGGCGGTCAGCCGGTCGCCGATCCGGTGCGCGTACGCCGCGAGGAACGACTGCCGGAACGTCTTCGTCCGCTTGCGGCCGCCCGCCCGCTGCGCCGCCTCCGCCTTCGTCATCGCGGCCGTGGCCTGCACGAGCAGCGAGGTGTGGAGCAGTTCCACGGCCTCCAGGTCGGCCTCGAAACCGACGACGGTCGAGAACCCGAGCGCCTCGTTCCACACCGCCCGGCAGCGGTTGGCCCCGGCGACCGCGTCGAGGAGTACCGCCTTGGCCGTCTCGTACGGCGGGTCCACCCCGATCCGGCAGGCACCGGGCACGTCCGCGCTGTGCGTACGGGCGGCGAGGAGCGCCTCGTCGATGCTGTGCCGCGCCATCAGCTCCTGCGCCTTGGCGCTGAGCGCCTCCGCCTCCTCCGGGAAACCGGTCGCCTCCGCCTTCGCGAGCAGCCCCCGGATCCGGGTGAGCATCCGGGAGTGCGGGGCGGCCCGGTCCCCGGCGGCCTGCCGCCGCGGCTCCGGCCCGGCGAGGGGCTCGACGGCGGGGAGGCGAAGCAGCAGGCGGTAGAGCTCCAGGGCGACCGTGGCCTGCGAGAAGCGGTCGGGGCGCTCGCCGCGCGCGGCCGGTCCGGCGGCCGGTCCGGCCAGTTCGGCGAGCTGCGCGGCCCACCGCGGCCCCGGCGGCCGGCGGTCCGTCCGGTGCTCGTCCTGGCTGAGGATCAGCGCCGTCACCAGGCGGACGTGGACGTCGTCCAGTTCACGGCGCACGATCCGTACGACGTCGGCGGGCTGCCAGCCGCGCCGCCAGGCTGCCGCGACGAACTCCTCTCCCCGGCGGGCGAGTTCCGCGTCCGCCGCGGGGTCGGCGGCGAGGAGCGAAGCACCCGTGTCGAGGGCCGCGTCGGTCTCGGCGTAGAGGGCGGCCTCGAAGGCCCGCTCCACCGTGGTCGTCGTACTCACCCGCCGATCGTGTCACGGCCCCCGGACCGGCTCCTCCCCCGGCCCAGGACGGCCCCGCCCGGGGGCAGCGGCTGCGGGGTAGGGCCTGCCCTACCCCGCACACGCCCCCCAGGGGTCATGTGCGTGGGTACGGTGCCCGGTTGGCTGGAGGGCATGACGACTTCAGCCGTACGTGTCCGCGCCCTCTGCCGCCGCTATGGCGACGTCGCCGCGCTGGACGGGGTCGACCTCGACTTCGCCGCCGGGCCCTTCACCGCGGTGATGGGCCCCTCCGGCTCGGGGAAGTCGACGCTGCTCCAGTGCGCGGCCGGGCTCGACCGGCCCACCTCCGGCTCCGTGACCGTCGACGGGACGGAACTGGCGGGGCTGAGCGAGCGCCGGCGGACGCTGCTGCGGCGCGAGCGGATCGGGTTCGTCTTCCAGTCCTTCAACCTCCTGCCCTCCCTGACCGCCGCCCAGAACGTGGCCCTGCCGCTGCGGCTCGCCGGCCGCCGCCCGTCCGGCGGTGCCGTGCGCGAGGCGCTGGCCCGGGTGGGCCTCGCCGGGAGGGCCGGGCACCGCCCCTCGCAGCTGTCGGGCGGGCAGCAGCAGCGCGTCGCCCTCGCCCGCGCGCTGATCACCGGGCCGGCGGTGCTCTTCGGGGACGAACCGACGGGCGCGCTGGACACCACGACGAGCCGCGAGGTGCTGACGCTCCTGCGGCAGCTCGTCGACGACGAGGGCCTGACCACGGTGATGGTCACGCACGACCCGGTGGCCGCCGCGTACGCGGACCGGGTCGTCTTCCTGGTCGACGGCCGGGTGAGCGGGGAGATGACGGCACCGGCCGCCGAGCGGGTCGCCGCGCACATGACGGGTCTGGAGCGGGTGCCGTGCTGCTGAGCCTGTCCTCCCTGCGGGCCCGGTGGGCCTCCTTCCTCGGTGCCTTCGTCGCGGTCGCCCTGGGCGTCGCGGTGATGACGGCGATGGGTCTCGGCCTGGCCGCGAGCGTCGGGGCCCCGGACCGGGCGCCCCAGCGGTTCGCGTCCTCACCGGTCGTGGTGATGGGCCAGGACACCCTCACGGTGGAGGTGCGCCGGGGGCCGGGGACCGCGCGCGTGTCGAAGAAGCTGGCGCATCCACACCCTGTGGACAGGGAACTCCTGGCACGCCTGCGGACGCTGGGCACCGTCCGTACGGACGGCTCCCCGGACGCGGTGGGCGTCGACGCCCCCGCCCCGGCCGTACGCGCGGCCGTCGGTGACCGCGCCCGCGTCCTGACCGGCGACGACCGCCGCCTGGCCGACCCGTCCACCGAGCGGGACGCGCGGGCGCTGGTCGGGGTGAACGCGCTGCTGGGCACGGCGGCGGGAGTCACGGCGTTCGTGTCGGTGTTCGTGACGGCGTCGACGTTCGCGTTCGTGGTGGCGCTGCGACGGCGGGAGCTGGGGCTGCTGAGGATGGCCGGGGCGACCCCCGGGCAGGTGCGGCGGATGCTGCTCGGGGAGGCGGCCCTGGTGGGCGCCGCGGCCTCCGCCGCCGGGTGCGCGCTGGGGGGCCGGGCGGCCCCCCGGCTCGTACGGCTGCTGGTGGACGGCGGGGTGGCTCCCGGCTGGTTCGCACTGCGCGGATCGGTCACCTGGCCGTACCACGTCGCCTTCTGGACGGGGATGGCCGTGGCGTGGACCGGGGCCTGGGCCGCCTCGCGGCGGGCGGGACGGACCGGACCCGTCGAGGCGCTGCGCGAGGCGTCGGTGGACACCGGTGTGATGCCGTGGTCGCGCCGGGCCGCCGGCCTCGGGCTGCTCGTGGGCGGACTCGGCCTGCTGGCCTGGACGCTGGGCACGGACCCGGCCGCGCTGCTCAAGCGGAAGACGTACACGACCCAGCCGATGATCCTGGTCACGGCGGTGGCCGCGCTGGCTCCCCTGCTGGTGCGCCCCGCCGTGCGGCTGGTCCGGCTGCCCGGCGCGACCGGCCTGCTGATCCGCGAGAACGCGGCCGCCTCGGTGCGCCGGACGGCCGCCGTGGCCGCGCCGGTGCTGGTGACGGTCGCCCTGGCGGGTTCGCTGCTGGGCTCGGCGGCGACGGTGACGGCGGCGAAGGCCGCGGAGGCCCGGGCGCGTACGCGGGCCGAGTTCGGGCGACGGTCTCAGGGCGGTCCCGGTGACCGGGGGCACGGTGTCGGCCACGGCGTCGACGGCGGTGTTCGTACGGGAGGACGGCGGGTCCGCGCTGATCCGGTCCGAGGCGCGGGCGGTGAGCGACGTGGAGGCGTTCGCGTCGGTGTCGCGACTGCCGGTGGTGGCCGGCGACGTCCGCGATCTCGACGACCGGTCGATCATCGTGAACGAGGAGTGGGAACGGCACGCGGTGGGCTCCTGGGTCCGCGTCCGGCTGGGAGACGGGAGCCCCGCCCGGCTGCGGATCGCCGCCGTGCTCACGAGGGGCACGGGCGACAACGGCGCCTATGTGACGGCGGCCAACGCGCCCGGGGCGAGGGTCGACCGCCTCGACGTGCGGACGGCGCAGGGGGCGGACCGGGGCGCGGTCGCGGCGGCGCTGCGCTCGGCCGGCGGGACGGTGCGGCCGACGTCCGCGTGGCTGGCCGCCACCCGGCCGCGGACCGGGGCGCAGACCCGCGTCGGCCTGTTCGTCGTCCTCGGCATCGCCCTCGTGTACACGGGGATCTCCCTCGCCGGGACCCTGCTGATGGCCACGTCGGCACGGGGCGGCGAGCTGCGGTCACTGCGCCTCGCGGGGGCGACGCGGGGGCAGGTGCTGCGCGTCGTCGCGGGCGAGTCCCTGCTCGCCGTCGGTGTCGGCGCGGTGCTCGGCGCCGCCGTCGCGGGGGTGAACCTGGCGGCCACGGCGGCGGCGCTCGCCCGCCTGTCGGCACCGGTCCGGGTGGCGGTGCCGTGGGAGACGGCGGCCGTGTGCACGGGGGTCTGCGCGCTGATCGCGGCAGCGGCGGCGACGGCCGCGCTGACGGGACCGGCCGGGCGTTCGCCGGGCGGGGCGGGGTGAGGGGGCCGGGTTCGGGCGGCCGACGGGCCGGGTGGAGGGGCCGGGGCGCGCGTGCGGCGGGCCGGGAGGGGGCGCGCGTCCGGCGGGCGAAGTGACCGCGCGCCGGCGCCCGGACGACATCTGTCAACTCGGGGTTGACGGGCCGGGACTGTCAACCTACGGTTGACGTATGACGACGAACTCTCCCGGCACACCCTCCGTACGTCTCGACGACCTCATCGATGCCATCAAGAAGGTCCACACCGACGCGCTCGACCAGCTCCAGGACGCGGTGATCGCCGCGGACCACCTGGGTGACGTCGCGGACCACCTGATCGGCCACTTCGTGGACCAGGCCCGGCGTTCCGGCGCGTCCTGGACGGACATCGGCAAGAGCATGGGCGTCACCCGGCAGGCCGCCCAGAAACGCTTCGTCCCCAAGGGCTCGGAGTCCTCGGACCTCGACCCCGGCCAGGGCTTCGGCCGCTACACCCCGCGCGCGCGGAAGGTGGTCATGGTCGCGCACAACGAGGCCAAGACGGCGGGCAACTCCGAGGGCCTGCCCGAGCACCTGGTCCTCGGCCTCCTCTCCGAACCGGAGGGCCTGGCCGCCAAGGCGATCGTCGCGCAGGGGATCACCCTGGACGCCGTGCGCGAGGCGGCGACCGCCGCGCTCCCCCCGGCCGGCGACACCCCCGAGCTGATCCCCTACGGCCCCGCCGCCAAGAAGGCCCTGGAGCTCACCTTCCGGGAGGCGCTCCGTCTCGGCCACAACTACATCGGCACCGAGCACCTCCTCCTCGCCCTCCTCGAACACGAGAACGGCGGAGGCGTGCTGTCGGGCCTCGGTGTCGACAAGGCCCGGACCGAGGAGTACGTGGCGGCGGCGCTCGCGGACGTCGCGGGCGCCCCGGACGGCCCGGAGTCCTGACGGCCCCGGACGCGCCGCTTGACCGGCCGTCCGCCCGTCCGCGCGAGGCCCGGACCGTCCGGCGGCCCCGGCCGGTCCCGGACGCCCCCGGTTCCGCCGGTCACCCGCTGTCCGGGCACGTCACGGCCGGTCGGGCGCCCCGGCTTCCGGGAGCCGGGCTGTCAGACCCTCCTGCGAGACTCGAAGCCATGACCGACCGGTGGGCTCTCGCACCGGCCGAGGACGGCGGCGCCGAGGTCGCCCCCCTCGGCCCGGACGGGCTGCCCGCCGGACCGGTGCGGCGGGAGCCGGATTTCGTCGAGTCCGTGCGCTCCCGGCCGGACGTCGCACGCTGGGTGTGGCGGTCGGCCGCCGAGGTCTACCCCCGCCTGCTCGCCGCCGGGGTGCGCGTGGAGCGGTGCTACGACATCGAGGCCGCCGAGACCCTGCTGCTCGGCCACGAGGGGCGGCTCGGGGAACCACGCTCGGCCGCCGCCGCGCTGGCCAGACTGCGCGGCGGCCCCGTGCCGTCCGATCCCCCGCCGCGTTCCGCCGAGCCCGGCTCGCAGTCGTCCCTGTTCGAACCGCGCCCGGCGCACGTGCCGCTGGACGGCCTTGTCGAGGTGTACGCGGATCAGCTGCGCCGTCACGACGCCACCGCACGTCCCGGGCGGATGCGGCTGCTGACGGCCGCCGAGTCGGCGGGGATGCTGGTGGCCGCCGAGATGAACGGGTCGGGACTGCCCTGGAGCGCGGACGTCCACCGCCGCCTGCTGAACGAACTGCTCGGCGAGCGGTACGCGGGCGGCGGCGAACCCAGACGCCTGGCCGAGCTCACCGACGAGATCTCCGCCGCCTTCGGCAGACGGGTGAGACCCGACCTGCCCGCGGACGTCCTCAAGGCCTTCGCGCAGGCGGGGATCAAGGCCAGGTCGACCCGGCGCTGGGAGATCGAGTCCCTCGACCATCCGGCCGTGAAGCCCCTGCTGGAATACAAGAAGCTGTACCGGATCTGGGTCGCGCACGGCTGGTCGTGGCTCCAGGACTGGGTGCGCGACGGACGGTTCCGGCCCGAGTACCTGCCGGGCGGCACCGTCACGGGGCGCTGGGTCACCAACGGCGGCGGCGCCCTGCAGATCCCCCGGGTGATCCGGCGTGCCGTGGTCGCCGACCCCGGCTGGCGGCTCGTGGTGGCCGACGCCGACCAGATGGAACCGCGCGTCCTCGCCGCCATCTCGCGCGACCCCGGCCTGATGGAGGTCGCGGGCCGGGAGACCGACCTCTACCAGTCCGTCTCGGACCGCGCCTTCTCCGGCGACCGGGACCAGGCGAAGCTCGCCGTGCTCGGCGCGGTGTACGGGCAGACGTCGGGGGACGGCCTCAAGAACCTCGCCGCGCTCCGCCGCCGCTTCCCCCGGGCGGTCGCGTACGTCGACGACGCGGCGCGGGCGGGCGAGGAGGGCCGGCTCGTACGGACCTGGCTGGGACGTACGTGCCCCCCGGCGGCCGGGGCCTCGGACGCCACGTCGGAGGAGGCGGGCATTCCGCAGGACGACCCACAGGCGCGGAGCGGCGGGGACTCCGGCTCCGGTGGGGGCCGGTCCGCAAGCGGCCAGGACTGGGTGCCGGGCTACGCGTCGAGCGACTCCCGCGCCCGGGGCCGTTTCGCACGCAACTTCGTCGTCCAGGGCAGCGCCGCCGACTGGGCCCTGCTGCTGCTCGCCGCGCTCCGGCGCAACTGCGCGGAGCTGACGGCCGAGCTGGTCTTCTTCCAGCACGACGAGGTGATCGTGCACTGCCCGGCCGAGGAGGCGGACACGGTGGTGGCGGCGATCCGCGAGGCCGCGGAACTGGCGGGACGCCTCACGTTCGGCGAGACCCCGGTCCGCTTCCCGTTCACGACGGCGGTGGTCGAGTGCTACGCGGACGCGAAATGACCACGTTCCGGAGGACCGCAGCACCGAGAACACCGGACTACCAGAACATAAGAGCACCAGAACACGAGAAGACCAGAGGACCAGAGGACCAGAGGACTGAAGGATCAGAGGACAAGGTGATGAGCTGACCGGATGACGGAGTGACGAGGCGATGAGGCGATGGACTGACGAGGGGATGAGGGTATGAGGGGACGGAGTGATGACGTGATCACGTGACCGTCGGCCCCGACCGGCTCAGCGCCTCCCGGCCAGCAGGTCCCTGAGCTCGCCGATCACCGGGGTGTCCCTGCCGTCCAGCGCCCGCAGGGCGGACTCCCACTGCGCGTACGCGTCGCCGGTGCGGCCGGACGCCTCCAGCAGCAGCCCCCGCTGGTGCCGGGCGAGCCCCTCCGTGTAGCGGTCGGCGCGGCGGCCGGCGCGGGAGAGGAGCAGCTCGCACTCGCGTGACGCCCGTTCGTGATGCCCCACGCCGCGCAGGGCCCGTACCAGCCCGAGCCGGGTCTGGGACTCGCCGTGCCAGTCGTCGCGGTCGCCGAGGACGCGCAGGCTCTCCTCGAAGTGCGGCAGGGCGGCGGCCGGTTCGCCCAGGGTGAGGTGGGCGTACCCGATGTTGCAGTGCGCGGTGAGGCGCACGATGACGTCGTCGGTGGCGGTCCCGATGACGAGGCTCCGCATGTGGTGTTCGATGGCCGCCCGCGGGTCCGTGTGCTCGTAGAGATTGCCGAGGTGGCTGTAGGTGACGGCCTCGCCGTGCGGATCGTCCAGCTCGCGGGAGTACTCCAGGCTCTGCCGCAGCGCCTGCTCCGACTCGGCGTGCCGCCCGAGCCCTTCGAGAAGCATCCCCCGGTTGTTGAGGCACCGCCGGATCCGCGTCGTGACGTCGAGCCGTCGCCAGATCTCCAGCGCCCGGTCGTTCAGGGCGAGCGCGTCACCCGGCCGGCCGGACAGGAAGTGCAGCCCGGCGAGATCGGCGAGCGCGTACGCCTCGGCGGCCTCGTCCCCGAGCCGCGTGGCCGCGCCGAGCGCCGCCCGGCCGAGAACCTCCAACTCGGCGACGCGGCCGCCGCGTTGCAGATACGGGTTGAGGAGGCGGACGAGAAGGGGCACGTAGGCGGAGGCTTCGGCGTACCGCTCCACCAGGGCCACCACGTTCCCGAGCTCCAGGTCGCCCCAGGCGAAGGCCTCCTTGGCCGAGGCGAACGGCGGTGTGGCCGCGACGTCGGCGGCGTGCGGCGCGGGCTGCGCGGCGGTGGGCCGTATACGGTCCTCACGGTCCAGCCCTGGCTCGAGGATCGCCGCGAGGCTGCGCGCGGCCACCCCGGCGTACCACCGCAACGCCCGCTCGGCGACGGGGCCCACGGCACCGTCACCGCCGTGGCCGTCCACCGCCGCATCCGCCCCGTCCGCCGCCGCCGTCTCGCGGGCGAAGTCACGGACCAGGTCGTGGGGCGTGTAGCGGCCGTACGACGTCTCCTCCAGGAGGGCCACGTCGACCAGGCGGTCGAGGGCCGCCTCGGCGCGGCGTTCGCCGGTGCCCGTGAGGCAGGCGATCAGCGGTGCCCCGTACTCGGGGAGGTCGAGCGCTCCGATCCGGCGCAGCGCGAGGGCCGCGTCCCGGTCGGCCTCGCGCCGTGAGGACCGCAGCGCGTCATGGGCCACCGCCAGCGATCTGCGCACGCTCAGGTCGTCGTACTCCAGGTGGTGCAGGCGTCCCTCCGTGGCGGTCAGCTGACCGGCGAGCGCGTCCGGGGTGAGCGCCCGGCGCGCGGCGAGACGGGCGGCGACGACTCGGAGGGCGAGCGGCAGCCGGCCGGTGAGTTCGACGAGCGGATGGCTGCCGTCGAGCCCCCACTGCCGTCCGGACACCGCCCGCAGCAGTGCCGCGCTCTCCTCGTCCGAAAGGGGCGCGAGCGGGAAGCGGGTGACGCCGTCCAGCGCGGTGAGCGGCGAACGGCTCGTCACGATCACCGCGCACCCGTCCCCCGCCGGCAGCAGCGGCCGCACCTGCGCGGCGCTCTCGGCGTCGTCGAGCACCATCAGCGTGCGCGTCGGCGCGAGCATCGAGCGGAGCAGGGCGGACGCCGCGTCCGGCTGCTCGGGTATCCGGCGAGGCTCGGCGCCGAGGTCGCGCAGCAGCGCGGCGAGCGCCTGACCGGGCGTGAGCGGCACCATTCCGGGGGTGGCGCCGTGCAGGTTCACGTACAACTGGCCGTCGGGGAAACGTTCTTGCAGCCCCTGGGCGACGTGCAGCGCGAGCGCGCTCTTGCCGACGCCGGCCATCCCGCTGATGACGGCGACGGAGGGGCACCGGGGGCGTGTGCTCCCGGTCGCGTCCAGCACCCGGCGCAGCTCGCCGATCACCTGCTCCCGGCCCGTGAAGTGCGCGGGTGCGGGCGGGAGTTGGGCGGGGCGGGGGACGGTGGCCGCCGGGTCGGCGCGCCGGGGCACGGGCTCCGGTGCCGGTGCCGGTGCCGGTGCCGGTGGCGCCGCGGGCGGTCCGGGTACGGTCCCGCCCTCCGGGTCCGCCGTCCGCCCGCCCCCGTCCGCCGCCGTGACAGGCCCACGGGCGGGTGGACCGGCGTCCTGGGCGGGCTCGCCCCGGAGGATCTCCAGGTGCGCCTCGCGCACCGCGGCCCCCGGCTCCACCCCGAGCTCCTCCACGAGACGCGCCCGCAGATCACGGTGGACGGCGAGGGCCTCGGCCCGGCGGCCGGTGCGGTGCAGCGCGAGCATCAGCAACCGGTGGAACGCCTCGCGCAGCGGATACTCCGCCACCAGCTCCGCCAGCTCCGGCGCCAGCGCGGCGACCCGGGTGGCTCCCGGGGCCGGGGCGTACCGGACCTCACCGCCGCCGCCGGGGCCCACGGCGGGGGCGGGCCCACCGGCGCCCGCGCCGCCAAAACCCTCGGCGCCGGAACCGGCGCCCGCCACCGCGGCCCCGGCGTCCTCTCCCGTGACGCCCTTGCCCGCCGCGCCGTCCGCCGACCGGAGCTCGGCCTCGTACCGCCACTCCAGCGCGAGCAGCCGCGCCTCCGCGAGCCGCTGGGCGAGGGCGTGGCCGCCGGTCTCGGGCGGCAGCCCGCTCAGCGGGGCGCCCCGCCACAGCGCGAGCGCCGCCAGGGACTCGCGCAGGACGCCGTCCCAGTCACGGGCGGCGTGCCCGGCACGCGCGGCACCGACGTGGCCCTCGAACACCCGGACGTCCAGCTCGCCGTCGTCGACGCGCAGCCGGTACCCCGGCGGGACCGCCGTCAGGCGTCGCGGGTCGTCGAGCAGCCGTCGCAGCCGGGTCACGTGGTTGTGCAGCGAGGCGTGGGCGGAGGCCGGTGGCGCCCCGCCCCACAGGGCGTCCTTGAGCGTGTCGACCGCGACGACCCGGCCGGGCTCCAGAAGCAGCGCGGCGAGCAGGGCCCGCAGCTTGCCGCTGCCAATCGGCCGGACCTCGCCGCCGGAGCCGTACAGGACCGGCGGACCCAGCAGACCGAACCGCAGCCCGTCCCGCATAGTGCCGCCCCACTGCCTTCCCTCGCGGCCCGTCGTGCCGCGCCATGATCACTTCACGCCTCGACAGGAGCCGAAGCCCGGAGCCGGAACCGGAAACCCGAAACCGGAAGAAGAGGCCGTTGTGGTCATGTTAGCGATCCGTTGGTGATACCTGATGTGATCACATCATCGGATCTGGCCCCGACGGTGCGCGCGTACGACGCGCAACTCGGGGGAGTGACGCCGCCGCGGCCGGATCCGGGAAGCGCGGGACCCGGTCGTCGGAGGTGAACGACCGGGACTCTCGCCTGCCCCGGGCCCTCCGCGTCAGGGCCTGCCCGGCTTCCGGCACCGGCCCGTCGCCGCTCAGCCCCCGCCGTGTCCCGCCGGCCGTGCGGGCTCCGCCCCGTCGGGCGTGATCTCCACGAACGGGATGTGGTCGCGGCCGACGAGGTAGTAGTCCGCCGCCGTGCCGTCCGTCTCGATTCCGCAGATCCCCATGAGACGACGGGCGGTCCGCGGATGGCGCGGGGCGTACTCGGCCATCGCGCGGCCCGACTCCTCGGGGGTCATGGGCCGGGCGGTGGCGGCGGTCCGGCGCCGCCCGACCTGGATGGTGACCCTCGGGGTGTGCCGGATGTTGCGGTACCACTGCGAGGCCGGGCCGAAGCCGGACGCCAGGCGGTAGGCGCCGGTGGCGGGATCGCGGCCGGTGATCTCCAGGACGACCTGACGGGGCCGCCCCGACGTGCGTCCCGTGTGGGTGAGCAGCAGCATGCGTCCGCCCATCAGCGCGCCGAGGTGCCACCGGTACAGACGGATCGGAGCACGGGCGAGGGCGCGACGCCATCCGGTCGGGGACGGGGTCGCTCTGACCTTCCGCGGCACGGTGGGGACCTTTCGATCGAGGGGGCGGGCAAGGCGGGCGGGCGCGGCACAGGGACGGAGGGTCCGGCCGGGCAGGGCGCGAGGCCGGCCGGCGCATGGCCGGGAACGGTCAGCGCACGGCCGCCTCCCCACGGGTCCCGAGGGCCGCCTCGGCCGCCCGGCAGGTGAGGCAGCTCATCCGCCGCGCGGCCCGGGGCGACGTGGCCGTGCCCACACCGGCGAGCTGCTGCACGGGTACGTCCGCCACATGTACGTGACGGACACAGACCGCCGCACCGCACAGGTGGCAGACCCCCACCGCGTCGCCGAACTCACCGAGCAACGTGCAGTCGTAGCAATGCATGGGACAGCTCCCTTCACCGCCGAGCGGCCGCGGACGCCGACGGCCGCCGAGCTCCGCGGACCCGTGGGACCTCCGGAGTGCCGCCGCTTCCGGTCCCGGCGAGCGCCGGCGTGGCGCCCGTGGCCACCGCCCGGGCCGCCCGACGCGCCCGCGACCCGTGGACCCGTGGGCCCAGGTGGTCGGATCCGCACGTTTGCTCAGTGCAACAGTCTACTCCTGAACGGCCGTTGAGGCCCTGCCGCGGGCGAGCCTCGTGCGACGCGGAAGCACCGCGGCCCGCCCCTCCACGCGCCGAGAGCACCGCACCCGTGCCCGCACCAGCGCTCGCACCCGTTCAGGTGGTCCTCGGTCCTCCCGGGCGCGAGGCGGTCGCTGTCGCGGTTCATCCCCGACGGCCCGGGTACTCAGGCGACGCCGCGTGCGACTGTGCGCGGCCGTCCGTCCAGCGGGTGCGTGGCGCCGGGGTCGCGGGAGCCCGGTCCGGTGTCGCGGCCGGCGCATGTTCGAGGGTTTGGGAGTGCGATGACCGAGAAGAACCCCGTCAAAGCCATGGCCGCGAAGGCCGCCGACGCCCTGCACGGCGACGGACCGCCGGAGGGCATACCCGGGCGGCCGGGGGCCGGGACGCCGACCGTGGCGGAGCCGGCCGAGCCCAGGGAGCCCCTGCCCCCGAAGCCCGACCAGGGTGCCCCCAGGCCGGTGAGCCCGACCGGCCGTGACACCGGGGCCGACGCGGCCGTCAGGTCGCAGGACGGCGCCTACCTCACCACGGCCCAGGGGAATCGCCTCTACGACACCGACCACTCCCTCAAGGCGGGCGAGCGCGGCCCCGTCCTGCTCCAGGACCACCATCTCCGGGAGAAGATCACCCACTTCGACCACGAGCGGATCCCCGAGCGGGTCGTCCACGCACGCGGCGCGGCGGCCCACGGCGTCTTCCAGGGGTACGGCACCGCGGCGAAGGTCACGAAGGCGGCGTTCCTCGCCAAGGACGCCGAGACCCCGGTGTTCGTCCGCTTCTCGACGGTCCTCGGCTCCCGGGGCTCCTCCGACACCGTGCGGGACACGCGCGGTTTCGCGACGAAGTTCTACACCAGCGAGGGCGTCTTCGACCTGGTCGGCAACAACATCCCGGTCTTCTTCATCCAGGACGCGATCAAGTTCCCGGACATCGTGCACGCCGCCAAGCCGCACCCCGACCGGGAGATCCCGCAGGCGCAGAGCGCCCACGACACCCACTGGGACTTCGTCACCCTGCACACCGAGGCCACCCACCACGTCATGTGGAACATGTCGGACCGGGGCATCCCCCGCTCGTTCCGCATGATGGAGGGCTTCGGCATCCACACCTTCCGGCTGGTGAACGCCGAGGGCGGGACGACCCTGGTGAAGTTCCACTGGAAGCCCAAGCTGGGCGTGCACTCGCTGGTGTGGGAGGAGGCCCAGCTGATCAACGGCATGGACCCCGACTTCCACCGGCGCGACCTGGCCGACGCCATCGAGGCGGGCGCGTACCCGCAGTGGGAGCTGGGGATCCAGACGTTCCCCGACACGGCCGAGCAGATGTTCGAGGGCATCGACCTGCTCGACCCGACGAACATCGTCCCGGAGGAGCTGGCGCCCGTACAGCCCATCGGCCTGCTGACGCTCAACGCCAACCCGACGAACTTCTTCGCCGAGACGGAGCAGGTCGCCTTCCACCCCGGTCACCTGGTCCCCGGCATCGACATCACCGACGACCCGCTGCTGTCGGGCCGGCTCTTCTCGTACCTCGACACGCAGATCAGCCGGCTCGGCGGCCCCAACTTCGCCCAGCTCCCGATCAACCGCACCCACGCGCCGGTCAACGACATGCTGCGCGACGGCATGCACCAGACCGCCGTCCACGCGGGCGTGGCCCCGTACCGGCCCAACTCCCTCGACGGGGGCTGCCCGTTCCAGGCCGGCGCGGACACCCGTGCCTACATCGAGACGCCCGTGCCCGTGCCCGAGTCGACGAAGGTCCGCAAGGCCCCGGCGTCCTTCTCGGACCACTTCAGCCAGCCCCGGCTGTTCTGGCTGAGCATGAGCCCGGTGGAGCGGGAACACATCATCGGCGCGTACACGTTCGAGCTGGGCAAGTGCTACGAGCAGTCGGTCAAGGAGCGCGGGCTCCAGGTCCTCGCCAACATCGACCCCGAGCTGTGCGCGCAGGTCGCGGCCGGCCTCGGTCTTCCGGCGCCCGAGCCCACGGTCCCGCTCGCCGACCCCGACCCCAGCCCAGCTCTCTCCCAGGTGGGCCGGACCTGGCCGCTCGACGGCCGTGTCATCGGCATCGTCACGGGCGGGGAGGACGACCTGGCCGGCGTACGGGCGGTACGCGAGGCCGTGCTGAGCGCGGGGATGGTCCCGCTGGTCGTCGCCCCGGCGGGCGGCAGGCTCGAAGGGGGCGGCGACCCGATCACCGTGCAGCGCACGTTCGCGACGGCCCGCTCGGTCGAGTTCGACGCCCTGCTGCTGGCCGGCTCCCCCGGCCCCGGCAAGGACGCGGCCGGCGCCCGCGACGCCAGGGCCGGAGCACCGGAGGCCGACGGCCCCACGGACCCCCGGATCCTGCTGATGCTGTCGGAGGCCTACCGCCACGGGAAGGCCATCGGCGGCTGGTCCGACGCGGCCTCCGCCCTCCGCGCGGCGGGCGTCCCCCAGGACGCCCCCGGGGTCGTCGCGGCCGGCACGGGCACCGGCGCCCTGGAGCGGATCAGCGAACTCCTCGCCGGCCACCGCGCCTGGGAGCGCTTCTCCACGAGGTGACGCGCACGAGTGACACGAGTGGCACAGGTGCGGTGACGGGGCCCGGCCGCGACGGCCGGGCCCCGTCGCCTCGCACCCCGCGCCCTCCGCCGCGCACCCCCGGGCGCCTTCGCGGTGCGGAGCCGTGGCACGGAAGCTGAGTACGAGCGCGGCACCGGGGTGAGTACGTCTACTCGTGAGCGGTACGGGGCCTGGCGACAGACTCCTCGTATCAGCACTTCGGTGCACTTCGGTCTCGAGAAGGAACTCACGATGCGCGAGAGCAGCCACCCCCACCCCTCACCGGTCCGCCCCGGCCGGCGCCGCCTCGCCGGGCCCGTGACCCTCCTCGCCGTGACCGCCCTCGGCCTCGGACTGCTGGCCACCGGATGCTCGATGGAGGACGCGTCCTGCAGCGATCACGAGTACGGCGTGATCAGCGTGGGCGGCACCGGCTCGGCATGCGTGTCCGACGACGAGGAACCCCCGAAGGGCTACACCCGCTACCCGGAGGGCAAGGAGCCCCAGCACGTCGGCGACGAGTGGGACACGTACTGGCAGACCCACACCGTCGACGAGAACGGCCGGATCATCGAGGTCCCGGACGCCGCCGCCGGGCAGTGACGCCCCGGCCGGGTGCGGACTACGGCAGCCGGCCGGTTCCGCCGTCGGGAACGGCGCGGGCGAGTCCCGTCCGGTAGGCGATGACGACGAGCTGCGCCCGGTCGCGGGCCTCCAGCTTCGTCATCGCGCGCTGCACGTGGGCCCGGACGGTGAAGGGGCTGAGGAACATCCGCTCGGCGATCTCCTGGTTGGACAGGCCGGTCGCGACCAGGGCCACCATCTCGCGTTCGCGCGGGGTGAGCGCGGCGAGCCGCTCGGGGTGGTGCGGCGTGGCGGCGTCCGGTGTGGCCAGGAAGCGGGCGACCAGGGAGCGCGTCGCGGCCGGGGACAGGAGCGTCTCGCCGCCGGCGATCGTCCGCACGGCGTCCAGCAGGTCCTCGGCGCCGATGCCCTTGCCGATGAAGCCCCCGGCTCCCGCGCGCAGCGCCTGAGCGACGTACTCGTCGGTCTCGTACGTCGTCAGGATCAGGATGCGGCTGGCGCGCAGCTCGGGGTCCGCGCAGATCTCCGCCGTGGCCGTGAGGCCGTCCACCTCGGGCATCCGGATGTCCATGACCACCACGTCCGGGCGCAGTTCCCGGGTGAGTCTCACCGCTTCCCGGCCGTCGGCGGCTTCGCCGACCACGGTGATGTCGTCGGAGGCGTCGAGCAGCATGCGGAAGGCGCCGCGCAGCAGGGCCTGATCGTCGGCGAGCAGCACACGGAGCGTCACGCCGGGCCCCCGTCCTCTCCGTCGTCCATCCTTCTCCCTTCCTCACCCGCCGTGGTTTCCCCGCCCGGCGGCCGGTCACCCCTCCGCGCCGCGTCCCTGGCGGGCGGCAGGGGCAGTTCGGTGGAGACGAGGAAGCCGCCCTCCGGGCGCCGGCCCGCGGAGAGGTGCCCCCCGACCGCGGTGGCCCGCTCCCGCATGCCGATCAGACCGTAGCCGGGGGGCCGGTCGGGCGCGGTGGGCACCGCACCGGGTCCGGCGCCGCCTCCGTCGTCGGCGACGCTGAGGGTCACGCGGTCACGGTCCCAGGCGAGGCGCACCCGGGCGCTGCCGGTACCGGCGTGCTTGGTCACGTTGGTCAGGGCCTCCTGGACGATCCGGTAGGCGGTGAGGTCAAGACCCGGCGGCAGCGGCCTGGCCGTGCCCTCCTGCTCCAGCGACACCTCCAGGCCCGCGCGGCGGAACGATTCGAGGAGCGTGGGGAGCCGGGACAGTCCGGGCGCCGGTTCGGCGGGCGCGGCCGCGTCCCCGGACTGGCGCAGCAGGCCGACCGTGGCCCGCAGTTCGTCGAGCGCGTCGCTGGTGGTCTCGACGAGTTCGTCCAGGCTCTTGCGGGTCTGCTCCGGGCGGACGTCGAAGAGGTGGGCGGCGACCGTGGCCTGCGCGTTGGCCAGAGTGATCTGATGGGCCACGAGATCGTGCAGTTCCCGGGCGATGCGCACCCGTTCCTCGGCGACCCGGCGGCGCGCCTCGCTCTCCCGGCTCTTCTCGGCCCGCCACGCCCGTTCCTCCACGGCCGCCAGGTAGGCCCGCCTGTTCTGGGCCGCGTGGCCGAGCACGCCGGCCCCCAGCGGGAACGCCACCACCGCTCCCATCCTGCTCGCGTCCTGCCACGAGAGGGTCCCGAGAGCGAGGGTGGGGAGGGCCAGCAGCACCGCGGAGGTCAGCAGCACCGCGCTGACCGCGCGCCGTTCGCCGCGCACGGCGAGCGCGTAGGCGGTGATCACGGCGGGGGCCACGTTGAGCGGGCTCAGCACGAGACCCGACGGCGCGACCAGCATGCCGCACACGGTCGTGGCCGCCATGGCGGCCACGGGCGTCCTGTGCCGCGCCGGCAGCACGGCACAGGACAGCACGGCGATGAGGTAGGCGGCGGCGGACGGCGGTGACATCGGCTCGTCGTCGATCGGGACCACGCCGCCGAACAGGCAGAGCGCGAACGCGGTCGCCGTGACCGCCGCCTCCCGCCACCCTGCGCCCCGTGAGCGCGGCCCGCCGCCACCTGGATGTGTCACGGCCGGATCAGCGCCCGCCGACGGGGAGCCGCGGCACCTGTGCGTGCGGCTCGGCAGCGGAGGGCAGACCGCTCAGGGCCTCCCCCTCGACGTCCACGTTCGGCAGCACACGGTTCAGCGTACGCGGCAGCCACCAGGCCCGGTGGCCGAGAAGTGCCAGCACCGCGGGGGCGATCGCCATCCGGACCACGAAGGCGTCGAAGGCGACCGCGGCGGCCAGGCCGAGGCCCATCGTCTGGATGGTCGGGCTGTCCATCCCGACGAATCCGGTGAACACGCTGATCATGATGACCGCCGCCGCGGCCACCACGCGCCCGCTGTGCCGGAACCCGCTCACGACCGCCTCACCGGGAGACGCACCGTGGACGTAGGCCTCGCGCATCCGGGCGAGGAGGAAGACCTCGTAGTCCATGGCGAGGCCGAACACGATGCCGATGATGAGGATCGGCATCAGCGACATGACCGGTCCGGTCTGCTCGACACCGATCAGGTCGGCCGCCCAGCCCCACTGGAAGACGGCGACGACGACGCCGAAGGCGGCGCCCACCGACAGCAGGAAGCCGAGCGCGGCCTTGATCGGGACCAGGAGGGAGCGGAAGACCACCATCAGCAGGATCACCGCGAGGCCGATGACCACGATCAGATAGGGGACGAGGGCATCGGACATGGCTTCGGAGATGTCGATGTTCAGCGCGGTCTTGCCGGTCACCTTGATGTCGGTGTCCGTGCGGGCCTCGACGCCGGAGACCGCGTCCCGGATGTCGTGCACCAGGTCCTTGGTCTCGGCGCTGTTCGGGGCGGTCTCGGGGACGGCGGTGAGGACAGCCGTGTCCTTGTTCGGGCTGAGAACCGGGTCACCGACCGACGCGACCCCGTCCACTCCCCGTACGGTCTTGACGACCAGGTTCGTGGCGGCCCGGGCGTCCGCGGAGCCGGAGGTGTCCACGACGACGGTCAGCGGGCCGTTGAAGCCGGGGCCGAAGCCGTCGGACAGCAGGTCGTAGGCACGGCGCTCGGTGGTCGTCACCGGCTTGGACTCGTCGCCGGGCAGGCCGAGTTCGAGGCTCAGTGTGGGCACGGCGAGGGCGCCGAGACCGAGTACGGAGATCACCAGCACCCTGACCGGCCGGCGCAGCACGAACCGCGCCCAGCGGGCGCCGAGTCCGGGCCGGCCCGCCGCGGCGGGGACGGCGTGCGGGTGTCCGCTGTCCGGCGGGCCGGCCTTGCGGGCCGCGCGCGACAGCACCCGGCGGCCGAAGACGCCGAACAGCGCGGGAACCAGGGTCAGCGCGACGAGTACGGCGACGGCCACGGCGCCCGCGCCGGCCATGCCCATCTTGGTGAGTTCGGGGATCCCGACGACCCCCAGCCCGACCAGGGCGATGAAGACGGTCGCGCCGGCGAAGACGACGGCGGATCCCGCCGTGCCGGCCGCCCGGCCGGCGGCCTCCTCCGGTTCCCTGCCCTGGGCCCGTTCGTCGCGGAAGCGGGAGGTGATGAAGAGCGCGTAGTCGATGCCGACCGCGAGCCCCAGCATCAGCGCCAGGATGGCGGCGGTGGACGTCAGCCCCAGCGGGACGGACAGCGCGGCGATCAGGCCGAAGCCGATGGCCACGCCCACGAACGCGGTCAGCAGCGGCAGTCCGGCCGCGACCAGCGATCCGAGGGTGAGGACCAGCACGACGGCCGCCACCACCACGCCGATGATCTCCGTCGTACCGCCCAGCCCCACTTCCGACTCCAGGGCCGAGCCGCCGATCTCCACGGTCAGGCCCGCGTCCCGCGCCTGGCTCGCGGCGGCCTGGAGGGCGCTCTTCGTCGGCTCCGTCAGGTCGACGGCGTCCACGGTGTAGGTGATCGTGGAGTAGGCGATGCCGCCGTCCTCGCTGACGTCGCCGGCCTTGAACGGGTCGGTGGCCGACGATACCTGGCCGCCCCCGTCCAGTGAGCCGAGCGCGTCCTCGACGATCGCCTTGTTCTGCCTGGCCGTCACCCGCTGCCCGTCCGGGGCCCGGAACACCAGGCGGGCCTCCGCGCCCTGGGAGTCGCTCTCCGGGAAGCGCTGGTTCAGCAGATCGAACGCTTCCTGCGACTCGGTGCCCGGCATGGAGAGGTCCTCGTCCTGCCCGGACGGCGCCATGGCGGCGGCCACCCCGACGAGCACCAGGACGCCCAGCCACAGTCCGCTCACGAGGCGGCGCCGCCGGAAGGCCCACCGCCCGATCCGATAGAGGAATACCGCCACCTGTTGATCACTCCAGACACCGCTCGGCAAGGGAAAGGCGTGGGATTCACGCGTCTTCCACACTCCCTTCCGCCGCCCCCGCCGGGCATCGTCCCCCGACGCCGTCCTTTCCTGGTGCCGCCGGACCAGCCACCGCCCTCTCCTGGTGCGTACGCACCAGGAGAGGACGTGTTGCGTGCGGGATTCGCGTCCTGTACCCGCGTATGCGCGCGCATTAGGGGCCGCCGGCAATGGTGCGGGCCTCAGCCGCCGTGCCGCTCCCGGGACTTCGGACGATTACCGGGGAAAGCGGCGCGCCCATTCCGGTCCGCGCGCGTCAGGTGGTCAACTCCCGGTATACGGAGCCCAATTCCATCAGGCTCCGGATCAACCCACCGGTGTTCACCGTGGCGTAACTGATCACCAGCGCGGGGGGCCGCGACGTGTCCGTGAGGGCGTAGAAGCGGCCGCCCCGGACCAGAACGGAACGGGCGCGGGCAGCACGGACCAGGGCCCGCTCGTCGACGTGGCCGGGGAGCCGCAGGTACGCCTGGAGACCGCTGTCCCCGCCCAGGAGGCGGCTGCCGGGCAGACTCGTCGCGGCCTGGCGGCGCACGGCCTGCCGGCGGCGGTGGAACTCCGAGCGGAGCCTGCGCTGGTGCCGGTCGAAGGCACCGGTGTCCACGAACCGGGTGAAGGCCAGCTGCTCCAGCCCGGAACAGCCGATGTCCCATCCCGCGCGGACGTGCTCGATCGACGCCATCAGTTCCGACGGGGCCGCGAGCCAGCCCAGGCGCAGCGCGGGGGCCAGGGCCTTGCTCGCGCTTCCGGCGTAGACGACCCGGTCCGGGGCGAGGCTCTGCAGCGCGGGCAGCCGGTCGTTGCGGTGCAGGAAGGGGCTGTCGAAGTCGTCCTCGATGACGTAGCCGTCGACCTCACGCGCCCAGGCCGTGAGGCGTTCGCGGCGGTCCGGGCCGAGCCGGGCGCCGGTGGGGAACTGATTGCCTGGGGTGACCAGGACGGCCCGTGCGCCGCTCTCCTCCAGGAGGTCCACCCGCAGTCCGTCCTCGTCCACCGGTATGCCGACCGGGCGCAGGCCGGAGCTGGTGATGAACTCGCGCTCGCCCGGGTGGCCGGGGTCCTCCACGCCGAGCGTGGTGTGGCCGCGGTCGAGCAGGACCTTGCAGACCAGGGCGAGACCCTGGGCGAACCCGGAGGTCACCATCACGTCCTCGGGGCGGCTGCGGACGCCGCGCACTCGGCCCAGATAGCCGGTCAGCACCCGGCGGGTCAGCGGGACACCGGCCGGCGGGGAGTAGCCGAGCTCCAGGCGGCCCGAGTCGTTGATCACGCCGGTGACGCAGCGGATCCACTCCTGACGGGGGAAGTCCACGACGTTCGACGTACCGGTGCGCAGGTCCCACATGGCTCCGGCGGCGGGCTCCGGATCGGGCGGTACGAGGGTGGAGCCCGCGGTGTCGGGCTGGGCCCGGTGCGCGATCGTGGTGCCCGAACCCCGCTTGGTCTCCAGATATCCCTCGGCCGAGAGCTGTTCGTACGCCTCCACGACGACGCTGCGGGAAACACCGATGTCCAGCGCCAGTTGGCGACTGGAGGGTATTCGTGTGCCCGGCCATAAAGTTCCGTCCTCAACCAGATCGCGGAGTGAGTTGCGGACTTGGACGGCCAGGGAAAGACGCGACTCCCGGTCCACGGTGAGCCCCAGTTGCCACGACAAGTGGTCTCCTCCCGGACAGCCGAAGTGGTATGGCCCGCGCATTCTCACATTTGATGAAGTCATTTCGCGCACACATTCGCCGCCGGGCAGGTCGCCGGCGGCACGGGGGGTGGCGCGGGGGAGCCGGGACGATGCGGTCCTGGCAAGCGTGATGCGTGGCGACCGCGACTCGAGTACGCCACGGACGTGATTCTTGATTCCTCGAAGCCCCTACGGTCCGTTCGGATCAGAAAGGTTTCGTCATGTCGTTGCTGTCTGAGTTGAACCCGCCCGGAGCCGGGGCGGAGGGGGCCGCGCGGGAGACCGCCGGGCGGCCCGCACGACCCGGGGGCGTGCGGGTGCGGGTGGTCTGCGAGACCCTTCCGGCCGTCGACGCGCTGAGCCTGTACGAAGCCCTCGCCGCCACGCGGGAACAGGGCGACGCCTACCTCTTCGAGAGTCTGGACGGACCGGAGCGCGACCGGCACTTCGCCGCCGTCGGCTGCGGGCGCCTCGCGGAACTGCGCGTCTTCGCCGACCGCGTGGAACTCACCGCCACCGGTGGCCTCGGCGACGCGCTCGCCGCCGCCCTGACGGCCGCCGCCGGGGCGCCGCACCGCGCCGGGAACGGCACACGGCGGTGGGACGTGCGCGATGCCGACGCGGTGTGGCGGATGCTGCGCGCGGTACAGGGCGCCTTCGACGTCGACACCGAGGTGCCCACGGGGACCTTCGCCTTCGGCTTCCTCACCACGCTCTCGTACGAGGCGGCCTGGGACATGGAGGACCTTCCCGCCCCGCGGACGGGGACGGACCTGCCGCGCTGCACGCTCACGCTGTTCAAGGACACGGTCTGGTACGACCTGCGGGACGGCGGGGTACGGCACCTCGCCGCAGAGGGGCCCCTGCTTCCGGCGGACGGCGGCGTGGAACCGCTGCGGGCGGCCGTGGCCCGGGTGAACGCCCAGGGCGTGGTGAGCCGCGCGGCCGGCGTGCCGGACGCTCCGCCGCCCCTGTCGGTGCGCGACACCGTGGACGAGGAGACGTTCGTCGTACGCGCCAAGCGGTGCCTCGGCCACATCGCGGTCGGCGACGCCTACCAGATCCAGATCGGCCACCGCATCGACGTGGAGACCGCGTTGACGCCGGGAGAGGTGTACCGGCGGCTGCGCCACCGCAACCCCTCCCCCTACATGTACCTCGTCCCCTGGGCGGGGCGGACGGTGATCGGGGCGAGCCCCGAGCTGTTCGTGCGGGTCCAGGACGACACCATCTCCATGCGCCCCATCGCGGGCACCGCGCCCCGCTCCGCCGACCCCGCCGAGGACGCCCGCCGGGTGGCGGGCCTGCGGACCAGCGCCAAGGAGCGTGCCGAGCACGTCATGCTGGTCGACCTGTGCCGCAACGACATCGGACGGGTCGCCGTGCCCGGGACGCTGTCCGTCGACACGATGATGGAGGTGGAGCCGTTCGCCTACGTCCACCACCTGGTCTCCACCGTGTCGGGCCGGATCAGGGAGGGCACCGACGTCTGGGCGGCGATCTGCGCGACCTTCCCCGCGGGCACCATGACCGGCGCGCCGAAGCTGAGCGCCATGGAGATCATCGACGACATCGAGGACCATCCGCGCGGCATCTACGCCGGTGCCCTCGGACTCGTCGACGTGCGCGGCTTCGCGGTGCTCGCCCTGTGCATCAGAACCGCCGTCCACGACGGCGTCCGCTACAGCACCCAGGCGTCCGCCGGCATGGTCGCCGACTCCGAACCGGGCGCCGAATGGCGCGAGACGCTCGCCAAGATGAGCGCCGCCTACTGGGCGCTGACGGGGCAGGAGCTGCTGCGGTGAGGGTCCTGCTCATCGACGCGTACGACAGCTTCAGCCACATCATCGACCAGTACCTGCGCACGCTCGGTGCCGAGACCGAGGTGGTCCGCTCACGCACCCGCGCGGTGGGGCACCTGGTGGACTCGGCCCCCGACGCGGTGGTCCTGGGTCCCGGACCCGGGCACCCGGAGGCCTCCGGGCACGTCGAGCTGGTGCACGCCTTCGCCGGACGGGTGCCGCTGCTCGGCGTCTGTCTCGGCCACCAGGCGATCGGCCTCGCGTACGGGGCGCGGATCGCCGTCGCCCGGCATGTGAAGCACGGCAAGACCAGCCCCGTCGAGCACGACGGACGGGGGGTCTTCACGGGCACCCCGCTGCCCCTCACCGTCACCCGCTACCACTCACTGATCGTCACCGATCCGCCCGCGGAGCTGGAGGTCACGGCGACGTCCCTGGACGACGGCTACGTGATGGGCGTCCGGCACCGGACGCTCGCCGTCGAAGGGGTGCAGTTCCATCCGGAGAGCGTCATGACGGAGGACGGCATGCGGCTCTTCGGGAACTTCCTGGAGCGGGCGGGCTCGACGAACACGCTGAGCGGCGCCACCGGCTGAGCGGCGCCACCGGCTGAGCGGCGCCACCGGCTGAGGGGAATCCGGGACGCCGACCGGCAGGCCGCACCACGGCCCGGACGCCCTCGACGACTCCCGCCGCCGCGCGCGGTCCCGGGCAACGACGCCCGCGCCGCGCGTCGTCCCTGACCGGCCCGGCGCCGCGGGCCGGACGGCCCGCCCGCGCCGCCCGGAACGCGGCGCCGGCCGTCCCACGGCCCCGCGGCCGGCCACCGGCACGAAACCCGAAGCGGCCCGGAGACCGCCCCCGGAGGCCCGCCCCCGGAGATCCGGCCCCGGTGACGCCGCCGCACCCGACCCCGGTGACGCCGCCGCACCCGACCGCGGCGGCCCGAGCACCCCGGCGGCGACGGGGACCCCGGCCCCCTTCCCCCGGCGCACCGGTCCGTACGCCTCCACGGCCGCGCGCCCACTCGACACGGACACCTGTTCCACGCGGCAGGCGGGCCCGGCACGACGCCGGCCGCACCGCCCCACACCACGAGAGGATCCACCGCCCATGTGGCTGCCCACGCAGGGCCCCGCGGCCGACTTCGCCGCCAGGTACCTAGAACTCCACCGGGCCTTCTACGGCCGCACGCTGACCGGCGAGGCCCTCGCGGACTGGCGTACCCGCCAGCTGCGCACCGTACTCGACCAGGTGAGCGACGGATCGCCCTTCTACGCGCGGCATCTGAAGGGGGTCGACCTCGCGGCGGTCACGCCCGACGACCTCTCGGCACTGCCGTACACCACCAAGGCCCATCTGCGGGAGGAGATGCTGGACGTCCTCAGCAGGCCGCTCGCCGACGCCCTCTTCTTCTACGAGACGACCGGCACCACCGGCCGGGCGACGCCCTGCCCCCGGGACGGCCGCGAGATCACCGCGAGCAACGCGCACATCACCGAGTCCTGGGCGTCGATCTTCCGTCACCACTTCGGCGGACACGCGCCGCGGATCGGCCTGATGGGCCCGACCGAGGTGCACTCCTTCGGCGACACCCTCGGCGACATCGCCCGCAACGTCGGCTCGCTCAACGCCAAGATCTGGCCGTACTCCCCCGTCATCGGCTTCGAGAAGGCGCTGCAGCTGATGCGGGACCTCGAACTCGAGGTGATCTGCTGCACCCCGGGCGTCGCCCTCACCCTGGCCAAGGCCGCCGAGCACTTCGGCTACGACCTGCGGCGGGACTTCTCCGTCAAGCTGCTGTTCGTCACGGGCGAGATGTGCACACCGGCGCTGGCCCGCAACCTGGAGACCGTCTGGGGCGCGGACGTCTACAACATCCTCTACGGCTCCCAGGAGGCCTTCGTCATCGCGACGGCCTGCCGCAACAAGCGCATGCACCTCTCCCAGACCAACTACCTCGTCGAGGTCGTCGATCCGGAGTCCGGCGTCTCCCTGGGCCCTCGCGGGACGGGTGAGCTGACCGTGACGATGCTGGTGGACGGTGTGAAGCCGCTCGTCCGCTACCGCACCGGCGACGCGGTGGTCGTCGAGGAGTCGGACTGCGACTGCGAGATGCCGGGCGACCTGGTCCGGATCGTCGGCCGCACCCTGGACCGGCTCGCCCTGGGCGAGGGGCGGTTCACGGCGGGGCAGGTCGAGACGGCCGTCATGACGGGGGTCACCGGGTGCGCGGGGTACCAGGTCGTGATCGAGCGGGACGCCGCCGGCCAGGACCGTCTGACCGTGCGGCTCGAACTGCTCGAAGGCATGGTGGACGACCCGGCGGGCCTCGCCGACGCGGTGCGGGCACGGGCCGCCGAGAACCTCGGGGTGCCCGTCACCGTCGAACTCAGCGACGGTCTCGACCCGATCGTGAGCACCGGCGCCTTCGTCAGCTGGAAGGCCGCGCGCATCGTGGACCGGCGCAGCGCGCCCGACCACGAGACCCGGGTGGCGCGGAAGATGGCGGCGAACCGTGGCTATGAGAGCTGACGTGTCCGCGCCCCTGCCCGGCGCGCTCGCCGAGGCGTACACCGCGCGATGGAGCGCGCTGAGCCGACGGTGGGCGGACCGGCCCGGGACGACGCTGGGCACGCTCGGCCCGGCCGGGACGTCCAGCGAGCTGGCGGCCCGTTCCCTCGCGGCGGAACACGGCCTGTCCGTCGAGCTGTTCACCACCTTCGACGACGTGCTCGACCACCTCCTCGGGCGGAAGGTCGAGTTCGCCCTCGTACCCAGCGCCTACCAGGGACTCACCCGCTTCCACTGGCACCGGGACCTGCGGCTGCGGGCGTTCTTCCCGCAGGCCACGCCGGAGTACGGGATCGCGTCGGGGGACGGCTGCTTCCCCGCGCCGGGCGGCGGCCCGCTCACGGTCGCCGCCATGTGGGAGGTCCGCCGGATCTACGCCGAGGTGGTACCCCTGCGGCTGCGCGACCGCGAGGTCACGTGGGTGGACGCCGCCTCGACCCAGCAGGCCGCCGAGGTCGTCGCCAGAGGCGGCGCGCAGCTCGCGGTCACCAACGCGCCCGGTGTACGGGCCCACGGGCTGCGCTGGCTGGCCCGGCGTCCCGGCGCGGAGATCATCTGGACCCTGTTCGGCCACGCGTCGGAGGAGACCGGACACACCAGCGCGGCCTGAGGCCGACAGCCACCAGACAGACGTACGACACGGGGAGATGTCCGACGTGCCACGCAAGACCCTGCTCCACGACGCCACGGTCCAGGAGGGCCTGGGCCGGGCCTCACTGCCGCACCACAGTGTGCTGCTCGACGGCGACCGCATCGAGGCGGTCCTGCCGGCCGGCCACGCACCGTCGCACTCGCCCGAGGTCGACGTGCTCGACCTCGGCGGGCGCACCGTGATGCCCGGCATGACCCTCGGCCACACCCACATCGCGTACCTGAACATCCTCGACGGACGGGAGATGCTCTTCAAGTACTCCGTCCCCGAGATCACCCTGGCCGCCGCCGAGAACACCACCGCCCTTCTCGGCCTCGGCTACACGGCCTTCGTCGGCGCCGGCTCGGTCGCCGGGATCGACATGGCGCTGCGCCAAGCCGTCGACTCAGGACGGCTGCGGGGGCCCAGGATCACCCCGTGCAGCCGCGACCTGATGGTCTCCGGGCCTCCCGGACGCCGCAATCCCGAGGTCGGCAAGCGCATCCCGTCGGACCTCATGCGCCTGGCGGACACACCGGAGGAGATGGCGGAGTACGTCGCCGGGGAGATCGCCCAGGGAGCGGAGATCGTCAAGGTCTTCTCCTCGGGCGACGACACCTTCCCCAACGGCCGCTCCCACGAACTGCTGTTCACCGCCGAGGAGCTGGTGGTCGCCGCGCGCACCGCGCACGAGCACGGGGCCAGGGTGCGGGCCCACTCGCGCGGCCTGCAGGGCATCCGCAACGCGATCGCCGCCGGGGTCGACGTCATCGACCACGCGACGTACGCCGACGACGCGGCACTCGACGCGATCGCCGAGCGCGGCATCTTCGTGGTGCCGAGCCTGTACCAGCCGCACATGCTGCTGACGACCGGGACCGAGCACGGCAAGACCCCGGAGTACCTGGAGACGCTGGAGTTCGAGGCCGAGGTGGCCAACACGCTGCGCATCCTGCCGCTCATGGTGGAACGCGGCATCCCGGTCGTGGCCGGGGACGACTTCGGCTTCGCCTGGACCCCGCACGGCACCTACGCCAAGGAGCTGGAGCTGTACGTGACCATGGCGGGCATCCCGGCGCCCACCGTGCTGACCTGGGCCACCGCCAGCGGCGCCCGGCTCGCGGGGCGGGGCGACGACGCGGGGACGGTCCAGGCGGGCCGGCTCGCCGACCTGGTCGTCACCGACGGCGACCCGGCCGAGGACATCACCGTGCTCGGCCGCCCCGGAGCCATCGAGCTGGTGCTGCTCGGCGGCACCCCCGTCGCCGGCGACGCCGGCGCCTTCCGTCCCCGTGTCCCGGCAGGAGCCGCGTGATGGCCCGTACCCGTTCCGTCCTGCCCGTCCTCCCGCTGCTCGCCGTCGGGGCCTTCGCCATCGGCACCGACACCTTCGTGGTGGCCGGGGTGCTGCCGGAGGTGGCCGACGGCCTGGACTCCGGCCTCGCCGACGTGGGGTGGGTGAGCACGGCCTTCGCGCTCACCTACGCCGTCCTCGCGCCCGTCCTCGGCGCGCTCACCGGACGCGCCGGGCGCCGCACCGTACTGGTGGTCTCCCTCGTCGTCTTCGCCCTCGGCAACGCCGCGTCGGCCCTCGCGCCCAGCCTCGGCGCGCTGCTCGCCGCCCGGGTCGCGACCGCCGCGGGCGCCGCCCTCTACATCCCCGCCGCCTCCGCGTCGGCCGCCGCGCTGTCCCCGCCGGAGAGGCGCGGGCGTGCCATGGCCGTGGTGCTCGGCGGACTGTCCGCGGCGACCGTGGCGGGGGTGCCGTTCGGGACCTGGCTCGCCGCCGACCTGGGCTGGCGCTCGACGTTCTGGCTGCTCGCGGGGCTCGGCGTGGCGTGCGCGGCGGCGTGCGCCGGCGGACTGCCCGAGGTGCGGCTGCCCGCCGCACCGGGGCTCGCGGCACGGCTGGCCCCGGCACGCGATCCGCGCGTGCTGTTCGCCGTGCTCACCACGCTGCTGTTCATGACCGGCGGCTACCTCGCGCTGACCTACATCGGCGCGGTGCTCGCCCCGGCGACCGACGGCTCCGGTACGACGCTGGCACTGCTGCTCCTCGTCTTCGGGGTGCTCGCGGTCGTCGGCACGGTGCTCGGCGGGCGTGCCACCGACCGGTGGGGGCCCACCCCCGTCCTGCTCGCCTCCGTCGCGGGTCTCGGTGCCGTGCTGGCGGCGCTGCCGTCGAGCCGGGACGGGATGCTCACCGCGGCCGTCGCCATGGGCGCGTGGGGTGTCACCGCGATGGCCACCCAGCCGCCGCAGCAGCACCGGCTGTTCGCGATCGCACCCACCTCGGGTCCCCTGCTGCTCTCCCTGAACTCGTCGGCGACCTTCGCGGGGATCTCCCTCGGCGGGTTCCTCGGGGGCCGGGTCATCGCGCACTCGGGCGCGGACGGCCTGGACGCGCTGGGCCCGTACGGGGCCGGTCTCGCGGCGCTCGCCCTGGTCACGGCCCTGATCGGCGTACGCGTGAAGGCACCGGAGCGGCCGGCCGGAGCGGCCAAGCGGGCGCCCCGGCCGGCGGGAAGGGCCGGCTGAGCCGGGGCGGTCCCCGCAAGCGGCCTTCCGTAATTCCGGGGAATTGGCCACATCTCGCGGGTCCCGCGCTCCTTACCGTCAGTCGCGTCATCAGCGGACCACCGCGTCGGCGCCGGTCACCGCACCGGATCCGGCACCGACACCGACACCGACACCGACACGCCAGCGAAGGATCACAGCTCATGGACAGCACCGCCGCCGCCCGCACCCTGACCGTCACCATCGACGCACGGCTCACGGCGCGTGTGCCCGGCTACGTGCTCGGCCTGATCGCCGTGCCGGACATCGAGGTCGTCAAGGACGCCCCGGCGGTGACCGCGCGGCTCGGTGCGGCCGAGGACACCCTGCACGCCGAGCGGCTCACCAAGGCGGACGTCTCCGCGCTGCCCACGATCGCCGCCTGGCGGGACGCCTACCGGACCGTCGGCGTGAACCCCAACCGCTTCCCCTGCGCCGCCGAGTCGGTCCTGCGCAGGGTGGCGAAGGGGGACCGCCTGCCCCGGATCAACTCGCTGGTGGATCTGTGCAACGCCGTCTCCCTCGACAGCCGCCTCCCGGTCGCCTCGTGCGACGTGGGCGACATCGAGGACGAGCTGCACATCCGCCTCGCCGACGGCACCGAGACGTACCTCCCGCTCGGCGCGCCCGACGCGCCCGAGCAGCCCGAACCGGGCGAGGTCGTCTACGCCGACGGCCGGGGGCGCGCGCACTCGCGGCGCTGGAACTGGCGGCAGGGCGACGTGGTCAAGACCGCCGTCGGTCGGCGCCGGATCCTGCTCACCGTGGAGTCGGCGCACCAGGGCGGCCGTGACGACGTCGAGCGGGCGCTCGGCCGGATCGGGGAGGCGCTCGACGAGTTCGGTGCCGGTGCGGGCCGCCCGCTGGTGCTCGACGCGTCCACGCCGTCCGGGGAGCTGTTCGCGGCCCCGTCCGCCGCGTCGGTCCGCTGACCGCCCACGCGTCGACGCGCGTGACCCGTACGACTCGTGTGAGGAGCACCCCGTGAACCGTTCCATCCTGGTGGTCTACCGGCCCGCGGCGGGCCGTTACGCCGCCCAGTTCCGCGCCGTCGTCGCGGCCGCAGCCGATCTCGGTGTCCGGACGGTGGTGCTGCTGCCCACCGGCGAACAGGCCCCCGAGACCGACGGCCTGGCCCGCTACCACGCGGACCTCGAGGACACCGCCTCCGTGCGCGCCGCGGTCGGCCGGATCGTCGCCGAGCACCGCGTCGAGCGGATCTTCCCGCTCTTCGAGGGCGACGTGCTGCCGGCCGCCCGCTGCCGCAGGGACCACGGCATCCCCGGCCTCACCCCGGACCAGGCGCTCAACTTCCGCGACAAGAACGTCATGCACCGCAGGGCCGAGGAACTCGGTGTGCGGGTCGCGCGCTCCTGCCGCCCCGACACCGTCGGCACCGTCGCCCGCTTCGCCGACGAGGTGGGGTACCCGGTCGTCGTCAAGCCGTACGCGGGCTGGGCCTGCGGCAACACCTACCGGGTCGACGGCCGGGAGGAACTCGACCGGGTCTGGGAGGAGATGGGTGACGACCGGCACGAGTACCGGGTCGAGGAGTTCGTCCGCGGCACCGAGTTCCACGTCGACTCGCTGTTCCAGGACGGCGAGGCCGTCTTCGAGCAGCTCTCCCAGTACACGTACTCCGTCCTGGAGTACCGCGACGAGCCGGGCGGCACCATCTCCCGCAAGTACGGCCTGTCCCCGGGCGAGCGCGGCATCCTGGAGCTGAACGCGGTCGTGCTCCGCGGCTTCGGGCTGAGGACCGGGGTGGTGCACGCCGAGTTCTTCCTGCTCGACGACGGCTCGGTCGTCTTCGGCGAGGCGGGGGCCCGGGCGGGTGGCGGCTCGATCGTGCCGGCCATCGAGGCCGGGCGCGGCATCAACCTCGCGGGCGAGTGGTGCCGGCTCGAACTCGACCCGGACCACCGGCCCGCCGCGCGCCCGGGCCCCGAGGTCGGCACGGAGTATCTGGCGTCGGGCGAGTACGGCAGGATCACCGCCATCACCTCCCCCGACGAGCTGAAGGCCCTCGACGGGGTGCTCGACGCCGACGTGTGGAAGAGCGCCGGCGACGTCCTCGCCCCGCCGACCCGCTCCAACGACGTGCTCGGCTGGTACGTGTGCGAAGGCAGTGACTTCGAGGACGTGAGAACCCGCTTCAAGACCGTGCGGGACGCCTTCCGCGTCGAGACCGAGCAGGCGTAGCCATGCGGTGGACACGGTTCAAGGAACTGCCCCTCCCCCTGCGCGTGCTCTTCCTCGCCTCCTTCGTCAACCGCGCCGGCATGTTCGTCTTCCCCCTGCTCGCCGTCTACCTGGTGCGGGGCGAGGACCTGAGCCCCGGCGAGGCGGGCCTGCTGATCTCGATCGGCAGCACGGGCCTGCTCGTCGGCAGTCTCCTCAGCGGTCCGCTGTGCGACCGGCTCGGCCGCCGTACGGCGCTGCTCACCGCGCTGCTGCTGAACGCGGCGGGCTACCTCGGCCTCGCCGTGCTCGACGGCCCGCCGTGGACGTACGCGGTCCTGCTCTTCGTCGCCCTCGTGGGCATGGGGATATTCAGCCCGGCGTCCAACACCCTCGTCGCCGACCTCACCACGCCCGAACAGCGGCCCTTCGCCTACACGGTCAGCTACGTCGGCAACAACCTGGGGATGGGCATCGGCCCGCTGCTGGGCGGTGTCGCGGCGGCCTACTCGTACGAGGTGATGTTCGCGGGGAACATCCTCGCGGGCCTGGTGTGCGCGGCGATGATCGCGGTCTGGGTCCCCAAGGACCGCAGGCGCGGCTCCGCGAAGCGCACGGAGGACAGGCGCTCCGGGCCGCTCGGCCACAGCCACGTGCTCTGGCTGGTCCTGGCCTCCTTCTTCTACGTGGTGCCGCTGATCGGGCTGGAGTACGCGCTGCCGCTCGCCGTCACCACGGTGCTGCACGACTCGGCGAGCCTGGTGGGAGCCGTCTACACGGTCAACAGCGTCGTCGTGGTGAGCCTCGGCCTCGTCCTGGAGAAGCACATCCGGGGCCACGGCACGAAGCGGCTGCTGCTGATCGCGGGAGCACTGTGGGCGATGGGTCTCGGCGTGATCGTCGTCGGGTTCTCGCTGGCGGCCATCCTGCTGTCCACGGTGGTCTGGACGCTCGGAGAGATCATCGTCTCCGTCGTCGTGCCCACGTACATCGCCGACCATGTCGACGAGCGCCGGGTCGGCGGCTTCATGGCGCTGAACGGCTTCGTGCTCGGCCTCGCCCGGCTCGTGGTGCCGGTCGGCCTCGGCGTGGTCTGGACGTGGCAGGGCCATCAGCCCGTCTTCCTGATTCTCCTCGCTGCGCCCCTGGTCGGCATGGCGGCGTTCGCCCTGCTGCGGATCAGGCCGTCGGCCGCCGGAGATCCGGCCACCGGGGACCCGGCCACCAGGGACCCGGCCGTCGCCGGCCCGGTCGCCGGGGGCGATCCCGCACCCGCGCCGGCCCACCCGGCGCCCTCCGCCCGGACCGCGGAGGCGTCGGCACCCGGCGCGTAGCGGCGCGGGGACGCCGCCCCTCGCGGCCGCCCGCGCCGGCCACTCGACTCCCCTTCCACACCGACTCCACCGACTCCGCTCCCACCGACTCCAACGACTCCGCCCACGTGGCTCCACCCGCTCCGCTCGACCGAGGAAAGTGTTCATGTCGCAGACGAAGTTCCTGCTGTCCGAAGACCGCATGCCCACCACCTGGTACAACGTGGTCGCCGACCTGCCGAAGCCGCTGGACCCGATGCTGCACCCCGGCACCCGGGAGCCGATCACCGCGGCCGACCTGGAGCCCCTCTTCCCGGGCGAGCTGATAGCCCAGGAGTTCTCCACCGACCGCGAGGTGGACATCCCCGGCGCCGTCATCGACGTGTACCGGCAGTGGCGGCCCAGCCCGCTGGTCAGGGCCCGCCGTCTGGAGAAGGCGCTCGACACCCCGGCCCGCATCTACTTCAAGAACGAGGGCGTCAGCCCGGCCGGCAGCCACAAGCCCAACACCGCGATCCCGCAGGCGTACTACAACAAGCGGGCGGGCGTGGAGCGGCTCACCACCGAGACCGGCGCCGGCCAGTGGGGCAGCTCCATCTCCCTCGCCTGCCAGTACTTCGGCCTCCTCTGCGAGGTCTACATGGTCAAGGTGAGCTACCAGCAGAAGCCCTACCGCCGCGGCCTGATGGAGACCTACGGGGCCCGTGTCAGCCCCAGCCCCAGCGACCTCACCGAGGCCGGCCGGGCCGCTCTCGCCGCCGACCCGGACTCCCCCGGAAGCCTGGGACTCGCCATCTCCGAGGCGGTGGAGGCGGCCCTCAGCAGTGGCGGATCCGCCAAGTACGCGCTCGGCTCGGTGCTCAACCACGTACTGCTGCACCAGACGATCATCGGTCAGGAGGCCCAGCTCCAGATGGAACTGGCCGAGGACTACCCGGACATCGTGATCGGCGCGGCCGGCGGCGGCTCCAACTTCGGCGGCCTCGCACTGCCCTTCCTCGGCGAGCAGCTGCGCGGCGGACGCTCCGTGCGGGCCGTCGCCGTCGAGCCGTCGTCCTGCCCGACCCTGACCGAGGGGAAGTACGACTACGACTTCGGTGACACCGCGGGCATGACCCCGCTCACCAAGATGCACACCCTCGGCCACGACTTCGTGCCGCCGAGCATCCACGCGGGCGGTCTGCGCTACCACGGCATGTCGCCGATCATCAGCGCCCTCAAGGACATCGACGTCCTGGAGGCCCGTGCCGTCCCGCAGACCGCCTGCTTCGAGGCCGGGGTGACCTTCGCCCGCAACGAGGGCATCGTGCCGGCGCCGGAGTCCACGCACGCCGTGCGCGTGGCCATCGACGAGGCGCTCGCCTGCAAGGAGTCCGGCGAGGAGAAGAGCATCCTGTTCTCCCTCTCCGGGCACGGCCACTTCGACATGCAGGCCTACATCGACTACTTCGCCGGGAAGCTCGAGGACTGACCGGCCGGCAGGGGGAGGGGCGGGGCCGGCCGGCTCCGCCCCGCAGTGCCTCTCGTCCGGACCGGTCCGGACCCCGGGAGCGGGGTCGGGACCGGTCCTGACGAGAGGGCGAGATCAGTGACTCATGGGGGAGTTCATGCAAGGCGTACACGGAGCGAAGCCCGTCATCCTCGGTATATCGGGGTCCGAGCGTGCCGGGGGGAACACGGATCTGGCGCTCGCGCACGCGGGCGGACTGGTGCGGGAGCGGGGTGCCGTCTTCCGTGAGGTGCATCTGCGCGACCACCGCATCTCACCCTGCAGTCCGTGCGGCGACTGCAACAACCGGACGAGCCCGTGCGCCCTTCCGGACGACATGCCCGCCATCGTCGAGGAGATGAAGCGGGCCGACGGGATCATCTACGCCGTGCCCGTGCACGGCTTCGGCCTCGCCCATCTCATGCAGATCTTCATCGAGAGGGCGGGCGTCGGCTATCTGCGGTTCGACCGGCCGCTCGCCAACAAGGTCGGCGGGATCATCGTCACCGGCCGCCGTTACAGCGACGCCTCCGTGCACAACCAGCTCATGGACAATCTGCTGCTCAACCGCATGATCATGGTGGGCAGCGGCTTCCCCGCCCTGCTGCGCAACACCTCGCGGGAGCCGGGCCTGCGCGACCCCGAGGGCGTGGACGCCCTGGAGCGCATGGTCCACCGAATGATCGACATGACCCTGCTGCTGCGCAGGGTCAGGGCGAGCTCCGACGAGTCGGTGCTGCCCCTCGACGACCGCAACGAACGGGTCGTACGCGCGCGTTCGATGTCCTGACCCACGCCACCACCACGTCGTCCAGACCCACGCCACCACCACCGCCCACCGAGGAGTACTCCCACCATGACCACCACGGCCCCCGCCCTCGTCGGCATCGACTTCGACACCGTCCCCTGGGAGAAGTGGCACAAGCCCGGCGCCGAGGGCCGGGTGAAGATCGCGTACACCGGAGGTCTGCGGGTGCGCCTGATGGAGTTGCCCCCGGGCTTCGACGAACAGGAGTGGTGCGAGCGCGGCCACCAGGGCTACGTGCTGCAGGGCGAGTTCACCATCCACTTCGACGACCGCTCGGTGCCCTGCCGCCCCGGCATGGGCTTCGTCATCCCCGGTGACGAGCGGCACCGCTCCCAGGGCTCCGCGGGCGAGCCCACCGTCGTGTACGTGATCGACGAGGTGCCCGCGCCATGACGGCCACGGCGCGGATCGAGGAGCTGCGCGGCTCCATCGACCTTCTGGACCGCCAGATCGTCGGCCTGCTCGCCGCGCGTACCCGGGTGGTGAGGGAGCTGACCGAGTACAAGAGCGACGAGGAGGCGGTGCGCTCGCCCGACCGCGTCGCCCAGGTGATCGCCAAGGTGCGCCGGCTCGCGGACGAGCAGGGCATGCCTCCCGGGATCGCGGAGGCCACGTACCGCACGCTCGTCGCCGAGTTGACGGCGCTGCAGCTCGACCGGCTCGCCGAGCGGCGGGCCGCCGCACCGGAGGGCATGTCGTGACGCGCCGCCGTCTCGCGGATCTGCGCACCGCGCTCGCCGGGCTGGACCTGATGCCCGGCGAGCTGGTGCGGGAACGGGAGGAGGTCCCGGCCCGGTTCGGGGTCTCCTCCCGGTACGCGGCCTGGGCCGGGACACCGGCGCCGCCTCCGACGGGTCCGGGGCCCGCCGTCCTCTTCGAGCGGGTCACGCCGGCTGCCGCGGGCGCCGAGGCCCGGGCCGTGCTCATCGGCCTGTACGGCACCCGCCGCCGGGCCGCCGCGCTGCTGAAGTGCACCCCCTCGCAACTCCCGTACCGCCTGCTCGACGCGGTCGCGTCGCCTCTGCCGCCGGTGCGGCTGAGGGGCGGCCGCGGCCCCGGCCGCCGGGAGCTCGCGCCGGACCTCACCGCGCTGCCGGTGCCGGTGCTCACCGACGCGGACGCGGGCCCCTATCTGACGCTCGGCGCGGTCCTCGCGACCCATCCGGAGACCGGGGTGCGCAACCTGTCGATCCACCGGATGTGTGTGCGGGGCCCCGGCGAGCTGTCGATCTGGATGGTGCCGGGACGGCACCTGGAAGCCGCCCATCTGGCGGCCCTGCGCCGGGGCCGGCCGCTGCCGGTCGCGATCCATCTGGGGCTCGGGCCGGCCGTCCTGCTCTCCTCGTGCTGCCCGGCGTCCCTCGTCCCCGGCGGAGTCGACGAACTCGCCGTGGCGGGCGCGCTGGGCGGCGCTCCGGTGGAGCTGACGTCCTGCCGGACGGTCGACGCGGAGTGCGTCGCGCACGCCGAGTACGTCCTGGAGGGCGAGCTGCTGCCCGGCCCGGTGCCGGAGAACCCCCGCGGGCCGTACGCGACACCGGAGTTCCTCGGCTATCAGGGACGGGCCCACCCGGGGCTCCCCACCGTCCGGATCTCCGGGATCACGGCACGCGAGGGAGCGATCCTGCAGACCGTCTCGGGCCCGGGACACGAGCAGTCGGTGCTGCTCGGCTTCGGAATGGAGGCGGCGGTCCTCGGCCGGCTGCGGCAGCTGGGCACACCGGCCCGGGCGGTGCACTGCCACACGGCGGGCGGCGGCCAGCTCATGGTGGTGATCCAGTGGCCGGCCAAACGGTCGGCCACCGACGACGAGGCGGTGCGCAAGGCCGCGGAGTCGGTGCTGGAGGAGTTCCGGATGGCCAAGCTGGTCGTCTCCGTGGACGAGGACGTCGACCTGGAGTCGGACGCGGACCTGTGGTGGGCGATGACCACCCGGCTGCAGGCCGACCGGGACGTCTCGGTGCTGCCGGACCGGGAGGGCTTCCCCCTGGACCCGACCCAGTCCCCCGCGTACTCGGACACGCTGTCGGGCGAAGGGCGTACGGCGAAGGCCCACTTCGACTGCACCGTGCCGTACGCGCACCTCGCCCGCTTCCACCGCCCGCGCTTCACGGAACCGCGGGAGCCGGGGGCCGGTCCCCCCGGGCGCCCGTCGCCTCGCGCACCGCTTCGGCCAGCAGGGCGACTCCCTCGGTGATACGGGCGACGGGCAGGGCCGCGTACCCCATCAGGAACGTCGGTTCGGCCGGCGGGTCCTGGACGAAGTAGCCGGACGCGGGGTAGATCCGGACTCCGCGACCGGCCGCCAGCCGGACGATCGTGTCCTCCGGAACGCCTCGCGCCCCGGTGAGGGTGACCAGCACGTGCAGGCCGGCGGCCTCGCCGGAGATGCGGACCTCGGCACCGAAGTGCTCGTACAGCTCCCCGAGCAGGCGGCCTCTGCGCTGCCGGTACAGCCGTGTCATACGGCTGATGTGGCGGGCGTACGCGCCGGTGGACACGAAGTCGGCGAGCGCCTCCTGGGCGACCGTGGGCGTCAGCCGGTCGGTGATCCACTTGATGCCCAGGAAGGGCTGCACGAGAGGGCGCGGGAGCACCGCGTAGCCGATCCGCAGCGCGGGAAAGAGCGTCTTGCTGAAGCTGCCCACGTAGACGACGGTGTCCCGGTGCCGTTCGGCCGCCAGCGCGGGCAGCCGCTCGGCGGTGAACGTGAACTCGTTGTGGTAGTCGTCCTCCAGGACCGTCGCGCCGTGCTCGTACGCCCACTTCAGGAGCCCGCGCCGCCGTCCCCCGGACATGATGAACCCGGTCGGGAACTGGTGCGACGGCGTGACGTACACCAGTTTCACCCGCTCCGGATCGTGCCCCCGGGCCCGCACACAGGCGTCGATGTCCTCCACCCGCAGCCCCTCCTCGTCCACGGGGACGGGCACGACGGCCGCGTCGGAGCAGCCGAACACCTGACGCAGCACGGTGTGGCTGGGGTCCTCGATCACCACCACGTCACCCGGCGCGACCAGCATCCGGACGAGGATGTCCAGGGCCTGGGTGGCGCCGCCGGTGACCATGATGCGGTCGGGGGACGCGTCGAGGGCCCGGCTCTGCCGGACGAGGGCGGCGATCTCCGTCCGCAGCGCCGGGGAGCCCTCGGCCGGGCCGTAGCCGAGCGCGGCGACGTCGGCGCGGCCGTACGCGTCGTGCAGGGACTGCCGCCAGCGGGCGACGGGGAAGTCCGCGAGCGCCGGAGTGCCGTGCCGGAAGTCGAGCGCGACACCCGGGTGCCGGGTGGGCGGCGGCTCCCAGGGCTGCCACAGCGCGTTGCCGCCGTCGGTGGCCCTGGGCGGCTGCGGGGCGAGCGTCGTGGACGCCGGGCGGGAGGGACGGACCGGGGCGGCACCGGCCGCCGGACCGGCGACCCTGGTGCCGGAACCGCGCCGGGCGGTGAGGATGCCGTGGGCGCGCAGGAGTTCGTACGCGCGGGTGATGACGGTCCTGGACACGTCGAGCTGCGCGGCGAGTTCACGGGACGCGGGCACCGTCTCGCCCGGCCGCAGCCGGCCCGACCGCACCAGGGCGGTGACCTGGTCGCACACCTGCTGCTGCAGCGGCGTACCCCCGTCCCGGTCCAGCACGATGAGCAACTCCGACGACCCCACGTCCCCTCCGTCTCCCCGCCCGGCCCGGGCTATCACTGTATGTCCCCGCGCGGGGGCTTCCGGGGAGAACGAGGCGGGTCAGAGGGAGTTGAGCAGGGCCAGCGTCCGCGTGAGCTCGTCGCGCAGTTCGCGCGCGGCCGCGTCGGCGTCGCCGCGCACGACGGCGTCGACCATCGCGGCGTGGCTCTCGTCGCCGTACTCCGGGTCGGCGCGGAGGCCGAGCAGCTCGACCAGATCGAGCAGCCCCTGCTGCAGCACGGGTACGAACTCGGTGAACAGGCCGGTGAGCACCGGGTTGTGTGCCGCGTCGACCACGCCCGCGTGCAGGGCGATGTCGGCCCCGACGAACTCGGCGTCGCCTGCGTGCGCCGCCGCCCGCCGCCCGGCCAGCGCCTCCTGGAGGACGGCGATGTCCTCGTCGGTACGGCGCCGCGCCGCCAGCCGGGCGGCCTCCACCTCGACGAGCATCCGGACCTCGTAGACATCGGCGACGGCCGCCTGGCGGAGCTGGGTGGACCAGTCCTGCCTGGGCCGGGTCGCGATGACGAAGACACCGGATCCCTGACGCGACCGCACGAGCCCGGCCCCGGCCAGCGCCCGCAGGGCCTCACGGACGGTGGAGCGTCCCACGCCGAGGGACTTGGCCAGGGCGGTCTCCCCGGGGAGCTTCGTCCCGACCGGCCACGCACCGCCCGTGATCTGTTCGCGCAGATGGTCCGTGGCCTGCTCGACCAGAGGGGACGGCCGCAGGGCGCCCAGTGACATCCGGTTTCGCCTTTCCTTGGGACCTCAGGTTGTCTGAGGAGCTGAGTTGTGGTTATTTTACCCGCATGCTGTCGCGCGAGTTCCTTCTTCTCGGCTGCCGCTGCGGGGTCTGACACGACCGGCACCCCGCAGCGGGGTTCCGGGCTGCGCCGGTCGCCTGACGGACGACCGAAAGAAGTTCCGCACGATGCCCTCCACCTTCCCGGCCCCGGCGGCCACGGCGTTCCCCACCCTCCGCACCCCCTCCGGTGACGTGCCGGCGGGCGCCCCGCGCTGGAACCCCCAGCGGCCGAGCGCGATGCCGCACCACCGCTACCGGCCCGCGCACGAGCGGGTCGCCCTGCCGCTGACCGACCGGACCTGGCCGTCACGCCGGATCGAGCAGGCGCCGCTGTGGGTGCCGGTCGACCTGCGCGACGGCAACCAGGCACTGGCGGAGCCGATGGACACCGCACGCAAGCGGCGCATGTTCGATCTCCTGGTCACCATGGGCTACAAGGAGATCGAGGTGGGCTACCCCTCCGCCAGCCAGACCGACTTCGACTTCGTACGGCACCTGGCCGACAGCGACGCCGTGCCCGACGACGTGACCGTCTCCGTGTTCACGGCGGCCCGCGCGGACCTGATCGACCGGACCGTCGCCTCCGTCGAAGGACTCCCCCGCACCCTGGTCCACCTCTACACGGCGACCGCTCCCACGTGGCGGGACGTCGTCCTGGGCCGCTCCCGTGCCGAAGTCCACGCGCTGATCCGGGAGGCGGCCACGCATCTGATGTGCCGTGCGGAGGAGCGGCCGGGCGCCGGCATCCGGTTCGAGTTCTCCCCCGAGGTGTTCAACCTCACCGAACCGGACTTCGTCCTGGAGGTGTGCGACAGCCTCACCGAGCTGTGGGAGGCGAGCCCCGACCGTCCGGTGATCCACAATCTGCCGGCGACGGTGGAGATCGCCACGCCCAACGTGTACGCCGACCAGATCGAGTACATGCACCGTCACCTCGCCCGGCGCGACTGCGTGATCCTCTCCGTGCACCCCCACAACGACCGCGGCACCGGCGTCGCCTGCGCCGAACTCGCCGTCCTCGCGGGCGCCCAGCGTGTGGAGGGGTGCCTGTTCGGCAACGGTGAGCGCACCGGCAACGTCGACCTGGTGACCCTGGCCCTGAACCTCTTCGCCCAGGGCGTCGACCCGATGATCGACTTCTCCGACATCGACGCGGTGCGCGAGGTGGTCGAGCACTGCAACCGGCTGCCCGTCCACCCCCGGCACCCCTACGGCGGCGACCTCGTCCACACCGCCTTCTCCGGCACCCACCAGGACGCCATCGCCAAGGGGATGGCCCACCACGCCGAGCGGGCCGCCGAGACCGGCGTCCCCGCCGGGGCGGCTCCATGGGCGGTGCCGTACCTGCCCGTCGACCCGGGCGACATCGGCCGCACCTACGAGGAGGTCATCCGCATCAACTCCCAGTCCGGCAAGGGCGGCATCGCCCACCTCCTCCACACTCACCACGGCCTGGACCTGCCACGGACGATGCGCCCGGACTTCTCCCGCACGGTGCAGCGGGTCACCGACGCCACCGGGCAGGAACTGTCCCCCAAGGAACTGTGGGAACTCTTCCGCACCACCTACATCGCCCCGGCCCTGGACGGCCCGGTCACCCTGGTCTCCTGGAACACCACGGAAACCGCCCCCGGTGAGCACCGGTTCACGTGCACGCTGCGCGCCGATGGCCGGGACCACTCCTGCGAGGGCACGGGCAACGGCCCGCTCTCCGCCCTCGCCGACGCCCTGCGCGCCGTCGGCATCACCGTCGACGTCCTCGGCTACACCGAGCACTCCACCACCCCGGGCCCGGGCAGCCCCGCCGTCGCCTACGCCGAATGCCGGGTCGCCGGCACCGTCCGCTGGGGCGCGGGCTGGGACACCTCGGTCCTGACCGCCTCGGTGAACGCGATCATGTCCGCCGTCAACCGCTCCCCCCGGACCGCCCCCGCCGGACCCACTCCCCACTGACCGACGCCGCCCCCTCGGCACCGCCCGGGCATGAAAAAACCCCAGGTCACGGCGAGTGAGTCCTGGGGTGATTCCGAGCCGCCTTCGGGATTCGAACCCGAGACCTACGCATTACGAGTGCGTTGCTCTGGCCATCTGAGCTAAGGCGGCGCGCTGTCCGCACTATGGTGCGATCAGCAACGCGGGTAAGTCTACACAGTTTCCGGAGTGGTCCGCACACAGCCCGGGAGGGGCCGCGGCAGGGGCTATGAGCAGCGCTTTCCCTCAGCCGGAGGGGTGCCCTCGAGGAGGTAGCGGTTGATCGCGGAGTCGACGCAGTCGCTGCCGCGGCCGTAGGCGGTGTGGCCGTCACCGGCGTAGGTGAGGAGGGTGGCGGAGGAGAGCTGGCCGGCGAGGGAGCGGGCCCAGGCGTACGGGGTGGCCGGGTCGCGGGTGGTGCCGACGACCACGATGGGGGCGGCGCCCTTCGCCTCGATCCGGTGCGCCTCGCCCGTGGGCCGCACCGGCCAGTACGCGCAGTTCAGCGAGGCCCAGGCGAGGCCCTCGCCGAAGACCGGGGACGCCTTCTCGAAGTCGGGGACCGCGGCCTCCACCTCGCCGGGGCCCGAGAAGGCCGGCGGAAGGTCCAGGCAGTTCACCGCCGCGTTGGCGAACATCAGGTTCGCGTACGTCCCGTCCGGGTCACGCTCGTAGTAGCTGTCGGCGAGGGCCAGCAGGCCCGAGCCGTCCTTCTTCTTCATGGCCGCAGTGAGGGCGTCACGCAGCTGGGGCCAGGAGCCCTCGTCGTACAGGGCCGCGATCACGCCGGTCGTCGCGAGTGCCTCGCCGAGCCTGCGTCCGTCCGCGTCGCCCGCCGGGAGGGGCGAGGCGTCGAGCTTCGTGAAGAAGGCCTTCAGGTTCCTGCCCACCTGTTCCGGGCTCGTGCCCCGTCCGCCCAGGGGACAGTCGGAGTGGCGTACGCAGTCCTTCGCGAAGGACTGGAAGGCCGTGTCGAAGCCCTCCGTCTGCTCCCTGTTCAGCTCGCGGGCCGTGAGCGAGGGGTCCAGGGCGCCGTCCAGCACCAGCCGGCCCACCCGCTTCGGGAAGAGACCCGCGTACGTCGCGCCGAGGAACGTCCCGTACGACGCTCCGACGTACGTCAGCTTCCTGTCGCCCAGCGCGTCCCTCAGGATGTCCATGTCGCGGGCCGCCTCGACGGTGGACACGTGCCGCAGCAGCTCGGACGACCGGCGCTCGCAACCGTCCGCGAAGTCCTTGTAGGCGTCAACCAGGCGGGCCGTCTCCTTCCGGTCGTCCGGGGTGACGTCCGTCTGCGTGTACGCGTCCATCTCCTTGCCGGTGAGGCACTTCACCGGCTCGCTGCGGGCCACTCCGCGCGGGTCGACGGCGACCATGTCGTACCGGGCGCGGACCGCCGCCGGGTAGCCGATGCCCGCGTACGACTGGAGGTAGCCGATCGCCGAGCCGCCGGGGCCGCCGGGGTTGACCAGCAGGGAACCGATCCGCTTGCCCGGGCCCGTGGCCTTCTTCCGGGCGACCGCCAGTCTGACGTCCCCCGCGGCCGGCTTGGCGTAGTCGAGCGGGGCCTTCATGGTGGTGCACTCGAAGCCGGGGACGCCGCACGCGCGCCAGCTGAGCTTCTGCCCGTAGTACGGGGCCAGCACCGACGGGGTGGACCGGGGCAGCGCCGCCAGCGCCGCGTCCTGCGTCGAGGTCGTCGTGGAGCTTCCCGGGGAGCAGGCGGCGGTGGCGAGGAGCGCGCCCGCCGCCAGCGCGAGGCCGCACCGGGCGGGCAGCGACCGCAGTGGCCGGAGGGGGCGGGGGGCTCGGGAGTCACGGCGGGGGCCCGAGATGCCGGAGGTGCCGGAGGTGCCAAGGATGCGCCTGGTCTGCATCGTCCGAGCGTAACCGTCAGCAATCACTCGGTCACCACGTGTGGCCGTTTCCGCTCGTACGAGGGACCCCGGCTCGACCCCGGCTCGGAGTGCTCCCCGTCCTCCTCAGCCCGCCCGCAGTGCCATCGTCATCGCCTCCACCGCGAGCAGCGGAGCCACGTTGCGGTCGAGGGCGTCGCGGCAGGCGGCGATCGCGTCGATGCGGCGGAGCGTGGACTCCGGGGTGCCGCCGCGCGCCAGGCGTTCCAGCGTGTCCTCGGCGTCCGCGTTCGCGATGGCCACCCGCGAGCCGAGCTGGAGGGCGAGCACGTCCCGGTAGAACCCGGTGAGGTCGAGCAGGGCGAGGTCGAGGGTGTCGCGCTTGGTGCGTGTTCTGCGGCTCTTCTGCTTGTCCTCCAGCTCCTTCATCGCGCCCGCCGTGCCGCGCGGCATCCGGCCGCCCTGGGCCGCCCCGAGCGCCGCCTTCAGGTCCTCGGTCTCCTTGACGTCGACCTCCTCGGCGAGCTGCTTGGCGTCCTCCGCCGCCGTGTCGACGAGCTCCTGCGCCGCCTTGAGGCAGCCGCCGACGTCCTCGACGCGGAGCGGAAGTCTGAGGACGGCGGCCCGGCGCGCACGGGCGGCCGGGTCGGTGGCGAGGCGGCGGGCCCGGTCGATGTGGCCCTGGGTCGCGCGCGCGGCCGCGGCCGCCACCTCGGGCTCGACGCCGTCACGCCGTATCAGCAGGTCGGCGACCGCGTCCACGGGCGGGGTGCGGAGCGTCAGCAGGCGGCAGCGCGACCGGATCGTGGGCAGGACGTCCTCGACGGACGGGGTGCACAGAAGCCAGACCGTCCGCGGAGCGGGCTCCTCCACGGCCTTCAGGATGACGTTGCACGCGCCTTCCGTGAGACGGTCGGCGTTCTCCAGGACGATGACCTGCCAGCGGCCGTTCGCCGGGAACATCTGGGCGCCGCGGACGAGATGGCGGGTCTCCTTCACGCCCATGGAGAGCAGTTCGGTACGGATGACCTGTACATCGGCGTGGGTGCCGACCAGGCTGGTGTGGCAGCCGTCGCAGAACCCGCAGCCGGGGACGCCGCCGAGGGCGCGGTCGGGGCTCACGCACTGGAGCGCCGCCGCGAAGGCCCGCGCGGCGGTGGCGGCGCCCGAGCCGGGCGGGCCGGTGAACAGCCAGGCGTGCGTCATCTTCGACGCCTCCGGCGGCGGGGCGCCGGTGGCGGCGGCGGTGACCAGGGCGTCGGCGTCCCGGGCGGCCGCCGCGAGCTGCGCGGTCACCTTCTCCTGGCCCACCAGGTCGTCCCACACGGGCATGGGGCACCGCCCTTTCGTCACACTTCGCCTTGCCGGATCCCATTGTGCGGGAGAGGACTGACAACGCTCCCCGCCCGGCCTTCCCACCGGTCGGGGAGGCCGGTCGTGGAGACCCGGTCGGGGAGGTGGCCGGGCGGGCGGCGCAGCCGAAGGGCGGCACCGGGGACCCGGTGCCGCCCTTCGGCCGGCCACGTCAGCGACGGCGGCGGCCGCCCCGGCCCCTGCCGGGTTCCTCGTCGTCGTGCGGGCCGTCCTCGTCGCGGCCGCCCAGCAGTTCGTCCGCAAGCGTCGGCAGGTCGTCCAGCGGAGTCTCCTCCGCCCAGTCGGGACGCGAACGGTGGCGCGGAGCGCCCACCTCGTCGACCTGCGGGAGCTCACGGGTGCGCTCCTGGGGCGACTCGGGCGCCGGGTCCCGGTGCTCCTCCCGGAAGTAGCCCGGAGGGACACGGTCCGCGGGATCACCGGCCCCGCCGCCCGTGCCGCCGTCATGTCCGGGACGTACGGGAGGCAGCACGGCCGTCTCGTCGGCCGCGCCCGGAGCGACCGGCGGCAGCACGGCCGTCTCGTCCGCCTCGGCGGGGAACCGGGGCAGCACCGTCGTCTCGTCCACCGCCCCCTCGGGCGCCGGGGGCTGCGGGATCCTGGCCGTCTCCTCGGCGTCGTACCCCGGGCCGGAACCGGCGCCGGAGCCACGCCCCGGGCCCGCCGCAGGCTTCACGACCGGCGTGGGCACGGTCGTCTCGTTCGCCGTCTCGCCGTTCGCCGTCTCGCCGTTCGACCTCTTGCCGGTCGACCTCTTGCCGGTCGGCGCGGTCTGTGCGGCGACGGGCGAAGCGGGCTGCGCGGGAGGCGACGACGGGCGGGTCACCGTCGGGTTCGCGGCCGCCGCCGACGCCGCGGCGGCGGCTTCCGCCGCCCTGCGCGCCGACTCGGCGCGCAGCAGGGCCTCCTCGGCCTTCCGCTGCTTCTCCAGGCGGCGCTCCTCGGCCTCGGCCCGCAGTCGCGCCTCCTCCTCGGCCTGCCTGCGCCGGCGTTCCTCCTCGGCGGCCCGCGCCTTCTCCTCGGCGAGACGCCTGACCCGCTCCTCCTCGGCCCTGCGGCGGGCCTCCTCGGCGCGCTGCCGGGCCTCCTCCGCCTGGCGTTCGGCCTCACGCCGCTGTGCCTCTTCGAGTTCGCGCTGCTTGCGCTCCTCCTCCTCGGCGCGCAGCCGGGCGAGCTGCTCCTGCCGCTCGCGTTCGATGCGCTCCTCCTCGGCCTTGCGGGCGGCCTCCTCCTCCGCCTTCCTGCGGGCCTCCTCCTCGGCGGCCTTGCGTGCCTCCTCCTGAGCCTTCACCTCGGCCTCGGAGAGCGGCAGCAACGCGTCGAGGCGGTGCCGGACGACCGTGGTGACGGCCTCGGGCTCCTGAGCCGCGTCGACGATCAGGTAGCGCCCGGGGTCGGCCGCGGCCAGGGTCAGGAAACCGGAGCGCACGCGTGCGTGGAACTCGGCGGGCTCCGACTCCAGCCGGTCGGGAGCCTCGGTGAACCGCTCGCGCGCCGCCTCGGGCGAGACGTCGAGCAGCACCGTCAGGTGCGGCACGAGCCCGTCCGTGGCCCAGCGCGAGATGCGGGCGATCTCCGTCGGCGACAGGTCACGGCCCGCGCCCTGGTAGGCCACCGAGGAGTCGATGTAGCGGTCCGAGATGACGACGGCGCCGCGCTCCAGTGCGGGCCGCACCACGGTGTCCACGTGTTCGGCGCGGTCGGCCGCGTACAGCAGGGCCTCCGCCCGGTGCGACAGTCCGGCCGAGGAGACGTCGAGGAGGATCGACCGCAGCCGCTTGCCGACGGGGGTGGCGCCCGGCTCCCGGGTCAGCACGACCTCGTGGCCCTTGGCCCGGATCCACTCGGCGAGCGCCTCGGCCTGGGTCGACTTCCCGGCCCCGTCGCCGCCTTCCAGGGCGATGAAGAAGCCGTTCGAGGCGAGCGTCTGCACGGGGTCGTCGCCACCGCGCAGCGCGTCCAGCAGGTCGTGGCGCAGCGGCACTCCGGACCGGTCGTCGACCTTGGCCAGCACCAGCGCGGCCACCGGCAGCAGCAGGGCGCCGACGAGCATCAGCGTGAACGCGGCTCCCCCGTGCGCGAAGACGAACTTGCCGTTCTCCAGGCGGTGCGGTCCGATCGCGGCCGCCACGAGCGGCGCCACCAGCGCGCCCAGAGCCACGAACACCCGTACGACTGCGTGCAGGTGTTCGGTCGTGCGCGCCCGCCGGTACTCCTCGGCCTCCTGGTCGAGCAGCGCGTGCCCGGTGTTCGCGGCGACGCCGGCGCCGATGCCCGCGAGCGCCGCTATCAGCAGCACGGTGGTGACGTCCGGGACGAGCCCGGCGGCGAGGAGAGCGACACCCGTGAAGGCGATGGCGAGGGCGAGCAGCCTGCGCCGTGACAGCGACGGCAGCACGGACGGCGCCACACGGATTCCGGCGGCCGTGCCACCGGTCAGCGCGAGGACCAGCAGCCCGTACGTCACCGGCCCGCCGCCGAGGTCCTTGGCGTGCAGCACGGAGACGGCGACGGCCGCCGCGATCGCCCCGGCGACGGCCGCGCAGGCCGGCACGAGCAGGGGAACGGCGCCGGTACGGCCCTTGTCGACGCCGGTGCCCGTGCGGGGGCGGCGCAGCCCTTCGAGGGGCGACCGCGCACGCGGGGTGCGCGTGTCGGGCAGTTCGAGGTAGGTGAGCACGGACAGCGAGGCGGCGAACAGACCGGCGGCGACGTACGAGGAGAGCGCCACCTGGTGCTGGTCGAACCAGTCGATCCCCGCGCCCAGCAGATTGCTGATCAGCGACACCAGGACGAGCGCGGCCGCTCCGAGCGGCACCGCGACGAACTGTGTGCGCAGCGACAGCCGCCGCAGCGCGTCCATGTGGTCCGGCAGCGGGCGCACCGTGGCGCCCTCCGGGGGCGGCGCGGGCAGCAGCGCGGGCGCCGCGCTCTCACGGCAGACCGTCCAGAAGCGTTCGGCGACGCCGCTCACGAAGGCGGTGACGAGGAGGACGGCGAGCGCGCTGTCGGGGGTCCAGTCGATCCACAGGGGGGCGACGATCAGGAGCGCCGCGCGCAGACCGTCGGCCCCGACCATGGTCCAGCGGCGGTCGAGGGGTCCTTCCTGGGACGTCAGGGCCGTGAGCGGCCCGAGGAGTACGGCCCCGAAGAGCAGCGTCGCCAGGGCGCGCGCCCCGAAGACCGCCGCCACCGCGACGGCCACTCCGCGGTAGCCGTCGCCGAAGGAGCCCTCCAGGACCGCGGCCTGGAGTACGAGGACGACCAGGACCAGCAGGGCGAGGGTGTCGCCGACACCTCCCACGAGTTGCGCGCTCCACAACCGTTTCAGCTGGGGGCGGCGCAACAGCGCGCGGACGGCGCGCTCTCGGGAATCTGCGACCAGGGCGGTGTCGGGGGCCGGATCATGGGCCGTTGGCTGCTCGGCTCGCGTCATCCTGACAGCCTATCCGGACGGGCGAACTCCTCGAAGCAGCGGCCGAACATACGGACGCCCCCACACCGGAAGGTGTAGGGGCGGCCGGTGCCTCCCGGGGCTCGCCGGGAGGCACGGTCAGCTCTCCGAAGCGGCCGTCTTCTCGGCGGCGGCCTTCTTCGCGGGGGCCTTCTTGGCGGCGGCCGTGCCCGAGGCCGTCGTCTTCTTCGCCGCCGTCTTCTTGGCGGGCGCCTTCTTCGCGGTCGTCTTCTTGGCCGCGGCCTTCTTGGCGGTGGTCTTCTTCGCCGTCTTCTTCGCCGGGCTCTTGGCGCGCTTCTCCGCGAGCAGCTCGTAGCCGCGCTCGGGCGTGATCTCCTCGACGCTGTCGCCGGAGCGCAGGGTCGCGTTCGTCTCGCCGTCGGTCACGTACGGACCGAAGCGGCCGTCCTTGACCACGACCGGCTTTCCGCTGACCGGGTCCTCGCCGAGCTCCTTCAGCGGCGGCTTGGCGGCGGCGCGCCCGCGCTGCTTGGGCTGCGCGTAGATCGCGAGCGCCTCTTCGAGGGTGATGGTGAAGAGCTGTTCCTCGGCCTGCAGCGACCGGGAGTCGGTGCCCTTCTTCAGGTACGGCCCGTAGCGGCCGTTCTGCGCGGTGATCTCCACGCCCTCGGCGTCCGCGCCGACGACCCGCGGCAGGGACATCAGCCGCAGGGCGTCCTCCAGCGTCACCGTGTCGAGGGACATCGACTTGAACAGCGAGGCGGTCCGCGGCTTGACCGCGTTCTTGCCCGTCTTCGGGGTCCCCTCCGGGAGCACCTCGGTCACGTACGGGCCGTAGCGGCCGGCCTTGGCGACGATCTGGTGGCCCGTGGACGGGTCGGCGCCCAGCTCGAAGTCGCCGCTCGGCTTGGCGAGCAGCTCCTCCGCGTAGTCGACGCTCAGCTCGTCGGGGGCCAGGTCCTCCGGGACGTCGGCGCGCTGGTGGTTCTCGGAGTCCTTCTCACCGCGCTCGATGTACGGGCCGTAGCGGCCGACGCGCAGCACGATGTCGTTGCCGACCGGGAAGGACGACACCTCGCGGGCGTCGATGGCGCCCAGGTCGGTGACGAGCTCCTTGAGGCCGCCGAGGTGGTCGCCGTCGCCGTTGCCCGCCTCGGCGGCGCCGGTCGCTTCGCCCTCGCCGAAGTAGAACCGCCGCAGCCACGGCACGGCCTGCGCCTCGCCGCGCGCGATGCGGTCGAGGTCGTCCTCCATCTTGGCGGTGAAGTCGTAGTCGACGAGCCGCCCGAAGTGCTTCTCCAGCAGGTTGACCACGGCGAAGGACAGGAAGGACGGGACGAGCGCCGTGCCCTTCTTGAAGACGTAGCCGCGGTCGAGGATGGTGCCGATGATCGACGCGTACGTCGACGGGCGGCCGATCTCGCGCTCTTCGAGCTCCTTGACCAGGCTGGCCTCGGTGTAGCGGGCCGGCGGCTTGGTGGCGTGGCCGTCGACCGTGATCTCGTCGGCGGTGAGCGGGTCGCCCTCGGTGACCTGCGGAAGCCGGCGCTCACGGTCGTCCAGCTCGGCGTTCGGGTCGTCGGCGCCCTCGACGTACGCCTTGAGGAAGCCGTGGAAGGTGATCGTCTTGCCGGACGCGCTGAACTCGGCGACGCGCCCGTCGGAGGCCGTGCCACCGATCTTCACCGTGACGGAGTTGCCGATCGCGTCCTTCATCTGGGAGGCGACGGTCCGCTTCCAGATCAGCTCGTACAGCCTGAACTGGTCACCGGTCAGACCCGTCTCGGCGGGGGTGCGGAAGCGGTCCCCGGAGGGGCGGATCGCCTCGTGCGCCTCCTGCGCGTTCTTGACCTTCCCGGCGTACGTGCGCGGCTTGTCCGGCAGGTAGTCGGCCCCGTAGAGCTGCGTGACCTGGGCGCGGGCGGCGGAGACCGCCGTCTCCGAGAGGGTCGTGGAGTCGGTACGCATGTAGGTGATGAAGCCGTTCTCGTACAGCTTCTGCGCCACCTGCATCGTGGCCTTCGCGCCGAAGCCGAGCTTGCGCGAGGCCTCCTGCTGCAGCGTCGTCGTACGGAACGGGGCGTACGGGGAGCGGCGGTACGGCTTCGACTCGACCGAGCGGACGGAGAAGCGGGTGTCCTCCAGGGCCGCGGCGAGCGCGCGGGCGTTCGCCTCGTCCAGGTGGAGGGTGTTCGCGGTCTTCAGCTGCCCCACGGAGTCGAAGTCGCGGCCCTGGGCGACGCGCCGGCCGTCGACCGTGGTCAGGCGGGCGACCAGCGACGACGGGTCGGACGGGTCACCGGCCCGGCCGGTGCCGAAGGTGCCGGTCAGGTCCCAGTACTCGGCGGAACGGAAGGCGATGCGCTCGCGCTCCCGCTCGACGACGAGGCGGGTCGCGACCGACTGGACACGCCCTGCCGACAGGCGCGGCATGACCTTCTTCCACAGGACCGGCGAGACCTCGTAGCCGTAGAGACGGTCGAGGATGCGGCGGGTCTCCTGGGCGTCGACCATGCGCTGGTTCAGCTCGCGCGGGTTGGCGACGGCGCTGCGGATCGCGTCCTTGGTGATCTCGTGGAAGACCATCCGGTGGACCGGGACCTTGGGCTTCAGGACCTCGAGGAGGTGCCACGCGATGGCCTCGCCCTCGCGGTCCTCATCGGTGGCGAGGAAGAGTTCGTCGGAGTCCTTCAGCAAGTCCTTGAGCTTCTTGACCTGGGACTTCTTGTCGGCGTTGACCACATAGACGGGCTGGAAGTCATGGTCGACGTCCACACCGAGGCGTCGCACCTCGCCGGTGTACTTCTCGGGCACCTCCGCGGCGCCGTTGGGGAGGTCGCGGATGTGCCCGACACTCGCTTCGACGACATAGCCGGGGCCGAGATAGCCCTTGATCGTCTTCGCCTTGGCAGGCGACTCGACGATGACGAGTCGGCGGCCGCCGTGTGCGGTGTCGCTGGTCGGGGACAACTTCGCTCTTCTCTCCGGTCGACGCGGGGGGTGCTCCCCCGGGTTGCGACCCGGGGTCGGGTCGTGCTGACGCTGCGGAGTGTGACGGTACATCCCGCCCCCGTGTCAAACGGGAAAAGCCCGCAACGGCCACTCGAACGGTAACCCGACTACCGCCATTCCTGCCGCCCGGAGTGCGGACCAGCCCTTTGTGCGTTATGCGGAGGGTGATCCGCCAGTTACCGCGGGACTGCCCTGACCACGCCCCTGACCCGCGTCTTTGCGCCCCTCCTCACACCCGGGTGAAGCACCACATCGCCAGGATCAGCGCGGCCAGTCCGGCCAGGCTCGCACACGTCACCGATGCGACGGGGCTCACACCGAGCGCCACCGGGCGACGCTGCCGCGCCCGCGTCACGGTCCACAGCAGCAGGCCCGATCCGAACAGGGCGAACACCATCCCCGCGAAGACCGCCGGTCCACTCTCCATGCCTCTTCCTCCCACCCTCGGACCCTCAGGACCGGGAGGCTGGCACGCCCGCGAGACGTGCGTGCGAACCCCGGGTGAACGAGGGCGGACGGGACCTCGGGGCGAGGAGACGGACCCGGTGAGGAATGGGCGGGGACGGGCCGGGGACCGGGCGGGAGCGGCTGGGGCCGGGCGGGGCTACGGCGGGGTGGGGCCCCGGCGGGGTGGGGCCCCGGCGGGGTGGGCGGGGCTACGGCAGGGTGGGGGGGCCACGCCGGGGTGGGCGGTGCGGCGGGGTGGGCGGTGCGGGTGTCCGGTGCGGCTCAGCGCGCCGGCTCGATGAAGCCCTGTTCCACCAGCAGGCGGATCTGGGCGGGCGTGCGGTCGCGCAGCAGGACTGGGTCCTCGCCGACCAGCTGCGCGATGGCGTCCAGGATCCGCCCCGCGCTCAGCGTGCCGTCGCACACCCCCGCGAAGCCCGCGCCGACCGTGTCCACCTTGGTGGCCCGGCGCATCCCGCGGTTCTGCCGCAGCACCACGTGTTCCGGGTCCTCCGCGCCGGGCAGCCCGACCTGTTCCTGGACGACCTCACCGGCGAGCTTGAAGTGCCCGGCCAGCAGGGCCGCGTCGTCGTGCGCCCGGAGGTAGTCGACACGCTCGAAGTGGGCCCGCACCGCCTCCCCGAGCGGCTGTTCGACCGAGTGCGGCCACTCCTCCACCGTCACGGAGGGGACAGCCGCCCCGGTTCTGCGCAGGGTGACCCATCCGAAGCCGATCATTTTCACGCCGCGTGTCTCGAACTCGTCGAGCCAGGCGTCGTACCGCGCCTGGTACTCGGCGGGATCCGAGCGGTGGTCCCCCGCGTCCCGCAGCCACAACTCGGCGTACTGCGTGACGTCCTGGACCTCCCGCTGCACGATCCACGCGTCGCAGCCGTCCGGCACCCAGGAGCGCAGCCGGTCCTGCCACTCCTCGCCTTCCATGTGCTGCCAGTTGGCCAGAAACTGTGCGTACCCCCCTTCGTTCAGCCGCTCCCCCGCCTGCTGAACGAGCGTCCGGCACAGATCGTCCCCGGCCATCCCGCCGTCCCGGTAGGTGAGGCGCGCTCCCGGCGAGATCACGAAGGGCGGGTTGGAGACGATCAGGTCGTACGTCTCGTCGGCGACCGGCGCGAAGAGCGACCCCTCGCGCAGGTCCGCCGCCGGGGCACCGGAGAGCGCGAGGGTGAGCGCCGTGATGTGCAGCGCACGCGGGTTGGGGTCGGTCGCGGTCACCCGGGTGGCGTGCTGCGCGGCGTGCAGCGCCTGGATGCCGGAACCCGTCCCGAGGTCCAGCGCCGACCCCACCGGCGTACGCACCGTGATGCCGGCGAGCGTCATGGAGGCCCCGCCCACACCGAGGACGACGCCCTCCTCGCGGCTGCCGATCCCGCCGGCCCCGCCGACCGCGCAGCCCAGGTCCGAGACGATGAACCAGTCCTCGCCGCCGGGGCCGCCGTACGGCCGGACGTCCACCGTCGCGGCGACCTCGTCCTCGCCCACCCGGGTCAGCCAGCCGCTCTCCAGGCACTCCCGGACGGGCAGGACGTCCGCCACGCGCGCGTGGGGTGCGGGCTGCTGGAGCAGGAAGAGCCGTACGAGCGTCTCCAGCGCGGTGTCCCCGCGGGTGGCCCGGAGCGCCGGCACGGTCTCGCTGCGCGCCAGGGCCGCGTACGCGGGCGCACCGAGCAGATCGAGCAGTCCGTCGGCGGTGAACGAGGCGCCGAGCAGGGCGTCCCGCAGGCGCGCGGTGACGTCGGATGGGTCGGACGTGGGCAGGGAGGGCAGGCCGCTGGTACTCACCCGACCATTGTCTCCGCTCCCGCGACCCCCGCGCGTCCACCTGTGGACAACCCGCGCATCCGGACCCCGGCCTGTGGACAACCTCCGGCACCCTGTGGGCATCCGACCCGGACACGTCCACGTCCACGTCCATGCTCATGGCGGCGGACCATCCAGTGGCGAGTGCGCTCAGGAACGCCGGATACGCCCGGAGCCGGGGGACGGGGGACGGGGGTCGCGGGGCAGCCCTGAAGACACCGGGCCGGCACCCCGGTGAGCCGGACGCGCCGGGCACCCCAGGCACGCCGAACGGCCGGATACGCCGAAGGGCCGGATACGCGCGCGTACCGGGCCCTTCGCGGGAATCGTGGGGCGGCCGGGAGGCCGGCCGTCAGGTCAGGAGGTGTCCGGGTCAGGCCTTGGGCGCCGAGGACGCCGACTTGCAGCTCTCCTGCTTGGCCATCGCCTTGCCGACGTCGCCCTCCTCGAGCTTCTTGAGCGCGTCGTTGCCGCTCTGGCTCAGCTTGTCGAGCTGAGTGGCGATGCCCTTGAGGCCGTCCGCGAACTTCGCCTGGTCGTCGGTGTCGAGCTTGTCGACCTGCTTCTCCAGGTCTGCGTACGACGCGGAGATGCCCTTCAGCTCCTTGACGGCGTCGGTCTGCTTCTTCTCGCCGTCCTCGACATCGGGCGCCCCGGCCTTGTCCACGGCGTTGCCGATCGCCTTGTAGGCGTCCGACATGTCCTGGAACGCCTGTGCGTCGGTCTTCTGCACGTCCTTGGGCGTGCTGCTGTCCGAGGTCTCCTTCTGGATCGCGGCGTTGGCCGCCTCGATCTTCTTCGCCTGCGGCTTCACGGCGTCACAGACCTGCTTGGCCCAGGAGTTCAGCTTCTCGTCGTTGTCGTCGTCGCTGCTGCATCCCGACAGCGCCAGTACCAGTACCGCACCGCCGGACAGTGCGGCCGCGAGCTTCTTGTTCACCGGATTGGTCCCTTCCATGGCTCTCGGCCCCGGAACATACACGCCAAGTGGGCGACAACACCGTGTCGAACGACCGTTTAATCAGTTGTTGCGCCATTTGCACCACGCGAGATAAGGCTCACGAAGTTGAGGGCTTCACGCACGCGGCGGGCGGACGGAGCGTCAGTACGCTCCGTTCGCCCACCGGTTGCCCGATCTGACCGGTCGTGAGGTCAGAGGCTGTGCGACCGCCTAGGAAACCACCGCCGGATCAGCGGTCTTGGCGGTCCGCTCGACGGTGTCCTCCTCGCCCACGGCGATGCCACGCCGCTTGGAGACGTACACCGCTCCGATGATGACGAGCAGTGCGAGCGCCGCGATGAGGACGCGCATGCCCACGCTCTTGTCGTCGCCGTAGGAGAACTTGACGACCGCCGGCGCGATGAGCAGCGCCACCAGGTTCATCACCTTCAGCAGCGGGTTGATCGCGGGACCCGCGGTGTCCTTGAAGGGGTCGCCCACGGTGTCGCCGATCACCGTCGCGGCATGGGCCTCACTGCCCTTGCCGCCGTGGTGGCCGTCCTCGACGAGCTTCTTCGCGTTGTCCCATGCGCCACCGGAGTTGGCGAGGAAGACCGCCATCAGGGTGCCGGTGCCGATGGCACCCGCGAGGAACGACCCGAGCGCTCCGACGCCCAGGGTGAATCCGATGGCGATCGGCGTCAGCACGGCCAGCAGGCCGGGCGTGGCGAGTTCGCGCAGCGCGTCCTTGGTGCAGATGTCGACGACGCGCCCGTACTCGGGCTTCTCGCTGTAGTCCATGATCCCGGGGTGCTCGCGGAACTGCCGCCGCACCTCGTAGACCACGGCCCCGGCCGACCGGGAGACCGCGTTGATCGCCAGTCCCGAGAACAGGAAGACGACCGCGGCGCCCGCGATGAGCCCGACCAGGTTGTTGGGCTGCGAGATGTCCATCATCAGATTCAGCGGCGCGCCCTTGCCGGAGACCTTCTCGCCCACGTCGTCCGCCGCCGAGAAGATCGCGTCCCGGTACGAGCCGAAGAGGGCCGAGGCCGCGAGAACGGCCGTGGCGATGGCGATGCCCTTGGTGATGGCCTTCGTCGTGTTGCCCACGGCGTCCAGGTCGGTGAGCACCTGGGCACCGGCGCCCTCGACGTCGCCGGACATCTCCGCGATGCCCTGCGCGTTGTCGGAGACCGGGCCGAAGGTGTCCATCGCCACGATCACACCGACCGTGGTGAGCAGGCCGGTGCCGGCCAGGGCCACGGCGAACAGGGCCAGCATGATCGACGTGCCGCCGAGCAGGAAGGCCCCGTAGACGCCGAGACCGATCAGCAGGGCGGTGTAGACGGCCGATTCCAGACCGATCGAGATGCCGGCGAGGACGACGGTGGCCGCGCCGGTGAGCGAACTCTTGCCGATGTCCCGTACGGGGCGTCGGGTGGTCTCGGTGAAGTAGCCGGTCAGCTGCTGGATCAGTGCGGCCAGCACGATGCCGATGGCGACGGCGACGACCGCCAGGATCCGCGGATCACCGTCCTTGGCGGTGACCGCGGCGTCCGTGACTCCGTCGAGGTCGGCGTAGGTCGACGGCAGGTACAGGTACACCGCGGCCGCCACCAGCACCAGCGAGATCACCGCGGAGATGAAGAATCCGCGGTTGATGGCGCTCATTCCGCTGCGGTCCGCGCGCCGCGGGGCGACCGCGAAGATGCCGATCATCGCGGTCACGACACCGATCGCGGGCACGATCAGCGGGAAGGCGAGGCCGGCGTCGCCGAACGCCGCCTTGCCGAGGATCAGCGCGGCGACGAGGGTCACGGCGTACGACTCGAAGAGGTCGGCCGCCATGCCGGCGCAGTCGCCGACGTTGTCGCCCACGTTGTCGGCGATGGTCGCGGCGTTGCGCGGGTCGTCCTCCGGGATGCCCTGCTCGACCTTGCCGACCAGGTCGGCGCCGACGTCGGCGGCCTTGGTGAAGATGCCGCCGCCGACACGCATGAACATGGCGATCAGCGCGGCGCCGAGGCCGAAGCCTTCGAGCACCTTCGGCGCGTCGGCCGCGTAGACCAGCACCACACAGGAGGCGCCGAGCAGACCGAGCCCCACTGTGAACATGCCGACTACACCGCCGGTGCGAAAAGCGATCTTCATGGCTTTGTGCGAGACGGCGGTGAGGTCCCTTTCGGGCTCACCTTCCGCCGGAGTCGCTTCCCGTGCCGCGGCGGCCACGCGCACATTGCTCCGCACGGCCAGCCACATGCCGATGTATCCGGTGGCCGCCGAGAACACCGCGCCGATCAGGAAGAAGATCGATCGGCCGGCGCGCTGATTCCAGTCGTCCGCGGGCAGCAGCATGAGCAGGAAGAACACCACGGCGGCGAATACCGCGAGCGTGCGCATCTGCCGGCCCAGGTAGGCATTGGCGCCCTCCTGGATCGCCACCGCGATCTTCTTCATGCTGTCGGTGCCCTCGCCCGCCGCGAGCACCTGGCGCACCAGGACTCCGGCGACCACCAGGGCCGCCAGCGCGACGGCTCCGATGACCATCACGATGAGGCGGTTGTCGTCGGTCAGGACCGCGGCCGCGAGGGTTGTGGGGTGGTCAAACTGATGAGGGGTAGAAAGCCCCGCCATTCGTCCTCCTTGACGCTTGGGCTGAGCTCAAGATGTGGACGGATTCTAGGTACCGGAACCTGATCAAAACAGTGCGCGGTAAGCGAAATTCGCCTTCAGGGCCCTTCAGCGAATGATCCACGGAGATCCACGGAACCCAAAAGAGGTAATGCCCCAAAACCGTTGACCCGCGACCATGATCATGGAATTGATCTTTGGTTTGATCTTTTAACTGATCATTCAATTGCCGATCGGGCGGTCGTGAATTGATTCACGAAAGCACTGCGCCGGGGAAAACGGCGGGAAACCGGCGTGAGCGCGCACAAGAAAAGGGCCCTGCTGAGCAGGGCCCTTCACATGCAGTACGAGGGGGAACGATCAGGGGACGAGCCCGGCCGGCGGCGTGGTTGGCCAGCTCATCCTGATCAGTCCGCCGTGCTGTCCGGCGGTGACCTCCACGTCGTCGACGAGGCCGCTGATGACCGCTAGGCCCATCTCGTCCTCCTCGGCGTCCGTGTCGGGCTCACCGGCCCCGCGAGCGCCCGGCGTCTTGTCACCGGGAGCGGCGCGCGGCGCCTCGTCGCCGACCTCGATGGAGAACTGCTTCTCCTCCTCGATCAACGACACCCGCACCGGAGCCGCGATACCGCCGCTCTGGTGCAGTCCGACGGCACGGGTGCAGGCCTCGCCCACGGCGAGGCGCACCTCGTCGAGTACGGCCTCGTCCACTCCGGACCTGCGCGCCACCGCTGCCGCCACCAGTCGGGCGGTCCTGACATGCTCGGGCAGCGCACTGAAGCGGAGTTCAACGGTGGCCATGCATCCCCCTCAGAACTACGGGCGTGCTGTCAGGGGACCGGGCCGCCGAGGCCCGGTCCCCCGCATTGCTCCTCCGTCGTGGGCACGCGACTGCAGCCGTCCTTGGGCTCGCGTGCCCGGACGGCGTCAGTCGGTGGCCGCCACCGCTTCGTCGACCGAAGTGTGGATCGGGAACACCTTGGTGAGACCGGTGATGCGGAAGATCTTCAGAATGCGCTCCTGGTTGCAGACCAGACGGAGCGAGCCCTCATGGGCACGCACCCGCTTCAGGCCGCCAACCAGCACGCCGAGCCCGGTGGAGTCGAGGAAGTCCACGCCCTCCATGTCGACGACAAGATGAAAACTGCCGTCGTTCACCAGCTCGACCAGCTGCTCGCGCAGCTTGGGCGCGGTATATACATCGATTTCGCCACCGACCTCGACGACCGTACGATCGCCGACGGTACGGGTCGACAGGGACAGGTCCACGGATCCTCCAGCACCTTGCTATCGAGCGGTCGCCCCTCGGGACACCTCGGCGGAGCCCCCGGGACGGTACGCCAGCCGCGATGGCATTCAATCACTTACCGGCAGGCGTGCACGACGCCTTGAGCCCATTGTCCGTCATGCCAGTGACACACTCGGTGCCGATGGCCAAGAATCACCGACCCGATCGCCCCTCGTCGGACACCGCTTCCCGCCCGTCTCCGGACACGGTCCTCGAGCGGCTCGCCTCGGGGCCGAGCCGGGCTTCGCGCATCACTCATACGGAGCACTTGCCCCCGCGGGCGGGTCGCCATGCAGTCTGGCCCGACCGGATCCGGCCGGAGGTCATCGCCGCCCTGCGCGCGGTGGGCATCGAGGACCCCTGGGCCCACCAGGCGCTGGCCGCCGAACACGCCCTCGACGGCGACTCGGTCGTCGTCGCCACCGGAACCGCGTCCGGCAAGTCCCTGTCGTATCTCGTCCCCACCCTGTCGACACTGCTCGACGGCTCCGAGGCCCCGAACGGCCGTGGCGCGACCGCCCTCTACCTCGCGCCCACCAAGGCGCTCGCCGCCGACCAGTGCCGATCCGTGAAGGAACTTTCACGCCCCCTGGGCACCGCCGTACGGGCCGCCGTCTACGACGGCGACACGCCTGTCGAGGAACGCGAATGGGTGCGCCAGTACGCCAACTACGTCCTGACCAACCCCGACATGCTGCACCGCGGGATACTGCCCTCCCATCCCCGCTGGTCCTCCTTCCTGCGCGCCCTGCGCTTCGTCGTCGTCGACGAGTGCCACACCTACCGGGGCGTCTTCGGCTCGCACGTCGCCCAGGTACTGCGCCGGCTGCGCCGCCTGTGCGCCCGGTACGGCTCCTCCCCCGTCTTCCTGCTGGCCTCCGCGACCGCCGCGGAACCCTCGGCGGCCGCCGGGCGCCTGACCGGCCTGCCCGTGGTCGAGGTCGCCGACGACGCCTCTCCGCGCGGCGAGCTCGTCTTCGCCCTCTGGGAGCCCCCGCTCACCGAACTGCACGGCGAGAAGGGCGCCCCGGTACGCCGTACGGCGACCGCGGAGACCGCCGACCTCCTCACCGACCTGACCCTGCAGGGCGTGCGCTCGGTGGCCTTCGTACGGTCCCGGCGCGGCGCCGAACTGATCTCCGTGATCACCCAGGAGCGACTGGCCGAGATCGACCGCTCACTCGTGAAACGCGTGGCCGCCTACCGCGGGGGCTACCTCCCCGAGGAACGCCGTGCCCTCGAGCGCGCCCTCCACTCCGGAGAACTCCTCGGCCTCGCCGCCACCACCGCCCTCGAACTCGGCGTCGACGTCTCCGGCCTGGACGCGGTCCTGATCTCCGGCTACCCGGGCACCCGTGCCTCCCTGTGGCAGCAGGCCGGCCGCGCCGGACGGTCCGGACAGGGCGCCCTGGCGGTGATGATCGCCCGCGACGACCCGCTGGACACGTACCTCGTCCACCATCCCGAAGCCCTGTTCGACCAGCCGGTCGAGTCCACCGTCCTCGACCCGGACAACCCGTACGTCCTCGCCCCTCACCTGTGCGCGGCGGCCGCCGAAACCCCCCTCACCGAGGACGACTTCGCGCTCTTCGGCCCGACCTGCGCGGATCTCCTCCCCCAGCTGGAGGCCGCCAAGCTGCTGCGCCGCCGCACGGCGGCCTGGCACTGGACCCGCCGGGAGCGGGCCGCCGACCTCGCCGACATCCGAGGGGAGGGCGGCAGCCCAGTCCAGGTCGTCGAGGCGGCGACAGGGCGCCTCCTGGGCACGGTCGACGCGGGCGCCGCGCACACCGGCGTCCACGACGGGGCGGTCCACCTCCACCAGGGCCGCACCTACCTGGTGAAGCACCTGGACCTGGAGGACTCCGTCGCCCTGGTCGAAGAGGCCAACCCCCCGTATTCGACGGTCGCCCGTGACACCACGGCCATCTCCGTCCTGGAGACGGATGTCGAGCTCCCGTGGGGCGACGGCCGGCTCTGCTACGGCTCCGTCGAGGTCACCAACCAGGTCGTCTCCTTCCTCCGGCGCAGACTCATCACGGGTGAGGTACTGGGCGAGACGAAGCTCGACCTCCCTCCTCGCAGGCTCCGTACGCGTGCCGTGTGGTGGACGGTCACCGAGGACCAGCTGGACGCGGCCCGCATCACCCCGGAGATCCTCGGCGGTGCCCTGCACGCCGCCGAGCACGCCTCCATCGGCATGCTGCCGCTCTTCGCGACATGCGACCGGTGGGACATCGGAGGCGTCTCCGTCCCCCTCCATCCGGACACCCTCCTCCCCACGGTCTTCGTGTACGACGGTCACCCCGGCGGCGCGGGTTTCGCGGAGCGCGCCTTCCACACCGCGCGCGCATGGCTCACCGCCACCCGCCAGGCCATCGCCTCCTGCGAGTGCGACGCCGGATGCCCGTCCTGCATCCAGTCACCCAAGTGCGGCAACGGCAACGACCCTCTGCACAAACGCGGCGCCGTCCGACTGCTCACCGTGCTGCTGCGAGGGGCACCCGCGGCGCGGAAGGAGTAGCGAGTCACGGCGGCGGAGCGGGAGCCCGCAATTCTGTCCGGGTTGCTTGGGCCAACCGGGGGACCATGCCTCTCCGCATGCCGGGGCACCACCGGTCATGCCGGGACATCGGCTGCGGCCGGGACCGCTCATCACATCCCGGGTCTTCGGAACTCAGTCGCCGCCTCTGGGCCGATCGGGTCAACGGCGCCACTCGTCTCCCCCGGGCCGCTCCGGAGCGCCGACGGCCGCACCGGGGACGGGGCCGGTGCGACCGGACCCGCCGGTCCCGCCCTGGATCGCACCTCCACGGAGAACGGCCCCCTCCCCGACGCGGCCGTGACCTCCGAGACATCGCCCTCGATCGCACACCGCACCAGCCGGGCTCCCTGAGCCCGCGCCACGCGCTCCGCCGTGCCACAGGCCCTCCTCCCGCCGTCCATCCAGTGGTCAGCGGCGGCGAGCGCCGCCAGATCCGCCGCGCCGGCGGCACGGTGGCGGACCACCACGGCGTGTCCCATGGCCAGCACGGCACCGAAGACGGCGCACAGAACGGCGATCGCCCCCACGGTCCAAACCGTGGCCGACCCCCGGTCCTGCGACACCACTCGCCCACGTGACCAGCGCGACCAGCGCGACCAGCGCGACCAGCGCGACCAGCGCGACCAGCGCGACCAGCGCGACCAGCGCGACCAGCTGCCGAACGAGAGCACCCGCCGTCCGGATGTGGGCGATCGGCTGCCGGACATGGCCCCGCTCCCCTCCTCCATCACTCCGCCACCCCCACCGTCTCCTCCGCCAGTGCCACCGCTTCGTCGCTCAGCCGTAGCGGCAGGGTGTCCGGCCCCGGTGGGCCGGCTACGACCCTCACCCGGACCAGGTCGCCCTCCCGGCTCACCGTGACGCTCGCCCCGTCCGGCGCCGCCCGTCGGGCCACCGCGAGGACCGCCTGCGGTGGGTCCTGGCGCGCAGCCGCCCGGGCGCCCGCCCTGGCCGCGTCCACGCACTGGATCTGCGCGGCCGCGGCGAGCAGGGCCCACACGAGCGCCATCGCGAAAAGCACCAACGCAGGCAGCACCAACGCGGCCTCGGCCGTCACGAACCCGGCGTCCTGCCGGCACCCGTGAGAGACCCGCGAAGCCCGCGGAGACCCGACAGCCCGAGGAGGCCGAGGAGGCCGTCCAGACCGAGGGAACTGTGAAGCCCGCGCCCCTCTCTCGCCCGGACGCTCGCGCTCACGGTCACATCCGGACATTGAGCGCCCGCTCGACGATGCCCTGCAGTTCGGTGGTGACCTGCCCGCTCGTCACCACCTTGTAGAGCACGGCTGCGAACGCCACCGCCGCGACGACTCCCACGGCATATTCGGAGGTGACCATTCCGGCGTCCCTCCGTGTCCCCCGCGGCATCCGTTTCCCCCTCGGCCTCCACACCGCCCGCATGCGCCGGGCCAGAGCCCGCATCGGCACCCGCACCGACACTCGTACCGTCTTCTGCATCTCAAACCCCCGTAAGGTCCTGTCCTGTCCGGTCCCGTTCTGTCCATCACCCGGCCACCGGGCCACACGTCACTCGTTCACCGGCCGTCGGGTATCCCCGGTCACCCGCGGGCTCACCGCTGTCCGTCACTCGTCATCGGCCACCCCCTTCCAGCACCCCGCCCGCCAGCCCGATCACCACGGGAAGCACGCCGACCGCGATGAAGGCGGGCAGGAAACACAGCCCCACGGGCGCGGTCACCATGACGGCGGCCCTGCGGGCCTTCGCCGTCGCGGTGCGGCCCCACTCGGCGCGAGCCTCCGCGGCGAGCCGGGCGACGGGCCCGGCTGCCGGCAGGCCCGACTCGCCCGCCCTCTCCAGCAGCCGAGCAAGCGCCCCCGCACCCGGTATCGACGCCAATCCCCGCCACGCCTGCGCCGGTTCGCCGCCGAGCCGTACCTCCGCCGCACCCCGCGCCAAGCGCTCCCCGACCGGTCCGCCCAAGGCGCCGCCCACGGCCTGGGCCGCCACCACAGGGTCGGCACCCGCGGCGATGCAGGCGGCCACCAGATCGGCCGCGAGCGGGAGTTGACGTGTCGCGAGGGCGGCGTCGTACTCGTCGGCCGGTCTCCGCGCCCGCCGCCGGCTCCACCGCCAAGCGGCGAACCCCGCCGCCAGGCCCGCCGACAGTCCTGCGACGCCGCCGACCAGCACCCAGCCCGCGCACACGGCCGCCGCAACCGGCAGCCACCGCCGCACCGTGTCACCCGGCACGGCCCACCGCCGTGCGGGCGGCACCTCCAGGGCCATCAGCCTCGAAAGCCGTCCGCGCACCCCTCGCTCGCGCCGCGCCGCCGCCAGCGCCCGGACGAGCCAGCTCACGGCCAGAGCCGCGCACGCCGCCTCCCCCAGCCTGTGGACAACCACCGCACTCATACCGCTTCCGCTCCTCTCACGATGCGAAGGGCCCACCACAGCCCGAGGGCCTCCAGCACACCGCCGACCAGCAGACAGCCGAGGCCCGCGCCGCTGTGCAGCAGCACATGAAGCGGATCGGCACCCATCGCCGTCCCCAGCAGCAGCCCGAGCACCGGCAGGCCCGCGAGCATCACGGCGGTCGACCGTGAACCCGCCAACTGGGCCCGCAGATCCGCTCGCTGATCCCGTTCTGCTCGCAGCGCGCCCTCCAACCGGTCGAGGCCCGCCGCGAGACCGGCCCCGCGGTCCACGGCCACTCCCCAGCACGCCGCGAGCCCCAGCAACCCGTCGGCCCCCGGCTGCCGGGCCGCGTCGTCGAGCGCGCCCGGCACATCGCCACCGAAGCGCGCCGCCGCCAGCACGAGCGCCTGCGCGTCGCCGAGTCCTCCAGTGTCGCCCGCGGCGCGCAACAGCGCCTCGCCCGGCTGCCGGCCCGCTCGCACCTCCCCGGCCAGCGCCCCGCACAACGCGATCACCGCGTCACCGCGGCGCTCCTGCTCCCGGCGCGCCTCGCCCGTGCGCCGCACCCGCCTCAGCAACGGCACACCGGCCGCCCCCACGACGAGGGGAAGCACGGACGCGCCGAGCAGAGCGATCACCGCTCCGGCGACGAGCGCCCACCATTCGGGCCCCGTACGGGCCCGCACCCGCCGCAGCCCGGAGGACACCCGCTCCCATGACGGCGGCCCCGTGCCCAACGCCCCGCCGCCCGCGAAGAGCAGTCGCGCCCGGTGCGCCTGCGAGTCCCCGACACCCATCAGCCAGACGGCCGCTCCTCCACAGGCCACGACCGCGGCCACCGACATTCCGTCGCTCACGATCCCCTCCCCACTCCGCAGTCCGGCACCCAGCTCCGGGTCACAGCACTCCACTCCCTTCGATCCCCTTCCTCAGCAGCCCCCTCAGCCGCTGCCAGCCCCGCTCGTACGCGAACGCCTCCGCCCCCCACCGCAGCGCGGGCACGGTCACCACCAGCCCCGTCGCGTCCCGCTCCAGCACATGCACCTCGGCGATCCGCCGCCGTCCGGTACGGTCACGTACGAGGTGGAGGACCACTGACAGGGCGGCCGCCAGCTGACTGTGCAAAGCCGCCCGGTCGAGTCCCGCGGCCGTCCCCAGCGCCTCCAGGCGGGCGGGTACGTCGGCCGCGGCGTTGGCGTGGAGCGTCCCTGATCCACCCTCGTGACCTGTATTGAGAGCGGCCAGCAGGGACACGACCTCGGGTCCGCGCACCTCACCGACGACCAGGCGGTCGGGTCTCATGCGCAGGGCCTGCCGGACCAGATCCTGGAGCTCGACGAGCCCGGCGCCCTCCTGGTTCGCCGGCCGCCCTTCCAGGCGCACCACATGCGGGTGGTCGGGACGGAGCTCCGCCGAGTCCTCGGCCAGCACGATCCGCTCGCCAGGTCCGACCAGCCCGAGCAGGGCGCTCAGCAGCGTCGTCTTGCCGCTCCCCGTCCCCCCGCTGATCAGGAAGGACAGCCGGGCGTCCAGCAGTGCTCTGAGCACCCGGTCCCCGCCGGGCGGCACCGTCCCCGCAGCCACCAACTCGTCGAGCGTCAAGGCTCGCGGCCGTACGACCCGCAGGGACAGGCAGGTCGAGTTCACGGCGACGGGTGGCAGAACCGCGTGGAGTCGGGTGCCGTCGGGCAGCCTCGCGTCGACCCAGGGGCGGGCGTCGTCGAGGCGGCGGCCCGCCACGGCCGCGAGGCGTTGCGCGAGACGCCGCACGGCGGCCGTGTCAGGAAAGGAGACGTCCGTCAACTCCAGGCCACCGCCCCGGTCCACCCATACGCGGTCGGGTGCCGACACCAGGACATCGGTGACGGAGGGGTCGGCGAGCAAGGGTTCGAGAGGGCCGCTGCCCACGAGCTCGGACCGCAACTGGCGCGCGGCGCCCAGTACCTCGGCGTCCCCGAGCACGCGGCCCTGCTCGCGCAGCGCCTGGGCCACGCGGGCGGGTGTCGGTTCCGACCCGCTCTCGGCAAGCCACTGACGGACTCCGTCCAGCAGCCTCGCGTGCCCGTCCGAACCGGCACCACCCCCGTCTGTGCCCGCGCCCGCCCCTTGAGCGGGTCCCATGTCCGAACCCGAACCCGCGCTAGGACCAGGCCCCGTCCCTGCGCCCCAGAGTCCGTTCACGCGCCGGCCGCCTCGGCCAGAGCCTGGTTCCAGAACGCCGTGCAGAAGCGGGCCAGACGCCCCCGCGGGGCCGTCCCGGGCGGCGTGCCGGCATGCGAAGCGGTGGAGTCGGAGGGGACTTCGCCGACCAGCGGCAGTCCGAGCAACCGCCCGACCTCTCGGTCGTCCAGGCCCGGCGCGTAGGGCCCGCGTACCACGACCCGCAGGTCGCGCAGGACCATGCCGACCGCGGACGCCACCCGCCCGGCGGCCGCGATCGCGCGAAGCTCGCCGGGGACCACCAGCAGGCCGAGGTCCACTTGGGCGAGTGCCTCGGCGGCGCCCTCGTCGATCCGTCGCGGCAGGTCGACGACGACCGCGCCGCCGCGCCGCCTGGCCGCCGCGAGGACCGCTCGGACGGCCGGCGGGGGAACCGCCACCGAGTCTCCGCGGTCCCAGCTGAGCACGCGCAGGGCGTGCAGCTCAGGAAGGGACTCCTCCAGTGCGCTGCCGCCGACCCGTCCCCGGGAGGCGGCGAACGCCGGCCAGCGCAGTCCCTCCACGGTCTCACCGCCCAGAAGGACGTCGAGGCCGCCGCCCAGTGGATCCGCGTCCACCAGCAGGGTGCGCCGTCCTTCGCGCGCCGAGGTGACGGCAAGCGCGCAGGCCAGCGTGGACGCGCCCGCCCCGCCTCGGCCGCCGATCACACCGACGGTGATCGCGGGCCTGCCCACTCCCTCGGCCACGTCGGCGATGCGGTCGACCAGCCATTGTTCGCCATCCGGCAGCATCAGGACGTGATCCGCGCCGATCTCCACGGCCCGCCGCCAGACCCCCGGATCGTCCTGATCCCGCCCAACGAGCACCACTCCCCTCCGCCGCCCGGCGCCGCGCACCCGTCGCGCGGCGTCGTCCCCGACGAGGACGAGCGGTGCCGCCTCCCACCCTCCTCCGCGCTCGGGCACTCCGTGATGGACCTCGGGCCTCGCCCCCGCCGCGGCGCACAGGCGCAGCAGGTCGTCCAGGAGTTCCGGGTCCTCCGTGACGATCAACGGTCCGCCCTGCCGCCCTTCGGCGGCGGGTGTCGTGTCGCGTGTGATGGCTCCCGCCACGATGTCCGACCCCCTTCTTCGTTCGCCGCGCGGAGCCCTCCGGGGCTCCGCGATTCGCTTCCGTGTGAAGAACCGGCGCCCGGCCTCCATATGAAGGGCCGATAAGAACCGGCCATACGCCCCGACAAACCGAACCGGCCATGAACCGGCCAGGAGCGAAGCGCACTGGAATCACAGTGCGGCGAACCAGGAAATCGTGTGGATCTTGGTCAAAAACGGGGGACAACCCGATGGTTGTGGATATCGCCTTCACCTATCCAGGTGACATGGCCCCGTCTTCCACACAGCAGCCTCGCGACTACGTACAGTGACGAATCATGGATACGCGAGGGCTCCGGCACAGAGGGACACGGAGCAGCGCGGCGGATGCGCGAAAGAGGAGGAAACCCATCCGGACATGCGACGACCCCCGCCGGGGGGGAGAGCGGGGGTCGTCCCCACGGCCGACTCGGGGGGGAGGAGTCGGGCCGGGTTAGCACGGTCGCGAACGATCCGTGACTTCCATGGTGTACCCGAGAGCCTTCTCAGGCAAACCCACGCGCCCCACCTTACGCCGAATGGTGGGCGCCTATGCTCAGCCTTGTGGAAAACCACTCCTTGCCTCGCACAGCAGCCTTCTTTGACCTGGACAAGACGGTCATTGCGAAGTCGAGCACACTGACGTTCAGCAAGTCGTTCTACCAAGGCGGGCTGATCAACCGCCGGGCCGTCCTGCGCACCGCCTATACGCAGTTCGTGTTCCTGGCGGGCGGCGCCGACCACGACCAGATGGAGAGGATGCGGAAGTACCTCTCCTCACTCTGCCGCGGATGGAACGTGCAGCAGGTCAAGGAGATCGTCGCCGAGACACTGCACGACCTGATCGATCCGATCATCTACGACGAGGCCGCGTCCCTCATCGAGGAGCACCACGTCGCCGGACGCGACGTGGTGATCGTCTCGACGTCCGGGGCGGAGGTGGTCGAGCCGATCGGCGAGATGCTCGGCGCGGACCGCGTGGTGGCGACGCGCATGGTCGTGGGCGCGGACGGTTGCTTCACCGGTGAGGTGGAGTACTACGCGTACGGGCCGACCAAGGCCGAGGCCGTCAGGGAGCTGGCCCGGTCCGAGGGGTACGACCTGGCAGGCTGCTACGCCTACAGCGATTCGGCGACGGACGTCCCCATGCTGGAGGCCGTCGGCCATCCGCACGCCGTCAACCCTGACCGCACACTGCGGCGCGAGGCGGTCGCGCGGTCATGGCCGATCCTCGACTTCCATCGTCCGGTGCGGCTGAAGCAGCGGCTGCCGGCCCTCTCCGTACCGCCGCGCCCGGCGTTGCTGGCGGTCGCGGCGATAGGCGCCGCGGCAGCGACGGCCGGACTCGTCTGGTACGCGAGCCGACGTCGGGCGCCGGCCGTCTGACCATGAACACGGCCACGTCGGGGCACCCGCTCGCAGGCCCCGGCGTTGTCCGGCCGGGCCGCCGCCTTCAGCCGCGCCGGTGACTCCGAACCTCAATCAGCGCCCGATTCGCTCCTCTTTGAGCCTAAAAGTAAAGAACTGCGGCCGGGACTTCCGCTTGCTTCGCTCCTGGAGTACAAAGGGATTAACGGCCCGCGAGACCAAGGACATCCGAAAGGATTTACCTTAGAACGCAACCAACGGCCCCACGGACCGCGCATGGCCACCAGGCACCCACGCGACGTCGACCCGTCGATTACGGGCCAGCCGCACCAGGTGACGGGCAAGAGTTCCCGACCTGATGGGCAACATATCGAGGACGCATGGTAACCCGGTGAACATGCCAGCGGCGGTACGAGAACTCGTACCGCCGCAACCCTTGTTCGGGCCTGAGCGGCCTCTCGCGCGGGCATGCCCGGCTTCCTCTGCGGGCCCTTTTTCATACCGCCGCACGCCCCGTACGGACGCTTTTACGCCCTGCGTGACTCAGGCCGCTCCTCGCTGCAGCGCCTCGCACACCGCGGTCGACTCGCGCGCCCCCAGCCCGGCCGCCTTGCCGCAGTGGGCGATCCACGCCGCCATACCCTCGGGCGTACCCGAGACGTACCCCTCAAGAGCCGCCACGTAGGCGGCCCGGCCGAGTTCCGCGTGCCCGACCTCCGCCGGGCAGACGGACTTCGGGTCGAGTCCACTGCCGACCAGGACGATGCGCTCGGCCGCGCGCGCGACCAGGCCGTTGTGGGAGGCGAAGGGCCGCAGGGCGAGCAGCTCACCGTGCACCACGGCGGCCGTCACGAGAGCGGGCGCGGAACCACCCGCGATGATCAGCCTGGAGAGGCCGTCCAGTCGGCCCGCGACCTCGGCGGTGTCCGGTACCGGCAGTTCGACGAGCGGCTCATGGACCGGTTCCCCGGGCTGCCGGGGCCGCCCGACCTCGTCCGAGGCGTCCGCCGCCGCCACCAGGTGCAGCCGCGCCAGCACCCGGAGGGGCGACTGCCGCCAGATGGACAGGAGCTGGCCGGCCTCGGCGGTCAGCCTGAGCGCGCCGCCCACGGTGCGGGCCTCGTCGTCAGCACTGAAATCGGTGCGCCTGCGCACCTCTTCGAGCGACCAGTCGGCACCGGAGAGTGCCGCCGAGCCGCGCGCTCCGCGGAGCGCGGCCTCGGACGTGATCTCGTTGCTGCGGCGCCGCATGATCCGGTGCCCGTAGACCCGGTCCACCGCCTTGCGCACGGACTCCACGGACTCGGCGACGCCGGGCAGGGAAGCCAGGGCCGCAAGCGGGTCCCCCGAGCTCGGGGGAGGTTCGGCGGTCGCGCCTGTCGTACTCATGAGTGCGACATTACGCAACCGGGCGGCCCGCCCCACGAAGGAGTGGTCTTCTTCACGCGCATGAGCACCCTGCGCGTTCGTTCCACTACTCTTGGTGAACATGAAAATTGCTTTCGTAGGGAAGGGCGGCAGCGGCAAGACCACGTTGTCCTCGCTGTTCGTCCGCCATCTCGCGGCCACCGGGTCGCCGGTCGTCGCGGTGGACGCCGACATCAACCAGCACCTGGGAGCCGCACTCGGCCTCGAGGACGGGGAGGCCGCCGAGCTGCCCGCGATGGGCGCGCGACTGGCGCTGATCAAGGACTACTTGCGCGGTTCCAACCCACGGATCACGTCGAGCGAGACGATGATCAAGACCACTCCGCCGGGTGAGGGCTCGCGGCTGCTGCGGGTGTGCGAGAGCAACCCGGTGTACGAGGCGTGTGCCCGGCCGGTGGAACTCGACGGCGGCACCGTCCGTTTGATGGTTACCGGCCCCTTCACCGACGCCGACCTGGGGGTCGCCTGCTACCACTCCAAGACCGGAGCGGTGGAGCTGTGTCTGAACCACCTCGTCGACGGCCCCGGCGAATACGTGGTGGTCGACATGACGGCGGGCTCGGACTCCTTCGCCTCCGGCATGTTCACCCGCTTCGACATGACGTTCCTCGTCGCCGAGCCGACCCGGAAGGGGGTCTCCGTCTACCGCCAGTACAAGGAGTACGCCCGGGACTTCGGGGTCGTCCTGAAGGTCGTCGGCAACAAGGTGCAGGGCCAGGACGACATCGACTTCCTCCGCGCCGAAGTCGGTGACGAGCTGCTGGCCGGCGTCGGGCACTCGGACTGGGTGCGCGCCATGGAGAAGGGCCGCCCGCCCCGGTTCGAGCTGCTGGAGGAAGCCAACCATCGATGCCTGCGCACCCTGCGGACCGCCGCCGACGCCACGTACGAGCTGCGCGACTGGGATCGGTACACGCGCCAGATGGTGCACTTCCACCTGAAGAACGCCAGTTCCTGGGCCAATGCGAAGACCGGGGCCGACCTGGCCGCCCAGGTGGACCCCGGTTTCGTACTCGGTGAACGCCTGGTGGCAACGGCTTGACGGACTGGCACCGGGCCTGAGCGCCGCCACCCGGCCCAGGCCGGGTGGCTGTAGCCGACCTCAGGCCCGGAGGGCTGTACCGGCCCCGGACCTGAGGACCGGTGCCCGGCTACCGCTTGACGGCGGGGGCGCCGGGGACGCCCTTCGGGGCTGGGGCCGGGCGGCCCGAGAGGAAGGAGGCCCAGCCCTTCTTCGGCGCCTCGCCGACCTTCAGCTCGCGGAGCTTGTCGAGGGTCTCCGGGTCCTGTGCGTCGAGCCAGTCGGCGAGCTGCCGGAAGGAGACGCAGCGCACCTCGGCCTTGGTGCAGACCCGCTCGACGACCTCCTCGACGGCGCGCATGTACGTGCCGCCGTTCCAGGACTCGAAGTGGTTGCCGATGATCAGCGGGGCGCGGTTGCCCCGGTAGGCGCGCTCGAAGCCCTGGAGCAGGCCGTCGCGCATCTGGTCGCCCCAGTACTCGCGCTTGCCCGGGTCGCCCTGGGTCCTGGTCCCCGACTGATTGACCATGAAGTTGTAGTCCATGGTGAGCGTCTCGAAGCTGCGGCCCGGGACCGGGACGAGCTGCATCGACAGATCCCACAGCCCGTGCTTCTTCTCGGGCCAGACCTGGTTGTTGACGCCGCTGGTGTCGTAGCGGAAGCCGAGTTCGCGGGCGGCGCGCATGAAGTTCTTCTGCCCCTCGAGGCAGGGCGTGCGACCCCCGATGAGCTCCTTCTCGTAGTCGAAGGGCAGGGGTGCCGCGCCACTCAGGCCCGTGTTGGTCTTCCAGGACTCGACGAACGACTTGGCCTGGGCGATCTCGCTCTTCCACTCCTTGACCGACCACTCACCGACCCCGCCCCCGTTGCCGCAGAAGTGACCGTTGAAGTGCGTGCCGATCTCGTTGCCCTCCAGCCACGCGCCGCGCAGCTGCTCCACTGTGTCCTTGATTCCCTGCTCGTCGTTGAAGCCGATGTCCGAGCTGCCGGGTGAGTGCTCCGGCGGCCTGTACAGGTCGCGCTTCTCCTTCGGCAGCATGTACACACCGCTGAGGAAGTACGTCATCGTCGCCTTGTTCTCCCTGGCGACCCTGCGGAAGTGCGAGAACAGTCTCTGGCTGTCCTCTCCGGCACCGTCCCAGGAGAAGACCACGAACTGCGGGGGTTCCTGACCGGGCTTCAGCCGTGCCGGCTTCGGCAGACGCGGTTGCGCGCCGGTGTACGCCGTGGATCCGTCACCGATCAGGCGGACCGCGTTCTTCGGCGCCGGGGCGCCGGACGCCCTGGTCGTGCCGGGTGCGGCGTTCTCGGGTCCGGTGTCACTGACCGCGCAGCCGGCGAGGGCCGCCGCGCAGGTAGTGACGACCACCGCGCCCGCGGTGATCTTCTGGGGGGCAGCCATCTCGGCCCACCTTCTTCCTTCAGTCAGTCACCGCCAACAGGGGTGGTATCGGCCGGGTCGGAGAGCGCGTGCCGACAGCTCCGCAAAGGTGACACGGAGGGATTGAAGGAATAAGTACGACAAGCCGATAAAAAGAACGATTCACCCCACAGAGTGATTCACTGCCCCATTTGCCTCTAATATCCGCACTTAGCCTTTACTCTGCATTACGATCCATTTACCGAGAGTTGAAAAATCCCGCCGCTGCAAGCCGTGACCCACGGCCGCGACCCACCCCCCTTCCGCCTGGACGGGGACCACCTGTTCCGCGACCGCGCTGCCCCGGAGGAGACGGGAACATGTCTGCCTGCGTCCCCACCCGCGCCACCGACTCGAGTCGGAGCGAGCGCACACACCCGCCCCACAGCCCCCCACCGGCCCCGCCCCGCCGCTTCCGTGTCGCGGGCCCCGATCTGTCGGCTTCCCTCGCGGTCTTCCTGATCGCCCTGCCCTTGTCCCTGGGCATCGCCCTCGCCACCGGCGCCCCGCTTCAGGCCGGCCTCGTCGCCGCCGCGGTGGGGGGACTCGTCGCCGGACGCCTCGGCGGCTCACCGCTCCAGGTGAGCGGCCCCGCAGCGGGCCTGACGGTCGTCACCGCCGACCTCATCCACCGATACGGCTGGCGCACGACCTGTGCCATCACCGTCCTCGCCGGCCTCGCCCAACTGGGCCTCGGCTGCCTGCGTGTGGCCCGGACTGCGCTCGCCGTCAGCCCCGCGATCGTGCACGGCATGCTGGCCGGCATCGGTGTGACCATCGCCGTCGCCCAGGTGCACATCGTGCTCGGCGGCACACCCCAGAGCTCGGTGCTCGCCAACCTGCGGTCGCTGCCCGATCAGTTGGCGCAGGTGCGGGTGGCCGCGGTGTCGATGAGCGTGCTGACACTCATCCTTCTGCTGACCTGGCCACGGCTTCCCGGACGTCTGGGCCGCCTGCTGCGCACGGTCCCTCCGGCGCTCGTGGCCGTCGCAGGGGCCACCGCGACCGCCTCCCTCGCCGGGCTGACCCTCCCGCGGGTTGACCTGCCCTCCTGGAACAGCCACGCACTGGCCGGGATGCCCGAAGGCCCCGTGCTCGGAGTGGCCGCCGCCGTACTGACCACCACACTTGTGTGCAGCGTGCAGTCCCTTCTGGGTGCCGTCGCCGTGGACAAGCTGGTGGCCGGGCGGCCGGGACTGAGCACACGGGTGGGCTGCTCCGCCCTCGACCGGGAGCTACTCGGGCAGGGCACGGCCAATGTGGTCTCCGGCGCACTCGGCGGCCTGCCGGTCGCCGGGGTCGCGGTGAGAAGCGCGGCGAATGTGCGCGCCGGCGCCCTGAGCCGGAACTCCACGATGCTCCACGGCGTTTGGGTAGTAGTCGCCGCGCTGCTGATGGTCACCGCCCTGGAGCGGATCCCGCTCGCCGCTCTTGCCGCCCTGGTGATGGCCGTCGGCATCCAGATGGTGTCCCTGCACCACATCCGCACGGTCACCCGCCACCGCGAGGTGCTGGTGTACGTCGTCACCACGCTCGGTGTCGTGCTGTTCGGAGTTCTCGAGGGCGTGGCGCTGGGCGGCGCAGTCGCCGTCGCCGTCGCCCTGCACCGCCTCGCCCGCACCCGCATCACGCACGAGGAGAGAGAGGGAAGCCATTACGTACGTGTACGAGGGCAGTTGACGTTCCTCGCCGTGCCACGGCTCAGCCGCGCGCTGCACCTGATTCCGCAGGGGAGTGACGCCGTCGTCGAGCTGGACGGCTCGTTCATGGACCACGCGGCGTACGAGGCGCTGCACGACTGGCAGAACGCCCACCTCGCGCATGGGGGCACGGCCGAGCTGACCGGACGCACCGGTGCCAGCGTCACGGGCCCCACCCTGGGCTCGCACCCTCCGGAGGGGCCAGGGGAGACCGGCGCGGGACCGCACTGCCGCTGCAGACCCTGGACCCCGTGGCGCAACCACCACTGCGGGCGCCCGGGACCCGTACACCCGGACGGCCCGCCCTCGCCCGCGGACAGCCGGTCGGCGAAGCTCGACGAGCCGGCCGATGCCGCGCGACGGAGCCGGCCCGGTGCATCACACGGGTCCGACGAGCCCGGCGCGTCCAGCGGGACCGGTCGGCCCAGCAGACCCGGCAGATCCAACGGAAGGAAGGGGATCGGCGGGGTCAGTGGGGCCGGCGAGTCCAAAGGGTCCCCCGGATCCGATCGGTCCGGTGAACCGGGTGCACCGAACTCGCCGAGCGGGCGCGGCGCCGATCGGCTGGAGCGCGGCATCAGCGCCTTCCAGCGCAACACCGCTCCGCTGGTGCGGGACGAGCTCGCCCGGCTCGCGAAGGAAGGACAGCAGCCGGCACAGCTGTTCCTGACCTGCGCCGACTCCCGGCTCGTCACGTCGATGATCACTTCCAGTGGTCCGGGTGACCTCTTCGTCGTGCGGAACGTGGGCAATCTCGTACCGCTGCCCGGCGCGGAGAGCGGGGACGACTCGGTGGCCGCCGCGATCGAGTACGCGGTGGACGTGCTGAGCATCCGGTCCATCACGGTGTGCGGCCACTCCGGATGCGGGGCGATGCAGGCCCTGCTCAACACCGAGCCGGAGGCGGCGCAGACGCCGCTCAGGCGGTGGTTGCGGCACGGGTTGCCGAGCCTCGCACGGATGACCGCGCGGAACGGGGCCGGTGCGCGCCTCACCGGGCGCGAGGCCGCCGACGCGGCTGAGCAGCTCTGCCTGACCAACGTGGTGCAGCAGCTGGAGCACCTTCGGGCCCACGCATCCGTGGCACGAGCCCTCCGGGGCGGTGCGCTCGAGCTGCACGGGATGTACTTCCACGTGGGAGAGGCCCAGGCGTATCTGCTCGACGAGTCCGACGGGTCGAGCCTGTTCCGCCGCGTAGGACACGTCGGGCGCGCAGGACACGCCCGGCCCGTGGGGGCCGTGGGACGCGCGGGGAGCGCGGAGGACGGGGCGGCGGGCCTGCGGGCACCCGACGGTGCGCCGGCCCAGGAGGTGGCGAGCGAGGAGGAACTCGACCCGGCGTGAGCCCGCCCGACGCCGTCCGTTCATGTGCGCCAACCCACATGGACCTGGACCCACCCGGGCGTCCGCCCACACGCGCGTCGGCCCGCCGGGGCGGCACTCCCAGTGCCGCCCCGGCGCTCCCGCCCCGGCGCTCCCGCCCCGCGCTCCCACCCCGCGCTCCCACCCCGCGCTCCCACCTCACCCGCCTCCACCGATGCCCGGCGAACCGGTGATCTGATGAACCCGATCGCCGCCCGCTCCGTGCACTTGGGTACACCCCTCACATCAGAGCACAGACCAGGACAGGTCTAAACCAATTTTCGGACGGCCCTTGTCATCGGGGGTCCCGGTCTGATGAGCTGTGGCCTGGGACACAACGGACACCCTGGGAAAGGGAGATGGCGTGAGCAACGAAAGCCTGGCCAACCTGCTGAAGGAAGAGCGCAGGTTCGCGCCGCCCGCCGACCTGGCCGCGAACGCCAACGTCACCGCGGAGGCGTACGAGCAGGCCAAGGCTGACAGGCTCGGCTTCTGGGCCGAGCAGGCCCGCCGACTGACCTGGGCCACCGAGCCGACCGAGACGCTGGACTGGTCGAACCCGCCGTTCGCCAAGTGGTTTGCCGACGGCAAGCTCAACGTGGCGTACAACTGCGTGGACCGGCACGTCGAGGCCGGCAACGGCGACCGCGTGGCCATCCACTTCGAGGGGGAGCCGGGTGACAGCCGGGCCATCACCTACGCCGAGCTGAAGGACGAGGTCTCCCGGGCGGCGAACGCGCTGCAGGAGCTGGGTGTGGGCAAGGGCGACCGGGTCGCCATCTACCTGCCGATGATCCCCGAGGCCGTCGTCTCCATGCTGGCCTGCGCCCGCATCGGCGCCGCCCACTCGGTCGTCTTCGGCGGCTTCTCCGCCGACGCCATCGCCACCCGCATCCAGGACGCCGACGCCAAGCTGGTCATCACCTCCGACGGCGGCTACCGGCGCGGCAAGCCCTCCGCCCTCAAGCCGGCCGTCGACGACGCGGTGAGCCGCGTCGCAAGCGTCGACAAGGTCCTCGTCGTCCGCCGTACCGGACAGGACGTGCAGTGGACCGAGGGCCGCGACATCTGGTGGCACGAGATCACCGGACGGCAGTCCGCCGAGCACACGCCCGAGGCGTTCGACGCCGAGCAGCCGCTGTTCATCCTCTACACGTCCGGGACCACCGGTAAGCCCAAGGGCATCCTGCACACCTCGGGCGGCTACCTCACCCAGACCGCCTACACCCACCACGCCGTCTTCGACCTCAAGCCGGAGACCGACGTCTACTGGTGCACCGCCGACATCGGCTGGGTCACCGGCCACTCCTACATCACCTACGGCCCACTGGCGAACGGCGCCACCCAGGTGATGTACGAGGGCACCCCCGACACCCCGCACCAGGGCCGCTTCTGGGAGATCGTCCAGAAGTACGGCGTCACCATCCTCTACACCGCGCCCACCGCGATCCGCACGTTCATGAAGTGGGGCGACGACATCCCCGCCAAGTTCGACCTGTCCTCGCTGCGCGTCCTGGGCTCGGTCGGTGAGCCGATCAACCCCGAGGCGTGGATCTGGTACCGCAAGCACATCGGCGCCGACCGCACCCCGGTCGTCGACACCTGGTGGCAGACGGAGACCGGCGCGATGATGATCTCGCCGCTGCCCGGCGTCACCGAGGCCAAGCCGGGCTCCGCCCAGCGCGCTCTGCCCGGCATCTCCGCCACCGTCGTCGACGACGAGGCGAACGAGGTCCCGGACGGAGGCGGCGGATACCTGGTCCTCACCGAGCCGTGGCCGTCGATGCTGCGCACCATCTGGCGCGACGACCAGCGGTTCCTGGACACGTACTGGTCGCGGTTCGAGGGCAAGTACTTCGCCGGGGACGGTGCCAAGAAGGACGACGACGGCGACATCTGGCTGCTCGGCCGGGTCGACGACGTGATGCTCGTGTCCGGGCACAACATCTCCACCACCGAGGTCGAGTCGGCGCTCGTCTCCCACCCTTCCGTGGCCGAGGCGGCCGTGGTCGGCGCGGCGGACGAGACGACCGGCCAGGCCATCGTGGCCTTCGTGATCCTGCGCGGCACCGCCTCCGCCGACGACGACGGTCTCGTAGCGGACCTGCGCAACCACGTCAGCGCCGCACTCGGCCCCATCGCCAAACCCAAGCGGATCCTGCCGGTCGCCGAACTGCCGAAGACCCGCTCCGGAAAGATCATGCGACGACTCCTGCGCGACGTCGCCGAGAACCGCGAGCTCGGAGACGTCACCACCCTCACCGACTCCTCCGTCATGGACCTCATCCAGTCCAAGCTGCCGGCCGCACCCAGCGAGGACTGAGCGCGACCGGCCGCACAAGGCGGACGTGAGGCCCCAGCGGAACGGCTGAGCGGAGAGCGCCTGAGCGGGAAGGCGAAGCGAGGGCCGCACATCGCCCGAAGGGGTGCCTGGCACAACACCAGGCACCCCTTCCGCGCGTAATGCCGGATATGCGTATGTAATGACCCGGTAAGGTGGTGACCCAGGTGCGCCGGGAAGTCTGGTCGGCAACGCCGTCCGCGACCCCGCGTGACGGCGGACACGAGCCGTACCGACCCGGAGGTCCCCGCCGTGGCCGCGCCCCGCACCAGCAATCGCAGCTTCCTCGGACGCCTGTCCCTGCCCGAGCGCACCTTCGTGGCGGACGCGCTGCGCACCGAGACCGTCGGCGGGGTGCTCCTCCTCGTCGCCGCCGTCACGGCGCTGATCTGGGCGAACACACCCCTGAAGGACAGTTACGCGAGCATCGGCGACTTCCACTTCGGCCCCGCGGCCCTCGGCCTCGACCTCTCCGTGCGCCACTGGGCTGCCGACGGACTGCTGGCCGTCTTCTTCTTCGTCGCCGGGATCGAGCTGAAGCGTGAACTGGTCGCCGGAGACCTCCGCGACCCGAAGGCGGCGCTGCTCCCGGTCGCCGCCGCCCTGTGCGGCATGGCCGCCCCGGCGATCGTGTACACGGTGGTCAATCTCGCGGGGGACGGTTCCCTGTCGGGCTGGGCTGTACCGACGGCCACGGACATCGCCTTCGCGCTCGCCGTCCTCGCTGTCATCGGCACGTCACTGCCGTCCGCGCTGCGCGCCTTCCTGCTCACGCTCGCCGTGGTCGACGACCTCTTCGCGATCCTGATCATCGCGGTCTTCTTCACCCACCAGCTGAACTTCGCGGCCCTCGGCGGCGCGGTCATCGGCCTCGCCGTCTTCTGGCTGCTGGTCAGGAAGGGTGTGCGCGGCTGGTACGTGTACGTGCCGCTCGCCCTCGTCATCTGGGGGCTGATGTACAACAGCGGCATCCACGCGACCATCGCCGGGGTCGCGATGGGCCTCATGCTGCGCTGCCACCGGCGCGAGGGCGAGGAGCAGTCTCCCGGCGAGCGGATCGAACACGGGATCCGGCCGTTCTCGGCGGGACTGGCGGTCCCGCTGTTCGCTCTCTTCAGCGCGGGCGTGTCGGTCTCCGGAGGGACGATCGGCGACGTGTTCACGAAGCCGGAGACGCTCGGGGTCCTGCTCGGCCTGGTGGCCGGCAAGGCGGTCGGCGTCTTCGGCGGTACGTGGCTGGTGGCCCGTTTCACCCGGGCGTCGCTGTCCGAGGACCTCGCCTGGCCCGACGTCTTCGCGGTCGCCTGCCTCGCGGGCATCGGCTTCACCGTCTCGCTGCTCATCGGGGAACTCGCCTTCGAGGACAACGCCGTCATGACCGAGGAGGTGAAGGCCTCCGTGCTGACGGCCTCCCTCATCGCGGCCGTGCTCTCCGGCGTGCTGCTGAAAATACGCAACGCCAGGTACCGCGGACTGTGGGAGGCGGAGGAGCGCGACGAGGACCTCGACGGCATCCCCGACATCTACGAGCAGGACAACCCCGCCTACCACCTGCGCATGGCCGAGATCCACGAACGGAAGGCCGCCGAACACCGGAGGCTTGCCGAAGTGGCGGGCAGGGCAAGCGAGGAGCACGACGGTCCGGCATGATCTGACACATCCACATGTCCAGAAGAAGCCATGAAGAGCAAAGCAGGGAGATCGCGATGAGCGCACCCGACGGCAGCCCGGTCGGCGCCGAACGCAGCATCGGCCAGCTGTTCGCCTCGGCGACGACCGAGATGTCCGCGCTGGTGCACGACGAGATCGCGCTGGCGAAGGCGCAGCTCAAGCGGGACGTCAAGCGCGGCGCGGTCAGCGGCGGCGCGTTCTCCGCTGCCGGTGCGGTACTGATCTTCTCCTTGCCGATGCTGAGCTTCGCCCTCGCCTACGGGATCCGCACCTGGAGCGGCTGGAACCTGGCCGTCTGCTTCCTGCTGTCCTTCGCGGCGAACGTCCTGGTGGCCGCCCTGCTCGCGCTGATCGGTGTGTCCTTCGCCAAGAAGGCCAAGAAGGGCAAGGGGCCGCAGAAGACCGCGGCCTCGATGAAGGAGACGGCCGGCGTCCTGCAGAACGCCAAGCCGCACCCGCGTCGGCCGAAGCAGGCCGGTCCGGTCGGTGACGGGGTCGAGGCTGTGGCACGCTCGTCCTCATGACGGACCCCGCCACTCCCCCGGCGCAACCCACTTCGGTCGTACGACTCGAGCTCCCCGGCGGCCCCGAGGTGATCCACCGCGACGTCGCCGCGAACGGCGCGCGATTCCACATCGCCGAGCTGGGCGACGGGCCGCTGGTCCTGCTGCTGCACGGCTTCCCGCAGTTCTGGTGGACGTGGCGCCACCAGCTGGTGGCGCTCGCCGACGCCGGTTTCCGCGCGGTCGCGATGGACCTGCGCGGCGTGGGCGGCAGCGACCGCACCCCCAGGGGTTACGACCCGGCCAACCTGGCACTCGACATCACCGGGGTGGTGCGGTCGCTCGGAGAGCCCGACGCGGCGCTCGTCGGCCACGACCTGGGCGGCTACCTGGCGTGGACGGCGGCCGTGATGCGTCCCAAGCTGGTGCGCCGGCTCGCCGTCGCGTCGATGCCCCATCCGCGACGCTGGCGCTCGGCCATGCTCTCCGACGTCAAGCAGACGGCCGCCGGCTCCTACATCTGGGGGTTCCAGCGGCCGTGGGTTCCCGAGCGCCAACTCGTCGCGGACGACGGTGCCCTGGTGGGCCGTCTGATCCGGGAGTGGTCAGGGCCGCGGCTGCCGGACGACGAGGCGGTGGAGGCGTACCAGCGCGCCATGACCATCCCGTCGACCGCGCACTGTTCGGTCGAGCCGTACCGGTGGATGGTCCGTTCGATGGCCCGCCCGGACGGCATCCAGTTCAACCGGCGCATGAAGCGCCCGGTGCGGGTTCCGACGCTGCATCTGCACGGCTCGCTCGACCCGGTGATGCGGACGCGGAGCGCGGCCGGTTCCGGGGAGTACGTCGAAGCGCCCTACCGCTGGCGGCTGTTCGACGGCCTCGGTCACTTCCCGCACGAGGAGGACCCGGTGGCCTTCTCGACCGAGCTGATCAACTGGCTGAAGGACCCCGAACCAGACCGGTGATCGGACCGCCCGACGGCTCCGCGACGGCCGCCCGACGGCTCCGCGGCGAGCCCGCCCGGGCTGCGCCTGGACGGCGCCAGAACGGCGCCAGGACGACCGTCGGAGGACGCCCGGGGCACGGAGGCGAACGGGTGTCCTACGAACAGCCAAATGCCTCGCGCATAGGCCAATTGGGCGGCCGGGGCGCGATTACCGACCTTGGGGCACGGGCAGAGGACGGGGTATGGGCTGGACGCACGACTACAGTGACGCAGCACGCAACCGCCGCTCGGCCACGGGCCTGAGCTCCCACCAGAGGGGTGCCCCGCAGATGACGGACTCCGACCCCAGGGTGGGCATTCCGCACATTCTCCGTCGTCGTGCCCGCTGGGTCTCGGCGCGCCTGCGCCATCCCCGCGGCTAGACGGATTTTCAGGGCTTCACCCCGGCCGCACTCACCGCACACACGCGCCGCAGGCGCTCCCCGCGTCCGCGGCGCACGGCTGTCCGCGCCTACAGCGCGCAGTCGTCGCTGTCGACCTGTTGGTTCGCGGTGCGGCCCTTGGTGATGTCCGTGCGCACCTCGTCCGCCGTGAGCGCGTAACCGGTGTCCGGGTCGTCGAGGGACTTCGCGAAGACCACCCCGTACACCTTTCCCTCGGGTGTCAGCAGCGGGCCGCCGGAGTTGCCCTGACGCACGGTCGCGTAGAGCGAGTACACGTCGCGGCGCACGGTGCCCCGGTGGTAGATGTCCGGGCCGTTGGCCGTGATGCGGCCGCGCACGCGCGCGGGGACGACGTTGTACGCGCCGTTCTCCGGGAACCCGGCGACGATGGCGCCGTTGCCGCTGGAGGCGTCCGTGGACGTGAACTTGAGCGCGGGCGCGTTCAGGTTGGGCACGTCCAGTACGGCGATGTCGCGCTCCCAGTCGTAGAAGACGACCGTCGCGTCGTACTTGCGGCCCTCTCCGCCTATCTGGACGGTGGGTTCGTCGACGCCGCCGACGACGTGCGCGTTGGTCATCACGCGGCGGTTGCCGAAGACGAACCCGGTGCCTTCGAGGACCTTGCCGCAACCCTCCGCGGTGCCCATCACCTTGACGATGGACTTCTTGGCGCGGGTGGCGACCGCGCTGCGGGCGAGCGCCCGGTCGGGCGGCCGTACGTCGGTGATCGGCTCGTTGGCGAACGGGCTGAAGACCTGCGGGAAGCCGTTCTGGGCGAGGACGGAGGAGAAGTCCGCGAACCAGATGTCGGCCTGGTCGGGCAGGGCCCGTGACACACCGAGCAGCACCTTGGAGCTGCGCACTTCCTTGCCTAGCGTGGGCAGGGTCGTACCGGCCAGGGCCGAGCCGATCAGCCAGGCGACCAGCAGCATCGCCACGACGTTGACCAGGGCGCCCCCGGTCGCGTCGAGCGCGCGGGCCGGTGACCAGGTGATGAAGCGGCGCAGTTTGTTGCCGAGGTGGGTGGTGAGGGCCTGGCCGACGGAGGCGCAGACGATGACGACGATCACCGCGACGACGGCGGCGGTCGTGCTCACCTCGGAGTGGTCGGTGAGCGCGCCCCAGATCACGGGCAGCAGATAGACGGCGACGAGGCCGCCGCCCAGAAAGCCGATCACCGACAGGATGCCGACGACGAACCCCTGGCGATAGCCCACGATCGCGAACCACACGGCGGCGACCAGCAACAGGATGTCCAGCACGTTCACTGCTTCGAGCCTCGCCTCGTCACTTCGCGGTCGCCACGTCTTGGCCGGCGCTGCGGCCCCCGGCGGCGCCGCTGAGGGAGGCAGCCGGGAACACACAGCACAGGGGCCACCCTGTCATGCGCGCCAGTCGAGCGGGACCTGCTTCTCCCGGTCCCAGGGCCGCTCCCAGCCCGCGAAGTGCAGGATCTTGTCGATCACTCCGGCCGTGAACCCCCAGACGAGGGTGGATTCGACCAGAAACGCCGGACCTCTGAAGCCGCTCGGGTGCACGGCGGTGGCGCGGTTGGCGGGGTCCGTGAGATCCGCCACGGGGACGGTGAAGACCCGCGCCGTCTCGGCCGGATCGACCACCCCGACCGGTGTCGGACGGCGCCACCAGCCCAGTACCGGGGTGACGACGAACTCGCTCACCGGGATGTACAGCCTGGGCAGCACGCCGAAGACCTGGACGCCGTCCGGGTCGAGGCCGGTCTCCTCCTCGGCCTCGCGCAGTGCGGCCCGCAGCGGCCCGTCGGTCTCCGGGTCGCCGTCCTCGGGATCGAGGGCGCCCCCGGGGAAGGAGGGCTGACCGGCGTGCGACCGCAGGGAACTGGCGCGCTCCATGAGCAGCAGCTCGGGGCCGCCGCCCTTGCCGTCGGTGCCGCCGGGGTCGCCCTCGCCCTCGCCCTCACCGAACAGGATGAGGACGGCGGACTGACGGCCCGCGCCGTCGGCCGGCGGCAGGAACCGGCTCAGCTGCAGCGGCTGGACCGTCTCGGCGACGCGCGCCACCGGGTCCAGCCATCCGGGCAGGCCCTCCCGGCTGAGCGTCACCGGGCCGCCCTGTGTGTTGCTCGCGTGTGTCATCGCCGCCCCCGTTCTGCCCGTGTCAACGCTCGTGAGTGCGCGGATCGTTCCGCGTCGCGCGTCATCCGGTGCCCAGCGGGGGCGCCGGAATGCCACCCGCGTCGAGATAGGCCTGCGGAGGCTTGAGCCGCTGGCCGGGGAAGCCGCCCTTCTCGTACTTCAGCAGCTTCTTCGCCTTCTCGGGGTCGGTCTCCCCCTCTCCGTAGGCAGGGCAGAGCGGGGCGATGGGGCAGGCTCCGCAGGCGGGCTTACGGGCGTGGCAGATGCGGCGGCCGTGGAAGATCACGTGGTGCGAGAGCATCGTCCACTCGCTCTTCGGGAAGAGCGCGCCGATCGCCGCCTCGACCTTGTCGGGGTCGGTCTCGTCGGTCCACCACCAGCGGCGGACGAGCCGTCCGAAGTGGGTGTCCACCGTGATCCCGGGCCGTCCGAAGGGGGTTTGCACATTAGCACCATGATCCCCAACACCGGCCCGGCAAGCGGGACATGCGCACGCGTTACCCATCACGACGAACGCTGTCTTACGCCCGACACCAGGGAGTTTCACCAGCTCAGCGAGGGTGCGCGGCACCATGCCGTCATGGTCGGCCACGATGGCGGCGGCGAGTCCCGTGATGCTCCGAGTCTTGGCCCGGAAGAACCCCGTGGGCCGGATCAGTTCCTCAACGTCGGCCGTCTCGGCACCGGCAAGATCAGCGGGCCGGGGGTACTTGGCGAACAGTGCCGGGGTGGTCTGGTTCACCCGTAGGTCTGTCGTCTGCGCGCTGAGCACCGTTGCGACCAACAGTTCCCACGCGTTCACATAATCCAGCTCGCAGTGCGCATAGGGGTACACCTCGGCTAGAGCACGGTTGATCTTCCGCGCCCGCCGGACCAGCGCTGTACGGGTTTCTTCCGCCATGCTGGCCAGCCTACGGGGCCCCGCTCGCATGCCACGGGGGAAGCACACGAACGGGGCCCGGGGAACCGTCCCTCCCGCGCTGGTCGGCGTCGGTCACGGAAGGGGCGGAGGATCACGCGGACCGGGCCGGTTCTTTCACCCAATCCTGATGACCGAATTTCCGATGAGTGCGCATGGCGGACAGCGTGACCAATCCCAGCATTGCGTCATTGGTGCGATTGGCCGCGATCACTTGCCCGCGCAGCGACGCGCACACGATGCACTTTTCCGGGTCCACCGGTCCGCGCCGGGGTTCCCGTAGCCAACGGTCAACGTCTCTCACTGAGCTTCTTCGAGTTGGCCACCGATCGGGTGATGGGCCGTGAAGCGCAACGAGCGAGGCCCCCGGGCTGTTGATCGAGATGTCTGACGTCTCAA
>NZ_JBIBFR010000018.1:0-160922 GCF_042956125.1 Streptomyces sp. NPDC008313
AAACGCCCGGTTACATTCCGAACCCGGAAGCTAAGCCTCACAGCGCCGATGGTACTGCAGGGGGGACCCTGTGGGAGAGTAGGACGCCGCCGAACAATCATTGTGGAAATACCCCCGTACCGGGAAACCGGTCCGGGGGTTTTCTGCGTTCCAGAGGTCATTATGTGGACGGCTCGTCCTACTGTTGCCCTATGCGCTACGACCTGGTGATTTTCGACAACGACGGCGTTCTCGTGGACAGCGAGCCGATATCCAACACGCTGCTGGCCGCCTATCTGACGGAGCTGGGTCACCCCACCACGTACGAGGACTCCCTGCGTGACTACATGGGGGCCGCCATGCACCGGGTGCACGACACGGTCGCCGAACGGACCGGGCAGCGGCTTCCGGAGGACTTCGACGAGGTCTTCCACCAGCGGGTGTTCGCCGCGTTCGAGCGGGAGCTGGAGCCGGTCGCCGGCGCCACGCAGGTGCTGGAGAAGCTCACCGCCGACGGGGTCGCGTACTGCGTGGCGTCCTCCGGGAGTCACGAGCGGATCAGGGTGGGGCACCGGAAGACCGGGCTCGACCGGTTCTTCGGCGCCGGCCGGGTCTTCAGCTCGCAGGACGTCGGCCGCGGCAAGCCGGCACCTGACCTCTTCCTGCACGCGGCCGAGAGCATGGGCGTACCGCCGGAGAGGTGCGTGGTCGTGGAGGACAGTCCGCTCGGGGTGCGGGCGGCGAACGCGGCCGGGATGGACGTCTACGGATTCACCGCGATGACGCCCGCCGACCGGCTCACCGGAGCGACCCACCTCTTCTCCCGCATGAGCGAGTTGGCTGACCTGCTGATATGACGGCTGCCCCGGTGCGGCGCTGACAATTGTCATGCAGAGCTCCGGACGTTCGTTCCTGTCGGCGCAGGGGGTCCGACCGCGAAGCTGAGTACATCGAAACGGGACGTGCACAGCTACGACGGAGGGACCCGACCATGAGCCTCACGGCCACCGAGACCAGCACCGCGGCGACCATCGCACCGGCCACCCGGCCGGTCATCGAGCCGGTCGCCGGCACGCGGAGCGGGACGGCCACCGGGTCGCGGTCGCGGCGCACGGTCTGGCAGAGCTTCGGGCCGCTGCTCATGGACGTCGGGGCGCCCCTCGGGTCGTACTACCTGCTGAAGAGCACGTGCGACCTCAGCACCGTCGCCGCACTCGGCTGGAGCAGCGTGGTGCCGGCGGCCCGGACGGTGTGGGGCGTGGTGAAGGAGCGCAGGCTCAACGGACTGGCCGCGCTCATCCTCTTCGTGAACGTCGCCGGGCTTCTCCTCGGCCTGGTCACCGGTGACCCGCGGCTGATGCTCGCCAAGGACAGCGCGATCAGCAGCGTGGTCGGGATCGGCGTCCTGGCCTCGCTGAAGCTGGGGCGGCCGATGATGACGGCGGCGGTCAAGCCGTTCGTCGTCAAGGGCGACGCGGCGCGGGCCGCCGCCTGGGAGCGGCTGGCCGCCGGGTCCGAGGAGTTCCGGCGGGCGGAGCGGACCTTCTCCCTGGTCTGGGGTGCGGCGCTGCTCGGCGAGTGCGTGCTGCGGGCCGTGGGGGCCTACACCGTGCCCGTCGACACGATGGTGTGGCTCGGCTCGGTCGTCATGGTCGCCACGATGGTGCTGGCCTTCATGGTCAGCGGCGCCCGGGCCGTGGTGCCGATGAAGATGATGCTGAGGCAGGAGCTCGCCTCGGAAGGCCGGTGCTGAGGCGAGCGGGCCGCAGCCGGACCGGCCGACGTCGGCGGGGCAGGCTCAGCTCGTACGGACTCGGCCCGTCCGGACCTGAACGGAATTCATCTTCTCCTGCGACTGTCTACCCACAAGTAGCCCGGGGCCCTACGCTCGCCGCCATGACAGATGTGCTGCGGCGCGGTAGGGCCTCTCTGGCGTTCGGCTTCCTCGCCCAGGGGGCCGCCTTCGCGCTGCTGGTGACGCGCATTCCGGCGATCCAGGACCGGTACGGGATATCCGACGCGCTGCTGCCCGCCTTCCTCGCCGCCGTCCCCATCCTCGCGGGCGTCGGCAGCGTGTGCACGGAGAAGCTGGTCCGCCGGGTCCGCCCCAGCCACGTACTGAGGTGGTCGCAGCCGGTGGTGCTGCTGGCGCTCCTCGGCGTCGGGGCGGGCGACCGCTTGGCCGGGGTGGCGGTGGCCCTGGGAGTGTTCGGGCTGGCGGTGGGAGCGCTGGACGCCTCGATGAACATGCTCGGGGTCAGCCTCCAGCGCGCGTACGGGCGCAGCATCATGCTCGGCTTCCACGCCGCGTACAGCCTCGGCGGCATCGTGGGTGCCTCGCTCGCGTGGGTGGGGGCGCACTGGGACCTGCCGCTGGTCGTCTCGTATCTCCCGGTCGTGCTGGTGCTGCTGCCGGCGGTGCTGGTGGGGAGCCGTTGGTACGTGGATGCGGGCACCGCCCCCGTCGCCGCGGATACCGCCTCCGTCGCTTCCGGCTCTCCCGTCGCAGCCAAGGCGGCGGGAGAGCAGGGCGCCGGGGCCGGTGGCGGCGGGCCGCTCGTCTTCAAGCTGCTGCTGCCGCTGTGCCTGGTGATGACGTTCGCGTACATCGGGGACTCGACGGTCTCCAACTGGAGCGCGAAGTACCTGCAGGACGTGCTGGGCAGCTCGGAGCAGCTGGCGACCGTTCCGTACAACGTCTACATGGTCACCACCCTGCTGGGGCGGGCGATCGGGGACTTCGGGGTGCGGCGGTTCGGGGCCGTGGCGGTGGTCCGGGCGGGGGCGCTGGTCGCGGCGCTCGGCTTCGCGGTGGTGGCCGCGGCGCCGGGGCCCTGGGTGGGGATGCTGGGGTTCACCCTGCTGGGCCTGGGGCTGTGCGTGCTGGTGCCGCAGACCTTCGCGGCCGCCGGGAGGTTGTTCCCCGGGGTCTCGGACGCGGCGGTCGCGCGGCTCAACATCTTCAACTACGTGGGCTTCCTGATCGGTTCCCCGCTGGTGGGGGCGCTCGGCGACGCGTGGAACTACCGGGGGGCGATGCTCGTCCCGATGGTGCTGGTCCTGATGACCTTCGCGTACGCCCGTTCGTTCGCCCCCGCTCCGGCCGGATACGGTGACGGGCATGAGCGGCCGCGCACAGCTGATGTGGGACGAGGCAGTAACGGGCTATGACTTCGGCCCGGATCACCCCATGGATCCGGTCCGGCTCACCCTGACCCGGCACCTGGTCGACGCCTTCGGCCTCGACCGGGAGGTGGACGTCGTCGCGGCGAAGCCCGCCGGCGAGTCGACGCTGCGGCTCGTGCACCGCGCGGACTACGTGGAAGCGGTCAAGGCGGCGTCCGCGGACCCGCGCTCGGCGGACGCCGGGTACGGGCTGGGGACCGTCGACGATCCCGCCTTCGCCGGGATGCACGAGGTGTCGGCGCTGATCGCGGGCCAGTCGGTGGGGGCGGCGGAGGCGGTGTGGCGCGGCGAGGCGCTGCACGCGGTCAACTTCGCGGGCGGACTGCACCACGCGATGCCGGGTGCGGCCTCCGGGTTCTGCGTCTACAACGACGCGGCGCTGGCGATCGCCCGCCTGCTGGAGCTGGGCGCCGAGCGCGTCGCCTACGTGGATGTGGACGTGCACCACGGCGACGGTGTCCAGGCGGCGTTCTGGGAGGACCCGCGCGTACTGACGATCTCGCTGCACGAGCATCCGCGGACGTTGTTCCCGCAGTCCGGGTGGCCGGAGGAGACGGGCGCGAAGTCGGCGGAGGGGTCGGCGGTGAACGTCGCACTGCCCGCGGGGACGGGCGACGCGGGGTGGCTGCGGGCGTTCCACGCGGTCGTGCCGGAGCTGGTGGCCGGGTTCCGGCCGCAGGTGCTGGTGACGCAGCACGGCGCGGACACGCACTTCGAGGACCCGCTCGCGCACCTCGCCGTCTCGCTCGACGCGCAGCGGGCCGTGCAGGTGGCATGCCACGAGCTGGCGCACGAGTACGCCGACGGGCGGTGGATCGCGCTCGGAGGCGGCGGGTACGCGGTGGTGGAGGTGGTGCCGCGGTCCTGGACGCATCTCGTCGCGGTCGCCGCGGGCCGGGAGATCGCACCGGAGACGGTGATCCCGGAGAGCTGGCGCCAGGAGGTCTTCGCGCGTACGCGGCAGTTGGCGCCGATGCGGATGACGGACGGGCGGTGGCCCGTGGCGTACGCGGACTGGGAGTCCGGTTACGACCCCGCGGACCGTCTGGACCAGGCCGTGGTCGCGGCCCGCCGGGCGGTCTTCCCGCTGCGCGGACTGCTGGCCTAACCCCCGCGCGTCCGGACCCGGCCGGAAGGCTCCTACGTGGTGACGTCCACCGAGCGCGCTTGCCGTTACGCCAATGGTGGGCTGTTCCCCGGCTTCGGGCCCCGGGCGTGGGCGGCTGCACAAGGATCGCTGGGGTGTTGAGCACCGGCGCACTGCGTGCGCATCTGCTGGCCGCCCGGCTGGCCGGGCCCGTCGCCACCTCGCGCGAGGACAGTCTGCGCAGCTACCGGCTCTTCGCCGCCCGCGACCCCCGCGTGCTGCTCGGCCTCGACCCCGAGCGGACGTGGCGGCAGCGGGACCTGATCGAGCTGATGGCCGACAGGTGCGGGGTCTCGGCCGACCCCGCGCACACCTCCGGGTACGACGTGATCGACCCCGACCTGACCCTGGCGGCGCTCGACGCGTTCGCGGAGCGGCTGGCCCGGGCCGCGCGGCGCCGGTCGCCGGTGCTGCTCGGCACCGGTCATCCGCACCGGCTGCTCGGTTTCTACGCCGCTCTGGCGGACGCCCTCTCGTCGGCCGGCTGTGTCGTCCTCACCCCCGCGCAGGGTAGCTCTGTCGACATAACGACCCGGTTCGGCCTACGCACCTACCACCTCGACTACGTACGAGGAGTCGCGTTGCTGCGTGAACCGGGTGCCGGGGCCGCCGGTTGTGAGACCGGCGCACACACCCACTCGCCGCTCCCGGTTCGGACCGCTCTGGCCGGTGCGGCGGACTCCGGGGGCCCGCTGCCCGAGCTGGTGATCGGTGACCATGGCTGGGTTTGCGGCGCAGGTCAGCTGGGTTTCGAGACGATCGGGCTCGCGGACACGGACGATCCGGCGCTGTTCGTCGGGGAGGCGGAGGGGCGGGTGTCCGTGGTCGTTCCGCTTGACGACGCCGTGCGGCCCGATCACTACCGGCCGCTTACACGCTATGTACTCAATCGGGCGTGTCTGTCACAGTAGGCGGCTGACGCCATCCCCTCTTCCCCACTCGCATCACCCGCCCCTACATTGGGGAGTGAGCACGCAACGACGAAGAGTCACCGGAAGGGGAAGCCGGTGACCGTCGAGTGCGGAAGGTTCAGGTGTGTCATGGCTGCAGCTGGCGAGAGGCCTCTGAACGAGGTTCAGTTCCTGACCGTGGCGGAAGTCGCCTCGGTGATGCGAGTGTCGAAGATGACCGTGTACCGACTGGTGCACAGCGGTCATCTGCCGGCGATCCGGGTGGGCAGGTCCTTCCGGGTGCCGGAGCAAGCGGTTCACGAGTACCTCCGCGAGAGCTATGTGGGGGTGGAGACGGCCTGACAGTGGTCGGTACCGGCCCCGGGACACGTCCGGGGTCCCCTCGGGACCCCTCCGGTCGCACCCCGGGGCACCTCGATTACGACCTCAGCGCTCGGGCGGGTAGGCTGGCCCCTCATAGGTCGTGTGGGCCCATGCAGCCCAGCACCGAGTAAAGAGAAGTGAGCGAGGGTAGTCGTGGGCTCTGTTATCAAGAAGCGGCGCAAGCGGATGGCGAAGAAGAAGCACCGCAAGCTGCTCAAGCGCACTCGCGTTCAGCGTCGCAACAAGAAGTAGGGTCGTGCCCCGCTCCTGGCGGGGTCCTTCCTTACGGTTGCGCGACCGCTGCGACAGCGCGCTCTGTGGCCCCCGTCCTCGGACGGGGGCCACAGCCGTATCCGGACACCCGGCCCCTCCCTGGCCCCCGTTGACGAGCGCCGGTGATTTCCGGACGCGTGAGCGGTCGCGTCGGATCCCTGTTCGGGCGGGTGGCGTCTACGCTGCCTGGGCGGACGGCCGCGCGGGCCTCCCGCGGGGTGTGGCCTGGTCCGGTCGGGTGGGCGGGGTTCTTCGTCACGTTCCGCAGCGGGTGGACATCACAGCGCGACATCGACCCGCTAGGTTGGCCGCACACGGGGGAACACGGCAGGGTACGGACAGGGCCATGGCGAGGGCCCGTGGGCACGAGGGCTGGAAGAGAGGCGCTGATCTTGGGCAAGGTCGTGCTGGTGACCGGAGCGGCCCGTCGGCTGGGGGGCCGGTTCGTCCGGCGGATCCAGCGGGATCCACAGGTGGACCGGGTGATCGCCGTCGACGCGGTCACCCCGGAGCATCCGCTCGACGACGCCGGTTTCATACAGGCCGACATCCGGCAGCCCACCATCGCGCGCCTGCTGGCCGAGTACTCCGTCGACACCGTGGTGCATCTGGACGTGACGGGCATCGCGCTGGGCGGCGGCAGCCGGACCGCCCTCAAGGAGACCAACGTCATCGGCACCATGCAGCTGCTGGGTGCCTGTCAGAAGTCCCCGACGGTCCAGCGGCTCGTCGTGAAGTCCAGCACGAACGTGTACGGGTCCGCGCCCCGCGACCCCGCCGTGTTCACCGAGACGACCCCGCCCAAGTCACTGCCGAGCGGCGGCTTCGCGAAGGACACGGTGGAAGTCGAGGGCTACGTACGGGGCTTCGCGCGGCGCCGGCCGGACGTGGCCGTGTGCGTCCTGCGGTTCGCCAACATCCTCGGCCCGGGCGCGGACTCCCCGCTCGCCTCGTACTTCTCCCTGCCCGTGCTGCCGACCGTCCTCGGCTACGACCCGCGGCTGCAGTTCGTGCACGAGGACGACGTGATCGAGGTGCTGCGGCTCGGCGCGCACGACGCGGCGCGCGGGACGCTGAACAGCGGGACCTTCAACATCGCCGGTGACGGCGTGCTGCTGCTGTCCCAGTGCGCCCGGCGCCTGGGCCGTCCCACCGTGCCGCTGCTGCTGCCCGCGCTGTCCTGGGCGGGGGCGGCGGTGCGTACGCTGGGGGTGACGGACTTCTCGCCCGAGCAGCTGCGACTGCTCACGCACGGCCGGGTCGTCGCGACGAACCAGATGCGGGAGACGCTGGGTTACCGCCCCACGTACACGACCGCGGAGACGTTCGCCGACTTCGCGCGCAGCCGCGGCCCGGGGCTGCTGCCGCCGGAGGCCCTCGCGGGGGCCGTCGACCGGATCGCCGGGCTGCCCCCGCTGAGCGGCGGCGGCCCGGAGGGCGGCATGAGCGGCGGCCCGGACGGCGGCCGCCTACCGACGCAGAGCGCCAACTGAGGAGCGCATCAACGATGGCGGACGCCAAGGTCATTCCGTTCGACGACGACCGCTCGCGCGGGGGCGGCGCGCAGCGACCGGCGCGGCGCCGGGGCACCGGCAGCCGGCGCACCGGTGAGCCCGCGGCGGTGCGCGAGGTACAGCCGCTGCCGGGCCCCGCGGAGGCGGGGGACGACGAGCGGGCGGCACGTGAGAAGCCGGAGCCCCGAGCCGGGTCCGAACGACCCGGGACCGTACGCGGGGCCGGTGCCGGGGCCGGCGGGCTGGAGCGGCGGATCGTCGGCGGTCTCGCCTTCCTGCGGCGCAGGCTGACCGGCGAATACGAGGTCGACGACTTCGGGTTCGACGAGGAACTCACCGACCAGGTCCTCATGTCGCTGCTGCGGCCGGTGTACGAGAAGTACTTCCGGGTCGAGGTGAAGGGCGTCGAGAACATCCCGTCCGAGGGCGGCGCGCTGATCGTCGCCAACCACTCCGGGACGCTTCCGCTCGACGGCCTGATGCTGCAGGTCGCCGTCCACGACAACCATCCGGCGGACCGTCATCTGCGGCTGCTCGCTGCCGACCTGGTCTTCATGCTGCCGGTGGTCAACGAGCTGGCCCGCAAGGCCGGTCACACGCTGGCCTGCGCGGAGGACGCCGCCCGGCTGCTGGAGCGCGGGGAGGTGGTGGGCGTGATGCCGGAGGGGTTCAAGGGAATCGGGAAGCCGTTCGGCGAGCGCTACAAGCTCCAGCGGTTCGGCCGGGGCGGGTTCGTCTCGACGGCTCTGCGCGCGGGTGCGCCGATCATTCCGTGCTCGATCGTCGGCGCGGAGGAGATCTACCCGATGATCGGCAACGCCAAGACCCTGGCGAGGCTGCTGGGCATCCCGTACTTCCCGATCACGCCGACGTTCCCCTGGCTCGGGCCGCTGGGGGCGGTGCCGCTGCCGACGAAGTGGACCATCCAGTTCGGTGAGCCGATCCCGACGGACGGCTATCCGGCGGAGGCGGCGGACGATCCGATGCTGATGTTCAACCTGACCGACCAGGTACGGGAGCAGATCCAGCACACGCTGTACAAGCTCCTGGTGCAGCGCCGCTCGGTGTTCTTCTGAGCGGTCGCCGCGGTCGCCGCGGAAGACGCCGTACGAGGGATGCCGTACGGGGGCGGGGCGTCCTCCGGGTGAAGGGCGCCCCCGCCCCCGTGTGCCGGCGGCGGTCCGGCTAGCGCGCGTCGTCGCTGTCGATGCCCAGGCCGGGGAGGAGACCCGGGAGCAGCGGCGGCAGGGTGACGTCCGGCCGGCCGGGCACGGCGCTGTGGCCGGCCGAGGGGGAGGAGCTGGTGTCCTCTCCCGGCGGGTCCAGAAGGCCGCCGTTGTTGCCGCCGAGCAGGCCGTCGCCGTGACCGTCGGAGGCGGACGGGTCCGGCCGGGCACTGCCGTGTCCGCCGCCCGCGGAGTCCTGGCCGGCGCTGGGCTGAGGTGCGGCGCTGTCCGCGGAGCCGGTGGCGTCGGGGCTCGCCCCCTCCCGCGCTCCTGACCCTCCCTGCGAGGGCGGATGCGGCAGCAGTGAGCGGAGGGGGCCGACCTCCTCGTCTATGGCGTCGAACACCGACGACACCTGGTCGCTGACGTCACCGAGCTGGACCGGCAGCCGCTCGCGCAGCGCGCCCCACGCCTCGCGGTGCGAGCGGGAGAAGGTGGACAGCGTCTGGATGGGGCCCAGCGAGCCGTCCCGCTCGTACGCCTCGTGGAGCAGCCGGTGGCCCTCCGCCGCGTCGTGGCGCATACCGGACAGGGCGCGGCGGATCTCGCCCACGGACTCGTGGTCCAGGTGGCCGGAGCGATCGCGCTCCATCAGCCGCCGTGCCTCGTTCAGCCGCGTGGAGGCCTGGTCGAGGTAGATCTCACCGCGGTCGCTGTTGCCGTCGGCCAGGCCGAGCTTGATGTCCTCCATGCCGCGCTTGAGCCCGTAGAGCGAGTCTCCGGGCAGGGCGTCGGTGCTGGCGGCGGCCACTCCGCCGAGGGCACCGGCGGCCATGCCGACGGTGAGCCCGCCGATCGCGAGCCTCTTCGACAGCCGCGAACGGGGTCGCAGCTTGCCCAGCGGACTCGCCCGGTGCGCTCCGTGGAGCCGGTGGGACCGCTGTCGCGGCACCGCTGCCTCCGGGCCTTCGCCTCCCGCGGCCGTGCCCTCCAGCAGCATGGCCTCCATCGCGGCCACGAGCTGGGCCCGCTGGACGACCTTGACCTCTGGGTCGAACACCGGTTTGGGCAGCTCGCCGAGACCGGTCGCGAGGGCCTGCATCCGACCCTGCTCGGTCTGCTCCGCAGCAGCCGGGGACGGTGCGGGTCCCTCGGGCCGCTCGGCCGCCGTGTCCTGGTCGGACTGCTCCTCCAGGGCCTGGGCGAAGGCGTTCGCCCGCCGGTGCGCCGATACGTTCGCGATCACTGGCGGCACCTCCTCTCGTCATGACGGTCGACTCCCCAGGGGGTCCTGAGGGGTGCACCCTCCGCTTCCGTCCATGCGATCAGGTGATCGAAGACGGCCGGAGTGTGACCACAGGGAGCCTGTATCCCGCACAACGAGCGGCTCGGCACTTGGGTTACGGACGACGGATGATCGGACCGCGAAGTCAACGGACCGCGACAGAACGTGAGTTGACCGTCGCTGAGCGTGTCCGGGTCCGGAGTCTCAGCGGACGTCGTCGGGGAGGAGGCGGGCCAGGGTGCGCACGGCCCGGTACTGGAGGGTCTTGATCGCGCCCTCGTTCTTGCCCATCACCCGGGCGGTCTCGGCGACCGAGAGGCCCTGGAGGAAGCGCAGGGTCACGCACTCCTGCTGCTGGGGGTTGAGCCGCCGTACGGCTTCGAGCAGTGCGGTGTTCGAGAGGTGCTCCAGGACGGAGTCCTCGGGGGAGCGCGCGACCTCGTTGGCGTCGAGCATCTCGCCGGTGGTCACTTCGAGCCGGAATCGGCTCGATTTGAAGTGGTCCGCGACCAGATTGCGCGCGATCGTGACCAGCCAGGCGCCGAAGTCGCGGCCCTGCCAGGTGAACGTCCCGATCCGGCGCAGGGCCCGCAGGAAGGTCTCGCTGGTGAGGTCCTCGGCGGTCGCCTTGCTGCCGACGCGGTAGTAGATGTAGCGGTAGACGGTGTCGCTGTACTGGTCGTAGAGGCGGCCGAAGGCGTCGGCCTCGCCGGACTGGGCGCGCTCCACGAGGTCCATCATCCGGGCGCTGTCGCTGTCCGCGGCCGGGCGGCGTGGGGTGGGTGCGGCAGCCGAGCCCGAGCGGACCCTTCTGCCGACGGCCGCGCTGCCGTCGGCCAGGGCGTAGCAAGGGCCGGCGGGCGCGGGGGCGGCGAATGCGGGGACGGCGTACGCGGTGGGGACGAAGCCGCGCAAGTGGTCGAGGACCGTTGCGCGCAGCGTAGCCAGGCCCGAGGCGTCAACCCCGACGTGTGAGTACACGGGACTCCCAGAGGCAGAGCTTCCATCACGTGCAGTACCGGACCGTTCACCCGTCGTAGCGACTGGCGGGGTCCGTTATGCGTCTGAGGAGAATAACGCTTCGTACAGGCAGCACTACACCCAGTTGCTCAAATCATCGATTACGTCGCTTCTGTTGACGTTCGGTGCCCGATCAAGTGCCGGACTGTGATCGGTTATTGACCGAATCAGTCCGTGTTCCGTCTGGCTGCGGGGCGTGTTGTGGCCGTCTGCGACGAACGCGACTGGCCGCGGGGGCGCGTGGGTACGACACGGGGATTGCCCGCGTGGCGTCCGCGTGGCGTCGGCACGGGCGGGCCCGGTCCGAAGGGGACACGGGCGGCGTGCGTCCCGGGGCGGCGGGGCGTACGGGAGTGCCAGGGCCGACGGGGTGTGCGGAAGCGTTGGAGCAGGTGGGGCGCGGGGAGCGGAGGAGCATCCTGTGCCCGGCGGAGTGCACGGGCCGAGCGGGCCGGGCGGGCCGGTGTTCACGGGCCGGGCGCGGTGCCGACGCCGCCCCGGCCGGGCGCGGTCCTCGCGGTCAGCGGCGGCGGCGGTGCAGGGCGATCGCGGCCGCCGTGCCGCCCGCCACCGCGCCGACCCCGGCGGCCGCCGGGATGCCGACCTTGGCCGCCTTGCGGGCCGTGCGGTAGTCGCGCAGGCGCCAGTCGCCGGCGCGGGCGTGCTTGCGCAGCTTGGCGTCCGGGTTGATGGCGTAGGGGTGGCCGACCAGGGACAGCATCGGGATGTCGTTGTGCGAGTCGCTGTACGCGGCGCAGCGGCCGAGGTCGAGCCCCTCCGCGGCGGCGAGGGCGCGGACCGCCTCCGCCTTGGCCGGTCCGTGCAGGGGTTCGCCGACGAGCTTGCCGGTGTAGACGCCGCCGACGGACTCGGCGACGGTGCCGAGGGCGCCGGTGAGCCCGAGCCGGCGGGCGATCACCGTGGCGATCTCGACCGGCGCGGCCGTGACGAGCCACACTTTCTGGCCCGCGTCCAGGTGGGCCTGGGCCAGCGCACGCGTGCCGGGCCAGATGCGCTCGGCCATGTACTCGTCGTAGATCTCCTCGCCGATGGTCATCAGCTCGGCGACGCGGTGGCCCTTGACGATGGAGAGGGCGGAGTCCCGCGCCTCCTGCATGTGCTCGGGGTCCTCGACACCGGCGAGCCGGAACCACGCCTGCTGCCAGGCGAACCGCGCGAGCTCGCGCTTCTCGAAGAACTTCCGCTTGTACAGACCCCGGCCGAAGTGGAAGAGGGCGGCGCCCTGCATCACGGTGTTGTCGAGGTCGAAGAAGGCGGCGGCCCTGTCGTCGCCCAGGACCGGGAATTCCGGTTCCGCGACGGCCAGGTCGGGCTCGGGGGCGAGATCTTCGAGCTCCTGGGAGGTTTTGCGGGCGGCCTCCGCCGAGGCCTCGCCTGCCAATACGCTCCGCGCCGTGGCGGAGCGCCTACGGGGGGTGAGCCATCCGAGAGCGGCCATGTCGTGAGCATAGCCAGTCCGTTCGGTGGTTCCGGAGCCGAGAGGGCTCCGGGCCGTGAACTCTCCGCGGCCGTGTCGTGAAAGGACCGCGGCCGCCGGTGCGGCGGGGCGCGAGAATGGCCGGTATGAGTCCCATGTTCCGGCGCAGTGGCGGCCGTACGGAGAAGAAGGCGCCCCAGGAGCGGCTGGTCACACTGATCAGGAAGCCCGGGTGCCACCTGTGCGACGACGCACAGACGGTGATCGAGAAGGTCTGCGGCGAGCTCGGCGTTCCGTGGGAGGGGCGCGACATCACCGAGGACGAGGCCTTGTACAAGGAGTACTGGGAGCAGATCCCGGTGGTGCTCGTGGACGGCGCCCAGCACACGTTCTGGCGGGTGGACGAGGCGCGGCTGCGCAAGGCGCTCACCGCCTGACGGGCGCGGCCCGGCACGGCCGCCGGGGCGTCCGCGGCCGCGGGACCGGGCGGTCGCGTGCGCCCCGGGAGTCCCTCGCGCGACGCCCCTTCGTGCCCGAATCGTGGCCTGACCGAGCAGTCCAAGTCGTCCGGAAAGTCTCGTAGGATCGACGGCATTGGTCTCGGGGGCGGGATTCGTTGAGGAGAGTGTGCGGTTTTGCCCCTCGTAGGCGCGGAAGCGGAGCGCGCGGGTACGGATGTGTTCCCGGCGGGGACGGGTGTGTCCGCCGCGGGCAGATGTGTGTCCCGCGCGCACACGGAACGACGCCGCCCGGGCGCCGGTTCCACGGGCGTGCGCCGGGGGCGCGTGAGCCCGGTCACGTTGGCCGGGCAAATCGGACACCATCTTTGTGCACGCGTTCACAAAGACATAGCCTGCATTCGACGGGGCGGTCCAGGGACACACGACCGCCTGCAGCCCCGCTCTACCCGCAGGAGCACCGTGGCAACTGGCCGAACTCACCGACCGGCGACCCGCAGCCGAGGGATTCCCGAGGCCACCGTCGCCAGGCTTCCGCTGTACCTCCGAGCCCTCACCGCACTGTCGGAACGCTCGGTACCCACGGTCTCCTCCGAGGAGCTCGCGGCCGCCGCGGGGGTCAACTCCGCGAAGCTGCGCAAGGACTTCTCCTACCTCGGCTCCTACGGGACGCGGGGTGTGGGGTACGACGTCGAGTATCTCGTGTACCAGATCTCCCGTGAACTGGGGCTGACCCAGGACTGGCCGGTTGTGATCGTCGGTATCGGCAACCTCGGCGCGGCGCTCGCCAACTACGGGGGCTTCGCCTCCCGCGGCTTCCGGGTCGCGGCGCTGATCGACGCCGACCCGGCGATGGCCGGGAAGCCGGTCGCCGGCATCCCCGTCCAGCACACGGACGAGCTCGAGCGGATCATCGACGACAACGGCGTCTCGATCGGCGTGATCGCGACCCCCGCGGGCGCTGCCCAGCAGGTCTGCGAGCGCCTGGTCGCCGCCGGTGTCACCTCCATCCTGAACTTCGCGCCCACCGTGCTGTCCGTCCCGGACGGCGTCGACGTGCGCAAGGTCGACCTCTCCATCGAGCTGCAGATCCTCGCCTTCCACGAGCAGCGCAAGGCCGGTGAGGAGGCCGAGGCCGCCGCGGCCGTCGCCGCCGTGCCCGCGGGCGAGGTGGACGAGTCCGAAAAGGGACCTGACGGGGACGTCCCCGCCGTGATGCCGGCATGAGTCTCCTCGTCGTCGGGCTGAGCCACCGCAGCGCGCCGGTCAGCGTCCTGGAGCGGGCCGCCCTGTCCGCGGACGCCCAGATCAAGCTCCTTCAGGACGTCCTCGCCGCCGAGCCGGCCGCCGAGGCCGCCGTCCTCGCCACCTGCAACCGGATCGAGCTGTACGCCGACGTGGACAAGTTCCACGCCGGTGTCGCCGAGCTCTCCACCCTGCTGGCCCAGCACAGCGGGGTCGGTCTCGACGAGCTCACCCCCCATCTCTACGTGCACTACGAGGACCGAGCCGTCCACCACCTCTTCTCGGTGGCCTGCGGCCTGGACTCGATGGTCGTGGGCGAGGGCCAGATCCTCGGCCAGATAAAGGACTCCCTCGCGATCGCGCAGGAGCTGCACACCGCCGGCCGCCTCCTCAACGACCTGTTCCAGCAGGCACTGCGGGTCGGCAAGCGGGCGCACAGCGAGACCGGGATCGACCGCGCCGGCCAGTCCCTGGTGACCTTCGGCCTGGAGCAGCTCGCCGAGGGCGCCGCGGTCGAGACCTGGGCGGCGGGCAAGCGGGCGCTGGTGATCGGCGCCGGTTCGATGTCCTCGCTGGCGGCGGCGACGCTCGCGCGCGCCGGTGTCGCCGAGATCGTCGTCGCCAACCGCACGCGGGCCCGCGCGGAGCGCCTGGCGCAGATCCTGACGGAGGGCGACGACACGGACGTGCTGGCCCGCGCGGTACCGATGGACGCGGTGCCGGCCGAGCTGACACGTGCCGACGTCGCCGTTTCCTGCACGGGCGCCACCGGTGTCGTACTGACGGCCGACGCGGTCGCCACCGCGCTGGAGGCCCGTACGGGTACCGCGCCGGTCGCCGGCCTCGCCCGTACGAGCCCGTCCGCGGGGCACAGCGCCGCCCAGAGCGCCGATTCCGTTGCCTCCGGCGACCTCCCGCCGACCAGTGTCGGCACCGAGGAGGGCTGCCCGCTCGACCTCTCCGCCGTCCAGGGAACCGCCGGGTTCTCCGTGGCGGGCGAGGCCGCCGTCGCCGGGATCGGCGCGGCCGACCTCGAACTGCACGCCGCCTGGGTCGACAAGGGCGCCGAGGCGCAGGAGGGCCCGGACGGCGCGGACGCCGCCGTGCTCGACGCCGAGCTGATCACCGCGCTCGCCGCGACCGCGACGACCGCGGGCCGCGTACCCGAGCGGCGCCGGCCCGAGCCGGTCGCCACGGCGCCCCGGCCCGCGCCCGCCCTCGCCCTGCTCGACCTGGCCATGCCCCGCGACATCGACGCCGCCGTGCACCGGCTGCTCCAGGCGCGGCTCGTGGACATCGAGTCGCTCGCCGAGGCCTCCGCCGACGCGCCGATGGCCGCCGACGTGGACCAGGTGCGGCGGATCGTCGCCGACGAGGTGACCGCGTTCGGCGCCGCCCAGCGGGCCGCGCACATCACGCCCACCGTCGTCGCGCTGCGCACCATGGCCGCCGACGTCGTGGCGAACGAGATCGCCCGGCTCGACGGGCGGCTTCCCGGCCTCGACGAGCGGGAACGCGGCGAGATCACCCAGACCGTGCGACGCGTGGTGGACAAGCTGCTGCACGCGCCGACCGTACGGGTCAAGCAGCTCGCCGCCGAGCCCGGTGGCGCCGGGTACGCGGACGCGCTGCGGACCCTGTTCGACCTGGACCCCGAGACGGTCGCCTCCGTCTCCCGGGCGGGCGACCAGATGAAGAACGCCGGTGCCCCGAGCGAGGGCACCGACGGGATCAACGACTCCCAGAACGAGAACGCCAGGAACCGAGGGCGAGTATGAGCGAGAAGGCACTGAGGCTCGGAACCAGGCGCAGCAAGCTGGCCATGGCCCAGTCCGGGCTGGTGGCGGACGCCGTGAGCCGGGTGACCGGCCGGCCCGTCGAGCTCGTCGAGATCACCACGTACGGGGACGTCTCCCGGGAGCACCTGGCGCAGATCGGCGGCACCGGTGTGTTCGTCGCCGCGCTGCGCGAGGCGCTGGTGCGCGGCGAGGTCGACTTCGCCGTGCACTCCCTCAAGGATCTGCCGACGACCCAGCCGGACGAGCTGGCGCTGGCGGCCGTACCGCGCCGTGAGGACCCGCGCGACGTGCTCGTCGCCCGCGACGGCCTGCGCTTCACCGACCTGCCGGACGGCGCCCGTGTGGGCACCGGCTCGCCGCGCCGCATGGCCCAGCTGAACGCGTACGCGCGCGGCCACGGCATGCGGATCGAGACCGTCCCTATCCGGGGCAACGTCGACACCCGCATCGGGTTCGTGCGCAACGGGGAGCTGGACGCGGTCGTACTGGCCGCCGCCGGACTGAACCGCATCGGCAGGAGCGACGAGGTCTCCGACTTCCTCTCCGTCGACACCGTTTTGCCCGCCCCCGGCCAGGGGGCCCTGGCGATCGAGTGCGCCGCGGACAACGCGGATCTCGTCGCCGCGCTCGCCGAGCTCGACGACCCGTTCACCCGGGCCGCCGTGACGGCCGAGCGAGCCCTGCTCGGCGCCCTGGAGGCCGGCTGCAGCGCACCCGTGGGCGCGCTGGCCGACGTCCTGGCCGACGGGCAGATTGTCAAGGAAATGCGCCTGCGCGGCGTCGTCGGTACGACCGACGGCTCGACGCTGGTGCAGTTGTCCACCACCGGTCCCGTGCCCGAGACGTACGACCAAGCAATGGCGCTCGGCCGTGAACTCGCTGCCGAGATGCTTGCCAAGGGCGCGGCCGGTCTGATGGGGGAGCGAGAACTTTGAGCCCCACCAACCTTCCCGCCGGCCTCGAACACGGGCACGTCACCTTCCTCGGTGCCGGACCCGGGGATCCGGGACTGCTCACACTGCGCGCCGTCGAGGCGCTGGCGAACGCGGATGTCCTCGTCGCCGAGCACGAGGTGCTCGGCGTGGTGCGCGCGCACGCCAGGCAAGGCGTTGCCGTCGTGGACGCAGACTCGGACCCGGGCACGCCTCAGCTGGCGGTCGTTGACGGCGCGTCAACAACCGCTGGTGCCCCCGCGTTGAGGGATGCCGCCAATCTTGTCATGGAGGCCGCGAGGGGCGGCAAGCGGGTGGTGCGTGCGGTGTCCGGGGACCCCGGGCTCGACGCGTACGCGGCCGGCGAGATGCTCGCCTGTGCCGCCGCGGGCGTCCCCTTCGAGGTCGTCCCCGGCGTCGCCGCCGCCGTCGGTGTGCCCGCGTACGCCGGTGTGCCGCTGCGTGACGCGCACGGCACCGACGTCCGCTTCGTCGACGCCCGCACGGCCTCCGACCGCTGCTGGACCGAGGTCGGGGCGTCCGACGCGACGGTCGTCGTCTCCGCCACGCTCGACTCGGTGGCCGCGGCCGCGGGCGAGCTGGTCGCGGCCGGGCGCAAGCCGGACACGCCGCTGACCGTCACCGTCGCCGGTACGACGACGCGGCAGCGGACCTGGTCGGCGACGCTCGGCACGATCGCGCAGACCCTGAAGCAGGCGAAGGTGCTGCCGTCCCCGGACGGCGGGCGCCAGGTGATAGCCGTGGTCGGTGAGCGTTCCGCCGCCGCCCAGCGCGAGCAGCTGTCCTGGTTCGAGTCCAAGCCGCTGTTCGGTTGGAAGGTCCTCGTCCCGAGGACGAAGGAGCAGGCGGCGTCGCTCTCCGACCAATTGCGGTCCTACGGAGCCGTCCCGCACGAGGTGCCCACCATCGCCGTGGAGCCGCCCCGCACCCCGCAGCAGATGGAGCGCGCGGTCAAGGGCCTGGTCACCGGCCGCTACGAGTGGATCGCCTTCACCTCCGTCAACGCCGTCAAGGCGGTCCGCGAGAAGTTCGAGGAGTACGGCCTCGACGCCCGCGCGTTCGCCGGCATCAAGGTCGCGGCGGTCGGCGAGCAGACCGCGAACGCGCTCATCGCCTTCGGCGTGAAGCCGGACCTGGTGCCCAGCGGCGAGCAGTCGGCCGCCGGCCTCCTGGAGGACTGGCCGCCCTACGACCCGGTCTTCGACCCGATCGACCGCGTCTTCCTCCCGCGCGCCGACATCGCCACCGAGACGCTGGTGGCCGGCCTCATCGAGCTGGGCTGGGAGGTCGACGACGTCACCGCCTACCGCACCGTGCGCGCCTCGCCCCCGCCGGCCGAGACCCGCGAGGCCATCAAGGGCGGCGGCTTCGACGCGGTGCTCTTCACCTCGTCGTCGACGGTGCGCAACCTCGTCGGCATCGCCGGCAAGCCGCACAACGTCACCGTCATCGCCTGCATCGGCCCGGCCACGGCGAAGACCGCCGAGGAACACGGCCTGCGCGTGGACGTCATGGCCCCCGAGCCCTCCGTCCTCCGCCTCGCCGAGGCCCTCGCCGACTTCGGCCTCCGCCGCCGCGCGTCCGCCCTGGAGGCGGGCGACCCGGTGACCCGGCCCAGCGAGCGTCGGCCGGGGTCCCGCAGACGCCGCACGACGACGTAGCGGGCGGAGCTACCGTGCCGTCCTCCCCGGAGGACGGCACGGTAGCTCCGCCGGAAGCGAAGCCCCCTCGTCAAGAAGCTCTGCCAACCCGTTTTGTTTCGGGATGTGGCAGAGCTTTCTCATTCTCTCGATTTCAATCGGAACTCAGTCACGTTCTCAAAACCACAACAAGCAGTGAGTTGCCCTTGAGAAGGGGGCTTCTCGCATGCCCCTCACTTGAAAACATTGACTTGGCTCGTGAGGTCTACTACTGTGGTTAGTGGCACCTCAGCCCTGAAGGGTCGATGTGGCGCCGGCTGGACGCGCTGCGGCGCAGAAGCAGTTGTGCCCTCGAGTTCGCCTGATCTGAGCGGGCGGACTCGAGGGCCACAACTAAGCACTGCCATGGGCTGTATGCGAAGCAGTGACAGTAGTCCAAGGCTTACTCGACAGACCCTACCACGGGCGGGTCACGGGCGGAAGGAAGCGTGAGGACGTGAGTGGGCGAGGGGTGGAGGACGATGACCGCTTAATCGAGGCCATCTCGACGGAGCGGTTCCGGCCCTTCCTGCACAAGTGCGGGGGCGACCGCAGGAGGGCGCTGCGGCTGTACGCCTGGGACTCCGAAGTGGCTCGCGCTCTGCAGAGCCCCTTGCGTGACCTGGAGATCAGCCTGCGGAACCGGCTTCACCGCCAGCTCGTGGGGCGTCACGGACAGGACGCGTGGTGGGACGTTCCGAAGGCCCGGCCCAACTACAAGGGCCAGGACATGCTGGACCGAGCGTGGAAGACCCTGGAGGACAGACGCCCGTACCGCCCGTTCGGCCCGTGCGACATCGTGGCGCAGCTGTCGTTCGGCTTCTGGGTCAGCCTGCTGGGCCCCGGGGGCGGTGACAACTACGAGATGAAGTACTGGAACTCCTCACTGCGCCACGTGTTCCGTGAGCACCGTGGCGGGCGACCCGCCCTGTACAGGCAGTTCCAGTTCATGCTCACGCTGCGGAACCGCATCGCTCATCACGAGTGCGTGTTCCAGCGGCACTTGGACCAGGATCTGGACACCGCGCTGACGCTGCTGCGGTACGTCTCGCCGGCGATGGCTGACCGGCACGAGAAGCATGGGCAGGTTCCGGAGGTCCTGGCGCGCAGGAAGGCAGTGTTGTCGGGCCAGGAGCCCATGCGGCTGTGAGGCCGTGCGTAGGGATGGCGACGACCGCCAGGGAGGGGACGGAGCGGTGGGAGCGGAGTTGACGAGGCAGGTACCGGGCGAGACGGACGGGGCGTCGCTGGTTTCGCTCGGCGAGATCAAGGAGCTCGCCGAGGTCGGCCGACCCACCGTCAGTAACTGGCGGCGCAGGTTCTCCAGAAGGCCTGTGGAGGCGGGCGGCGACAGACGCCCGCCGTTCCCTGATCCAGTGGGAGGCAGCGACAGCAGGCCCCTCTTCGACGCGGAGGACGTGGCCGCCTGGCTGGACCTGCGGCCGATTCCGGACGCGGAGCCCGCCGAGGACGGCACACACCCCACGTACGGTGACCGGTTCCGGCGGGGCTTGCGGCTGCGCGGACTCGTGGCCCTGCGTCACGATCTGGGTTCGGCGGAGCGGCTCATCGTCGACGCGCTCGCTGTGTGCGCGATGGCTGGGGAAGGCAGCGACTGGTACCCGGAGGCCCTGCCGGAAGAGCTGTCGGCGGACGCGGAAGCCGCTGATCCGCGCGTCGTCGGTGCCGTACGGCAGCTCGTCGAAGAGCTGGGCTCACCGGGTGCTGCCGCGGACACCGTGCTGAGGCTTGCCGAGAGGCTGGAGTCGGACCTGGTCATGGATACGACGCCGCCCGCGCTCGCAGAGCTGGTCAGCAGGCTCGCCGGCCCGGTGGGAGTGGTGTCCTCCGGCCTGGACTGTCCCACGGTCATCAACCTCTGTGCCGGTACCGGAGAGCTGCTGTTCGCCCTCGACAGCATCAGGGCACGGGGTGGCATCGTCGCGGTGGAGCCCGATCCACTGCGCCGCAAGCTCATCCTCTACCGGCTCTTCGCGCATCGCTGCACCGCGGTGGACATCTGCGCACGTCCTGAGGAACTGGACACCCTGCGACCGTGGGAGCAGCGAGAGCTCGACCTGGACCCGGAGCGCCCCTGGGGTATCCCGTCCGGTGATGTCGTCCTCGCGGACCCGCCCTACGCCGCGGGGGAGCGGGAGTCCGACGAGGGCGGCCCCCTCGGCTGGGCCCTTGAGGCCGTGAACCGTCTGAAGCCCGGTGGACGGGGCCTGGTCGTCGTACCGTCCTGGACCCTGAGCCGGCCGCGCGGCACGACACCGACACCGAACGCTCGCATGCGTGAGGAACTGCTGAGCCGGGACGCGGTGGCGGCGATCATCCAGCTGCCACGCCGCATCCACCAGTTCCGTACGGGTGCGGAGCACGCGCTGCTGGTACTGCGAGACGAGGCGACGCCGAGGGCCCGGGGCCGGTCACTGCTGGTCGACGCTGATCGGATCGCCCGCCGGGTCGGTGCGGGGTGGCCGGAGTACGTCGCGAAGGTGCTGGAGGACGGGAGGTCGCCGGTTCCCGAGGAGGCCGAGCCCTTCCCCGTGTCGGCCACCAGCCCGAGAGGACAAGCGCTCCTCGACGGCCGCTCGGTCCTGCCGGCACACCGGCTCGCATCGAGGGAACAGGACCTGGACCACCTCTCGGCCATCCGGGACGCACGGCGCGAGGCCGCCGTGGCGCTGCCCCGGCTGAAGGAGTGGATCGGCGATCTCGGCATCGTCAGGCGGCCCGTGGACGCCGGGGTGGCGCACCGCGAGGTGGGCGGGTACCTGAGGGCCGGACAGCTCAGACTGCTGACGGGGCACCGGATCCGCGAGCCGGACATCGGGGATGCCGGTCTGATGGTCGTCGGCCGTGAGGAGATGCTCGGCGCGCTGCCGATCGGGCAGCGGCGGATCGCGCTGGAAGACCTGGCGGCGTACCCGCAGGCGCAGACCACCGAACGCGGTGACGTCTTCCTGCTCACCGAGCACGGGGTGCGCACACGCGTGGACGACGCGGGCGGCTGCGTTCTGCTCGCGCCGGTGCAGGGCCTACGGATTCCCGCCTACCGGACGTACCTGGCCGGGGAGGCGCGGCCCGAAGAGGTGTGGATGCGTCCTCATCCGCTGGCCCGGCTGCTGGCCGCCCCGCGTAACCAGCAGCGCGGCAGCGGCTCGCTGGTGCGCAGGGTGAGCCTGCGGGACATGGACCTGCCGGAGCTGTCGCCCGAGGAGATCGCCGAACTGGAGACGGTGGTGGCGGAGACGGAGCGGCAGCGTGCGAACGTACGGCGGCAGCTGGAGGCACTGGACCGTCTGGCGGGGCGGCTCGCGGCCGGGGTCGCCGACGGGGAGCTGACGCTGCGGCGCAGACCCGGCGGCGGCTGAGGAGCGGCAGGGCGCGACGGCGAGAAGAACGGCAACGCCGCTCGCCACGGCATACGACGAAGAAGACCACGAGCGAGAGAGAAGTGAGGCACCCGTGCCGCCACGGAAGAAGAAGACGGCTGAACCGCAGGACATGAAGAAGGTGTTGTGGGCCGCGGCGGACAAGCTGCGCGGCAGCCTCGACGCCGCCGGGTACAAGCACTTCGTTCTGGGCCTGGTCTTCCTCAAGTACGTCTCCGCCGCCATGGCCGAGAAGCGGGAGCGGCTGGAGGCCGAGCTGCGCGAGGAGGGCGGCTGGAGCGAGGAGGACATTCTCGCCACTCTGGAGGAGCGCCGCGAGTACACCGGCTCCGGCATCTTCTACGTGCCGCCGACGGCCCGCTGGGAGAGCGTGCTGGAGCGGGCGAAGGGCACGGTCGAGGGCGACAGCGTCGGCGAGACCATCGACGCGGCGATGCGCGCCATCGAGAAGTTCAACCCCGCGCTGAACCGGACCCTGCCGAAGATCTACAACAGCGGGCAGGTGGACGAGGAGCGTCTCGCCGGCCTGGTGAAGCTGCTGGACCGGCTGGTCTTCCAGGAGCAGCTCGGCGGCGATGGCAGGCGCAAGGGCGCGCGGGACATCATGGGCGAGGTCTACGAGTACTTCCTCGCCGAGTTCGCCCTCAAGGAGGGCCGTAAGGGCGGCGAGTACTTCACACCCGAGAGCGTGGTGAAGCTCCTGGTCGAGGTCCTCGAACCCAAGCAGGGCGAGCGGGTCTACGACCCCGCGTGCGGCTCCGGTGGCATGTTTGTCCAGGCGGAGAAATTCATCGAGACGCACGGCGGCAACCCGCTCGACGTCGCCGTCTACGGCCAGGAGCTCAACCAGACCACCTGGCAGCTGGCCCACATGAACCTGGCGATCCACGGGGTCGAGGCCAAACTGGGCGACGAGCCGGCCGACACGTTCCGCAACGACCAGCACCCGGAGCTGAAGGCGGACGTGGTCATGGCCAACCCGCCCTTCAACATCTCCGACTGGGGCGGGGAGATGCTCGGCATGGACAGGCGGTGGGTGTACGGCACCCCGCCGGTCGGCAACGCCAACTACGCCTGGCTCCAGCACATGATCAGCAAGCTGGCCCCGGGCGGGCGGGCCGGTGTCGTCCTGGCGAACGGCTCGATGAGCAGTAAGCAGTCGGGGGAGGGGGACATCCGGCGCGCGATGGTCGAGGCGGACCTGGTCGCCTGCATGATCGCCCTGCCGGGTCAGCTGTTCCGGTCCACGCAGATCCCGGCGTGCCTGTGGTTCCTCGCGGAGGGCAAGGGGCGGCACTCGGGATGGGCGCCGGAGCGGAGGGGGGAAGTGCTGTTCGTCGACGCGCGCGAGTTCGGCGTGATGAAGAACCGCACGCTCAGGGAGCTGACCGGGGAGGAGATCGTTCACAGGATCGGCGACACGGTGCGCGCGTGGCGGGGCGTGGAGGGGGTGGAGCCCTACGAGGACGTGCCGGGCTTCTGCGTGAGCGCTCCGCTGGGTGTCATCGCCGAGCACGACTTCGTGCTGACGCCGGGGAGATACGTGGGAGCGGCTGAGGCGGAGGTGGACCCGGACGCGGAGCCGGTGGAGGAGAGGATCGCCCGCCTGACGGCCCTGCTGAGGGAGCAGTTCGCGGAGTCGGAGCGGTTGGCGAAGGTCGTGGACGAGCAGTTGCGGAGGGTGTGATGGGCAACATTCCCGAGGGCTGGCACCTGAGGCCGATCGGCGACGTACTGACCTTGCAGCGTGGGTTTGACATCACTAAGGCCACGCAGCGAGCCGGTGATGTACCTGTCGTGTCGTCGGGCGGCGTCGGCAGTTATCACGACACTGCGGCGGCTACGGGGCCGGGCGTCGTCATCGGCCGTAAGGGTACGTTGGGCAAGGTCTTTTTCATCAACGATGACTATTGGCCGCATGACACCACGCTCTGGGTGACGGACTTCAAGGGCAGCGAGCCTCGCTTCGTCTACTACTTCTTCCAGACTCTGAGGCTCGAACAGCACGATGTGGGCTCATCGAATCCCACGCTGAACCGAAATCATGTGCATCCCATCGTTGTGCCATGGCCGTGCGTGCATGAGCAGAAGGCCATCGCCGAAGTGCTCGGCGCCCTAGATGACAAGATCGCACTTAATGAGCAGCACGCGCAGACAGCGCTGGAGTTGGCAGACTCCCTGTATCAGCGCGAATCCGCGGAGCATGACTGTTGGTCCGAATCGGCTCTAAAGGACACCGCGAAGTGGCTCTCCGGTGGTACGCCGAGAACCAGCGAGCCAAGCTACTGGGGAGGCGACATTCCCTGGATCTCGGCAGCGAGCCTCAAGACGCCCTGGCTGTATGACTCCGAGCGATCCGTGACCGAGTTGGGTGCGCAGAACGGTACTCGGCTTGTGCCGAAAGGATCGATTCTCTTCGTGGTGCGAGGAATGAGTCTGACAACAGAGTTCAGGGTCGGAGTCGCACAGCGAGAAGTAGCTTTCGGACAGGACTGCAAAGCGCTGATTCCGTACCTTGGAATCGATTCAGCCACGCTGTTCTTGGCGGTCAGAGCGCAGTCGGCCGCAATTCTCGGACTGGTCGACCTTGCCGGACACGGAACCGGACGCCTCGTCACCGAGCGCGTCGCGAACCTTCGGGTGCGGCTCCCGCAGGGTGATGATGCAGTGGAGTTCGCCGCACGGGCGGGTGCGCTGATGGCCCGTGCCGTTGCCGTGAGGAACGAAAACCGCACCCTCGCCAACCTCCGTGACACCCTCCTCCCCCAGCTGCTCTCCGGAGCGCTCCGCGTCAAGGATGCCGTCCGTACCGTCGAGGAGGCCGTATGACCGCAGGGGTCGAGCTGCCGCTCGGTGAGCCCTCGATAGACCGGCTCACCGAGCAGGAGTTGGAGCTGCACACGCTCGAACTGCTCGCCGAGTACGGCTGGGAGCACATCCCCGGCCCCGAACTGGGGCCGGCGTACGGCGTGCGGGCGGACTGGGACGATCTCGTCCTGCGTCCGCGTCTGCTCAAGGCGATCCGCAACCGCTACCCCCGCCTGCCCGAGCACGTGGCCGGGGACGCCGCAACCGAACTCCTCCGCTGGCACACCAAGAACGACCTGCGCGAGAACCACCGCTTCTACGAGCGCCTGGTGGCCGGGGTTCAGATTCCCTACGACGACCCCGCCACCGGCGACAAGCGCCACGCCACCATCCGGCCCGTCGACTTCGGTGACCCGCACGGCAACGACCTCGTCGCCGCCTCCCAGGTACGGGTGCGCAGCACCAAGAGCCGGACCTTCGTCTTCGACATCGTCCTGTACGTCAACGGCCTACCCCTCGCCCTCTTCGAACTGAAGAAGGCTGACAGCAACGACAATGCCCGTACCGCCTACGACCAGCTCCAGGGCTACCGGCGAGAGCTGAAGGAGACCGGTACCTTCTCCACGCTCCTCGCCACTCTCGTCTCCGACGGCATCACCGCCCGACTCGGCACCCCCTTCACGCCCTGGCAGCACATGGCACCGTGGCACGCCGACGAGCACGACGTCATGCTCCGCAAGGACGAGCGGCAGGACGGCCGTGCCCTGGAGCGGATGCTTTACGGCGCCTTCGAGCCCGTCCGCTTCCTGGACCTGATCGCGAACTTCCTGTCCTACTCGGCCCCGGAGTCCGGTTCCGTGGACACGGTCAAGCTCGCCAAGGCTCACCAGTACATCGCCGTCAACGCCGCCGTACGGGCCACCGAGTCCGCCGTGGCCACCGACGGCCGGGCAGGCGTGGTCTGGCACACGCAGGGTGCCGGCAAGAGCGAGGAGATGCTGTTCTACGTAGGCAAGGCGGCCCGCAGCCCTGAGCTGGCCAAGCCGACCTTCGTCCTCCTCACCGACCGCATCGACCTCGACACCCAGCTGCGCACGACCTTCGTCACCAGCCGCACTCTGGAGAAGATCACCGGACCTCCGGAGAAGGCGGACGACGCCGACCAGTTGCGCCAGCTCCTCACTCGGCAGGCCGGCGGGGTCATCTTCACCACCCTCCAGAAGTTCCGTCTCAGCCCGGAGGAGCGGGCAGCCGGTGTCCGGCATCCGCTCGTCTCCCCGCGCCGCGACGTGATCGTCGTCGTCGACGAGGCGCACCGCAGCCACTACGACTTCATCGACGGCTACGCCCGCAACCTGCGTGACGCCCTGCCGAACGCCACCTTCATCGCCTTCACCGGTACGCCCATCGAGAACCGGGTGGGCAGCACCCGGGGCGTGTTCGGCGCGGACATCCACACCTACGACCTCACCCAGGCCGTGGACGACGGGGCGACCGTACCCGTCTTCTACGAACCGCACCTCGTCAAGGTGGATCTGCCCGCCGACGCGGACCTCGATGACCTCGATGCCCGTGCCGAGGGACTGATAGAGGGGCTGTCGGAAGGGGAGAAGCGGGAGGCTCGGCGACAGTTCGGGGCGTACGAGAACCTGATCGGCGCTCCGGAGCGGATCAGGGAACTCGCCGGGAAGCTGCTCGACCACTGGGACGCGCGCAGCAGCGAGATGGTCAAGCTGACCGGTCACCGGGGCAAGGGGATGATCGTCTGTGCGTCCCGGGTCATCGCCGCCCGGCTCTTCGAGGAGATCATTCGCCGACGGCCGGACTGGGCGGGCGAGCGCGATCCCAAGACGCACCTGCTGACGGACGACACCGGCCGGATCAGGGTGGTGTTCACCGGCAACGCCGCCAAGGACCCCGAGGAAGTCGCCGACTACGTCCGCACGCCCACCCAGCTCAAGGAGATTCAGAAGCGGGTGACCCATCAGGACGACCCCCTGGAGCTGGTCATCGTCCAGTCCCTCTGGCTGACCGGCTTCGACGCCCCGCCCCTGCACACCCTCTACCTGGACAAGCGGATGCGCGGCGCCGCCCTGATGCAAGCCATTGCCCGCGTCAACCGCACCTGGCCGGGCAAGCCGTCGGGTCTGGTCGTCGACTTTCAGGGTGTGATCCGGGAGATCAAGGAGGCGCTGGCCGAGTACTCCGAGCAGGACCAGGAGCACCAGATGCTCGGCTCGGACCTCCAGGAGGCCGTGAAACTCGTACGGGAGAGCCACCAGCACCTCGACGCCCTCCTCACCGGCTGTGCCTGGCGGAGCTCGCGCGACGCGGGCGGGCCCAGGGCCTACCGGGAAGCCCTGAGGGAGGCGCTGGAGTTCCTGATCACGCCGGAACCAGGACTGGAACCCGGTAAGGCCACCCGCAGGCAACGGTTCATGCAGCACGCCAACGTGCTGCGTCAGGCGTTCTCCCTGTGCCCGACCGACCGGCGGGTGCAGGACCTGCTCCCCGACATCCGCTTCTTCGAGGCCGTACGTACCTCACGTGAGAAGTACGCCGTGGAGGAGAGGGAGGAGCAAGGCCTCGCCACGGCCGCCGACCTACGGCTGGTGATCGCGCAGTTCAACGAGTCCATGGTCGCCTCCGACGGCGTGGTGGACATCTACGATGCCGCCGGTCTGACCAAGCCCGACCTGTCCCACCTGGACGACCAGGTCCTGCACGACCTGCAGAACAGCAAGCACCCCAACCTCGTCATCGAGGCACTGCGGCGCACGCTGATGAAGGAGATCAAGGAGGCCCACCCCAACAACATCACACGTCAGGAGACCTTCACCAAGAAGATGAAGACCGCCATGAACCGGTACGTCAACGGCCTGCTCACGGCCGCCGAGTTCATGAAGTTCCTGGTGGAGCTGGCGCGGGAGGTGTCCGCCGACCGGGGCAGGGCGAAGAAGCTCGGCCTGACCGAGGACGAACTCGCCTTCTACGACGCCCTCGCCGCCGATCCCTCCGTGGTGGAGGAGATGGAGGACAGCGTCCTCGCGAGGATCGCGCACGAGTTGTACGAGCAGATCCGCAAGGACGTCACGGTCGACTGGAAGGTGAAGGAGCAGGCCCGGGACCGGATCATGGCCCGGGTGCTCCGCCTGCTGCGGAAGCACGGGTACCCGCCGGGCAAGCAGCCCGACGCGATCGAGCGAGTGCTGAAGCAGGCGGAGGAGATGGCGGAGGGGCTGGCTTGAGCGGGTGAGGCGTGGCCCGACCCGAGGAGTTCGGGCGCGGGCCACACTCAGTCGTTGCGTCAGTGCCCGGAGGCGTACGGGAGGAAGGCGGCCCAGGTGGCGGGGGCGAGGGCGAGCCGGGGACCGGCGGGGTTCTTGGAGTCGCGGACGAGGATGTGGTGGGGGACGGTGGCCACCTCGACGCAGTCGGGGCCCTCGTCGGTGCTGTAGCTGCTCTTCAGCCACGCCACTTCGACACAAGAGGGGGTGTCAGCGCCGCTGTAACTGCTCTTTATCCACTCCAGCTTCATGTCTCTCCAAGCACGTTTTCGATGAGGGCCATCGACTCTCGGGGGCTGAGAGCCTGCGCCCGGATAATCCCATAGCGCATGTCGAGCAGTTGTACTTCCTTCGGAATGGTGATGACACGGCTGATGTGCTGAACCTCGACGTGTCCGACCGTCGTGCCGTCGTTCAGCCTGAGCAGCCTGAACGACCCAGCGAGACCAGAGTTCTCTTCATGGCTCAATGGCAGCACCTGAAGGTCGACGTTCAGCAACTTGCCGACCTCCAGAAGCCATTCGAGCTGTCCACGCATACCGTCCTGCCTCCGATGGGCCGACGGAGCGTCGACTCGCACTGCACGAAACTGAAGAGCGGTCGGGCTGCCGTAGTGCTGATGATCTCCTGGCGCGCCACGCGGGCTGAGAGCCGCTGATCGAGTTCATCTGCGCTGAACGGCGGTCGACGCGCGCTGAATACAGCCTGCGCGTACTCCCTGGTCTGCAACAGTCCGTGGACGACGGAGTTGTTGTAAGCACCCGACTCAACAGCTTCCGCCTCCAGCCGCTTCAAGTCCCGTACCTTCTTCGGATACCGGACCTCCGCCACGTCCAGCTTGAGGGCCGCGATCCTGCCGCCCGCCGCCAGCACCTCATCCGCACGGTCCAGGTACTCCGGCCGGGGAATCCGCCGCCCCCGCTCCACGCAGGAGACCAGCTCCTCGCCGTACCCGATCGCCGCCCCGAACTCCGCCTGGGTGAGGCCGGCTGCCTCCCGCCAGAGCTTCAACTGCCGGGAGACCGTGCGCACCACCGCCCCGGCCTCTTCGTCGTCGAGCCCCGCCTCCCACCCGCTCATGCCGCCGCCCTCCCGCCACGCGCCCTTCCCCGGACCAACCTCCGACCGCCACGACCGGTCACCCCGGGCAACCCGGACGGAACCGGACGCGCCACGGACAGCCGACGACCGCACGGGCCACCTCTCTTCACAGCGTAAGCACGCATGAACACGCTGGGTGACATGAACCAGGGAATCTCCACCCACCGCGTTCCGCTGCGCCAGTTCTCGGTGCCTCTGTCGGCCACCCGCCGCGGCGCGCGACTCGCCCGGCTGCTCGCGGCCGAGAAACTGCTCGCGTGGGAGCTGCCGTTGGACCCGGCTCGGCTGATCGTGGCCGAACTCGCGGCGAACGCCGCCTCGCACGGCCGTGTCCCCGGCCGGAGCTTCCGCCTCGCGCTCTCCGTCGCCCCTCCGGGCACCCTCCGTATCGAACTGACGGACACCCGGGGCGACCGGCTGCCGGTCAGCCCTCGGGACGCAGCGGACACGTACGCGGAGTCGGGATACGGGCTGCTGCTCGTCGAGGAGCTGGCGGACCGCTGGGGCGTGCGGGAAGGACCCGTGCCGTCGAAGACCGTATGGGCGGAACTGGACCTGGGGCAGTAGCGGCGGCTTTTCCGGAGCCCGTGAAGGCGGGACGCGGGTTCCGGGGCGCCGGGGCTGCGGGCGGTAAAAGACCAAAGAACCCTGGGAAAAAACCCTCCCAACCAACCAAACCTCGCGTACGTCACTCGCTTGGGTGAAACCGGTCGGTGTGGGTGGCGGGCGGGTGGCGTGGGCGGGCAGTCTCGGGCCAGACAACCGCACACATGCGTCGGCCCCCGCCGGGACTGCCATCCCACTGCGAGGGCCTGACCATCGAGGAAGAAGAGACCTTCCCTATGGCTGAGTTGAAGCCTAACGCTGCTGCGCGCCCGAGTCAGGGTGTTCGGCCGGCCTCCAACCCGTCCGGCGTCATGCACGTACGGGCGTACCAGTCGGGTCAGTACACCGTCGTCGGCAACCACCTCGCCCAGCACCGCGCGTTGTCGCTGACCGCGATCGGGCTGGCCGCCCACATCCTGTCGCTGCCCGAGGGTGCCCCCGTGGACATCCGCAGCCTCGCCGACCGCTTCCCCGAGGGGCGGGACCGGATCGCCTTCGCACTCCGGGAGTTGGAGGCGCACGGCTATCTGGCGCGGGTACGCGAGCGCACGGCGGAGGGGCGGATCGTCACGCGGACGTACGCGCACCACACGCCCGGCGCGCAGGCGGCGTACCCGGCCGCCGAGCCGACCACGGCGCGGGTCGCCCCCGGCCGCAGGGCTCGTGGGCGCGGTGCCGTGCGGCGGCCTTCGGGCGGCGTCGGTGAGACGGCCCAGGAGGATGACCGAGGCGGGCGAGGCGCGCACACGCCTACGCCGGCCCCGGTGACCCGGCGGTCCTGTGCCGAGGGGAGTACAGAGGCGGGGAGTACGGAGGCGGGGAGCACGCGAACGCTTCCCGGAGCGGCCGAGCCGTCGCCGTCACCCTCACCGTCGCGACCGGCCGGTGACGACGGTCCCGGCGTCCGCGACCACGACAAGGCCGTCAACCTGCTCGCCGGGCTGCGCCGTACCGACGACCGCCTCACGCTGTCGCGGCAGGATGTGAACCGGCTCGCGCGGGCGGTCGGGGCCTGGTTCGACGCGGGTGCGACGGCCGCTGTCATCCACCGCACCCTGACGGCCGACCTCCCGACGGACCTGCGGCATCCGGCCGGGCTCATCGCCCATCGCCTCCGCGAACTGCTGCCCCTCCCTCTGCCCGCGCGCCCCACGCTCCCACCGCTCACCACGGCGGACACGCGGCCCACCGGCCCCCAGCCCTTCCAGACCTGCGACGGCTGCGAGCGCGCCTTCCGCGCCCCGGAGCCGGGCCACTGCCGCGACTGCCGTCACGCGGCGAGGAGGCCCGAGGCCGCGATGGTCCGCGCGGCTTGAGCCTCATGCCCCGCACCGGGCCTGCCTGCGGGCAGGGCAGGGATGAGGCATGGAGAACATCTGCAAGACCCTTGAGGCAGAGCTGGGAGAGAGGTGGTGGCGGTGAGCGCCTACCGTGTCGTCGCGCGGCGTACCGGTGAGTGGTGGGCCCTGGAGGTGCCCGACCTGCCCGGTGTCTTCAGTCAGGTGAAGCGCCTGGAACAGGCCGAGGGTGCTGTTCGCGAAGCGATCGCCCTCATGCTCGACACCGAGCCCGACGGGTTCGTGGTGGAGATCGAGCCCGTACTGTCCGACGCTAACCGTCCTTCGCCTGCTCATGGGCAGCCCTGACCGGGTCGGCCGTCGTCAACGGGCAGACGGACTCACCGGGTCAGCGCGAAGCCCGTGAGGAGCAGGGTCAGGACGGAGACGGCGAGCCAGGCGAGGTGGGAGCGGGGGTAGTCGTAGGTCTCGCGGGTCGTGCCCTCGTCGATCTCGGCGGCCCACACCGCGAAGAGCTTGCGGGTCGGGAACATGCCGATCGTCAGGCCGGTGAGCGCGAACGCGTACATGACCAGCATGGAGGGCAGCGGGATGCCCATCGCCCCGCCGACCGGGGCCATCAGGGCTCCGCACAGCACCCAGATGAAGGGGTACACCCTCCAGAACTTCGGCAGGGGTATCCACGTGGCCATGGCGTAGCAGTGGATCACGCCGGCCGCTGTGGCCATCAGCCACAGCCAGTGGGTGTCGACGGAGGTGAGCACGAGGAGGGGTCCTTCCCGGGGTGCCGGAGACGTGCGGAGCACGGAGATCATGGCACCCGGCCGCCCGGGGGCGCTCGGCCCGGCCCGGGCCGAGCGTGTGGCCCGGGAGTGCGGGGGCGGGCCCGGGGAGGGGTCCGTGGCCGACTGGGCGTCGGCAAAGGCATGGGTCCGGCGGGCGTAGCGTGGGAGGCATGACGAAGTACGGATCCTTCCCCGGTACGCGGCCGCGGCGGCTGCGTACGACTCCCGCCCTGCGCCGGATGGTCGCGGAGACCCGGCTGCACCCCGCCGATCTGATCCTGCCCGCCTTCGTGCGGGAGGGCGTGAGCGAGCCCGTGCCGGTCGGCGCGATGCCCGGCGTCGTGCAGCACACCCGGGACACGCTGCGGAAGGCCGCCGTGGAGGCGGTGGAGGCCGGGGTCTCCGGGATCATGCTCTTCGGGGTGCCCGAGGACGCGAAGAAGGACGCCGTCGGCACCGCCGGCACCGATCCGGACGGGATTCTGCAGGTCGCCCTGCGCGATGTGCGGTCCGAGGTCGGCGACGACCTCATCATCATGTCCGACCTGTGCCTGGACGAGTTCACCGACCACGGGCACTGCGGTGTGCTCGACGGCCAGGGGCGTGTGGACAACGACGCCACCCTCGAGCGGTACGCCGAGATGGCCCAGGTCCAGGCCGACGCGGGCGCCCACGTGGTCGGCCCGAGCGGCATGATGGACGGTCAGATCGGCGTCGTGCGCGACGCGCTGGACCAGACCGGCCACGAGGACGTGTCGATCCTCGCGTACACCGTGAAGTACTCGTCCGCCTTCTACGGCCCGTTCCGCGAGGCCGTCGGTTCCTCGCTCCAGGGCGACCGCAAGACGTACCAGCAGGATCCCGCCAACCTGCGGGAGTCCCTGCGGGAGCTGGCCCTCGACCTGGAGGAGGGTGCCGACATGGTGATGGTCAAGCCGGCCGGGCCCTATCTCGACATCCTGGCCCGGGTCGCCGACTCCGTCGACGTGCCCGTCGCCGCGTACCAGATCTCCGGTGAGTACGCGATGATCGAGGCCGCGGCCGAGAAGGGCTGGATCGACCGGGAGAGGGCGATCCTGGAGGCCCTCACCGGCATCAAGCGGGCAGGCGCCCGCAACATCCTCACGTACTGGGCCACCGAAGTGGCCCAGCTGCTGCGCTGAGAAGCCCGAGGGGCCGGACCCGTCCCGGTGGACGGATCCAGCCCGGCGGACGCCCGGCTCAGTAGGTCAGGGCGTCGCTCAGGTCGCTCTGCCAGTAGGTGACGGTCAGCTTCTCGTCGACCCACACGCCCTTCGCGGGGAGCGACGGGTGCGCGGTCGCGCCGCTCCGGCCGAAGGCGATCTCGAGCGTCTTCGCCGTGTAGCCGTTCTCGCCGCTGCCGTCGGCCGACGAGAGCAGGACGCCCGCGTAGCCGGACTCGCCCGGCGCCAGGGTGACGACGGCCTGCGGCTTCGTCTCCTCGGCGACCGGCGGGACGGCCTGCGCCTCGCCGAACCGGGCGTACGGGTAGCCGACGAGGTTGCAGCTCTTCGAGCCGGTGTTGGTCACGGTGATCAGCATGTGGTTGACCGGGCGCGACACCACCGTCGCCTTCGTGGTCGTGTTGGCCCCCGTGCAGGCCGTCTTCACCGGGCCGCTGTCGTCGCCCGAGTCGCCGGCGCCGGCGCTGGTCCCGCCGGACGTGCCGCCGGTCGAGCCGTTCGTGCCGCCGTCGGCCTTGCCGCCGGAACCGGCCGAGGAGGAGCCCTTCGAGCCGTTGCCCGTCGTGGCGCCGTCGTCGCCCGACGGCTTCGCCGAGGAGTCCCCGGCCGAGCCGTTCCCCGAGGGCTTCGAGGACGACGCGGCGGACGACGACGGCCCCTCGTCCTCCACGCCCTGTCCGTTCTCACATGCCGTGAGAGCGAGGGCGGCGAGGGCGACCGTGGTCGCGGCGAAGAGGCGGGTGCGGCGGGCGGTGCGTGCGGACATGTCTGAATCCCCCATGAACGAAAGGTGGTTGCGCCAGCCGCTCGACCGGTCGTCGGGAGCGGCGTGCTTGGATGACCACAGCTTGTGGGGTGAACCGTCCCAGCCGCCACAGCCGATGGGGTACTTGGGACGCTGGAACAGGTCTACGGGGTCTGACCTGGGGGAATGACCTCCCCCTGGAACGCCGTGCGGGACGCGGAGGATGGAGGAACGGTGGCCGGGGACGAGTTCACGGGACTGCTCGGAGAGCTCAAGAAGCGGTCCGGACTCAGCTACGGGGTGCTCGCCAAGCGGCTCCATCTGAGCACCTCGACGCTGCACCGGTACGTCAACGGCGATGCCGTACCGGCCGACTACGCGCCCGTGGAGCGGCTCGCCCGGCTCTGCAAGGCCACCCCCGAGGAGCTGGTCGAGCTCCACCGGCACTGGGTACTGGCGGACGCGCTGCGGCGGCAGAAGGGGGCGGCCGGTGCCGCGGGCGCCGACAAGGACGCGGGCGCCGACAAGGACGCGGGCGGGGACAGGGACGCGGGCGGGGACGAGACCGGCGGCGGGGAAAAAACGGGGGGCGCGGGGGCCGAGGCGTCCGGCGGAACCGGCGGAAACCGCGGGACCGGCGGAAACCGCGGGACCGGCGTCCCGGGCGTCTCCGGGATGGCCGAAGGGGCGCCGGCAGGCGCCGGGTCGGGCCACGCGGGGCCGGGGGGCGACGAGCCGGGCCACGCGGGGCCGGGGGGCGACGAGCCGGGGGACGTACCCGATGTCGGCACCCTCGCTCCGGCCGCCGTGCCGTCCGCGCCCCGGCGACGGCGCCGTACCGCTCTGCTGGCCTCCGTCGCCGTGGCCGCCGTCCTCGTGTCGGCCGCGCTGGCGGTGCGGTTCGTGCCCGGCGGGGACGACGGTGACGACCGGAAGGGCTCGGCAGGCGCCGCGTCGGTCGTCACCGGGAAGTCGAGCGCCAGCGGCAGCCCGTCGCCCGGCCGCACCTCCGCGTCGCCCTCCACGACCGCGTCCCGCACCCCGGGCGCCTCGTCCCCGGCGGCGGACCAGGGCGGCGGCGGGGGCAAGGCCGCCGGTTCCGCCACCGCGCCCACCGTCGCCACCGACCCGTACAGGTTCGAAACCCCCTGCAGTCAGCACTACCTGGTGAACCAGAAGCCCGAGCGGGTGCCCCCGCCGCCGCCGAACGAGCAGGAGGCGCGCGGCTGGGTCACCGCGCTCGGCGCGGTGGCGAGCGGCGACCAGATGCTGGCGCTGACCGTGCAGGGCACCTCGAAGGACACCGTCGTACTGGAGTCCCTCGACGTGCGGGTCGTCGGCAAGGGGGCCCCGCTCGCCTGGAACGACTACGTCATGGGCGTCGGCTGCGGCGGCAACGTGTCCACCAAGTCCTTCGACGTGGACCTCGACGCGGGCCGCCCGGACGCCGCGCCCACGTCCGGGCAGCGGGACTTCCCGTACAAGGTGAGCGAGTCGGACCCCGAGGTGTTCTACGTGACCGCCCACGCGCGGGCGCACGACGTGAGCTGGTATCTGCAGCTGACGTGGTCCAGCGGGAGCCGGCACGGTGTGGTCCGCGTCGACGACAACGGGAAGCCGTTCCGGACGAGCGGCAACACGGGCCGGCCCGCGTACTCCTACCCGCTGGGCGCGAGCGAGTGGGGGGTCGCCGCCACCGGATGAGCGCGGTGGGGCGGGCCGATGTGATGTGGCGGGACGGGCACTCTCAAGTCACCCCAGGAGTTAGGTTGTTGCGTGTTGAATGACGAATGACGAATGACGAATGACGTGACTCCCCAGGGAGAGGCTCTATGCCCGGTGATGCTCTCAGCCAGGACCCCGCCGAGCTGAGAAGGAGGATCGACACCACGAAGGCACACCCGGCACGGGTCTACGACGTCTTCCTCGGGGGCAAGGACAACTACCCGGTCGACCGAGCCGCGGCCGCCGCCGCGCTCGCCGCCAACCCGCGCGGCTACCTCGACGTCCGGCACAACCGCGACTTCCTGCGGCGGGCCGTCACCGGGCTCGCGCGGGACGAGGGCATCCGCCAGTTCCTCGACATCGGCACGGGCCTGCCGACGCAGGAGAACGTCCACCAGATAGCCCAGCGGATCAACCCCGACTCGCGGGTCGTCTACGTCGACAACGACCCGGTGGTCCTCGCCCACGCGCGCGCCCTGCTCACCAGCGGGCCCGAGGGCGTGACCGACTACATCGACGCCGACCTGAAGCAGCCGGACGAGATCCTCGAACAGGCCGGGAAGACGCTCGACTTCGGCCGGCCCATCGCCCTCGCGCTGGTGGCGATCCTGCACTTCGTCGAGGACGCCGAGGCGTACGACATCGTGCGGGGGCTGGTGGACACGCTGCCCTCCGCGAGCCGGCTCATCCTCAGCCACCTCACCGAGGACCTCAACCCGGAGAACATCCGCGCCGTCCAGCGGACGTACACCGAGCGGGGGTTCACGTTCGTGCTGCGCTCCAGGGCGGAGGTCGAGCGGTTCCTCACCCAGAGCGGGCTGGAGATCGACGAGCCCGGGGTCGTGCCCGTGCACCGCTGGCGGCCCGACGGGGCGACGCCCTTGCCGGAGCAGGCCGACCCGGCGTACCTCGCCACGCTCGACGACATCGAGAAGGTGCGGTACCGGGACATCAGCGATGTCACGGACGCGGACATCAACGTGTACGGGGTGACCGGCGTCAAGCGCTGAGGCCGTCCGGCCGGGGGCGAGGGGGCTGCGCCCCCTCGCCCCCTCGTCCTCGAACGCCGGACGGGCCGGAACTCAGAGGCGCTCGGGGGTCCTGATGCCCAGGAGGGCCATGCCCCGGTGGAGGGTGCGGGCCGTGATGTCGCACAGGAACAGGCGGTTCTCGACCTGGGCCGGGGTGTCCGCCTTCAGGACCGGGCACTCGGCGTAGAACGTCGTGTAGAGGGACGCCAGCTGGTACAGGTACGCCGCCAGCTTGTGCGGCGCGTACTCCCCGGCGACCTCCGCGACCGTCTCCGCGAACCGGTCCACGTGCAGGCCCAGCTCCCGCTCGGCGGGCGCCAGCGCGAGCTCCGGGTGCGCGGCCGGGCGGGCCTCGCCCGACTTGCGCAGGATCGACTGGATACGGGCGTACGCGTACTGGAGGTAGACGGACGTGTCGCCGTTCAGCGAGACCATCTGGTCCAGGTCGAACTTGTAGTCGCGGTTCGCCGACGTCGACAGGTCCGCGTACTTCACGGCGCCGATGCCGACCTGCGTGCCCCGCTCGGCGATCTCCTCGTCCGAGAGCCGGCCCTGCGTGTCCTTCTCCCGCACGACCACCGTGGCCCGCTCGATCGCCTCGTCGAGGAGGTCGACCAGCCGGATCGTCTCGCCCTCACGCGTCTTGAACGGCTTGCCGTCCTTGCCGAGCACCGTGCCGAACGGCAGGTGGAACGCCTTGACGTCGTCCGTCAGCCAGCCTGCCCGCCGCGCCGTCTCGAAGACCATCCGCATGTGCAGGGACTGCCGGGCGTCGATCACGTACAGCAGCGCCGACGCCTTCAGGTTGCCGACCCGGTCGCGGATCGCGGACAGGTCCGTCGCCGCGTACCCGTAGCCGCCGTCCGACTTCCGCACGATCAGCGGGACCGGATTGCCGTCCGGGCCCTTGATGTCGTCGAAGAAGACGCACAGCGCGCCCTCGGAGTGGACCGCGACGCCCGACTCCTCCAGCAGGCGGCAGGTCTCCTCCAGCATGTCGTTGTAGCCGGACTCGCCGACGATGTCCGGGTCCCGGACCTCCATGTCCAGCTTCTCGAAGACGGAGAAGAAGTAGATCTTCGACTCGTCGACGAACTTCTGCCAGATCGCGAGCGTCTTCGGCTCGCCGGCCTGGAGGTCCACCACCCGGCGCCGCGCCCGCGTCTTGAACTCCTCGTCGGAGTCGAAGAGCCTGCGCGCGGCCTTGTAGAGGCGGTCCAGGTTCGACATCGCCTCCTCGCCGGACGCGGCGGCGCCGTCGGATCCCTTGTGGTCCAGCTCGTGCGGGTGCTCGTCCAGGTACTGGATGAGCATGCCGAACTGGGTGCCCCAGTCGCCGATGTGGTGGCGGCGGACCACCGTCTCGCCGGTGAACTCCAGGATCTGGACGATCGCGTCGCCGATCACCGCGGACCGCAGGTGGCCGACGTGCATCTCCTTCGCCACGTTCGGCTGGGCGTAGTCGATGACCGTCGTGCCCGGGCGCTCGGCGAACGGGACGCCGAGGCGCTCGGCGTCCGCGGCCCGCGCCGCGAGGTTCTCGGTGATCGCCCGGTCGGCGACCGTGATGTTCAGGAAGCCGGGCCCGGAGACCTCAACGTCCTCGATCACGTCACCGGCGGAGCCGGAGGTGATCCGCTCGACGACCCGCGTCGCCAGCTCGCGCGGATTCGCCTTCGCCTTCTTCGCGAGGGCCAGGATCCCGTTGGCCTGGAAGTCGGCCCGGTCGCTTCGTCGCAGCAGCGGGTCCGCGGTACCGGCCTCCGGCAGGGCTGCCGAGAGGGCGTCCGCGAGGCGCTGGTGGACGGAGGCGGTGAGGGACGTGACCGAGGCCATGGAGTGGGTGCCGTTCTCCTCGAGGATTCAGATAGACCCGCTCAGTATCCCACGGGGGGACAAACGCTTTTCTCGCCCGCGCGCCCGTCCGGCGCCCGCCCGGGCACCGTCGTGAAAAGCGGTTTTCGCGGATGCGGCCACAACTGGGAGAATGGGGCGGTCAGCCGTGCGACCGTCCGGCTGCCCTCGCAGGAACTCCAGAAAAAGAGGACGTGCCGATCGTGGCTCAGAGCACCGAGACCACCGACTGGGTCTCCCGTTACGCGGACGAGGTCATCGCCGAGTCGGAGCGTCGTGCCCCGGGCAAACCCGTTGTCGTCGCGTCCGGACTCTCCCCGTCCGGTCCCATCCACCTGGGCAATCTCCGCGAGGTCATGACCCCGCACCTGGTCGCCGACGAGATCCGCCGCCGCGGTCACACCGTGCGCCACCTGCTCTCCTGGGACGACTACGACCGCTACCGCAAGGTCCCGGCCGGCGTCCCCGGTGTCGACGAGTCCTGGGCCGAGCACATCGGCAAGCCGCTGACCTCCGTGCCCGCGCCCGTCGGCTCCCCGTACGCGACCTGGGCCGAGCACTTCAAGGCCGCGATGATCGCGGCGCTGGCCGAGCTCGGCGTCGAGTACGACGGGATCAGCCAGACCGAGCAGTACACCTCGGGCGTCTACCGGGAGCAGATCCTCTTCGCGATGCGGCACCGCGGGGACATCGACGCCGTCCTCGACCAGTACCGGACGAAGAAGGCCCCCGCCAAGAAGCAGCAGCAGAAGCAGCAGAAGCCCCTCGACGCGGCGGAGGTCGAGGCCGCCGGGGGCTCGGGCGCTGCCGACGAGGACGACGGCAGCGGCTCCGGCGCCGGATACTTCCCGTACAAGCCCTACTGCGGGCGGTGCGAGAAGGACCTGACGACCGTCGGCTCCTACGACGACGACACCACCGAGCTCGCGTACGTCTGCTCGGCCTGCGGCTTCGCGGAGACCGTCCGGCTGAGCGAGTTCAACCGCGGCAAGCTCGTCTGGAAGGTCGACTGGCCGATGCGCTGGGCCTACGAGGGCGTGATCTTCGAGCCCAGCGGCGTCGACCACTCCTCGCCGGGTTCGTCGTTCCAGGTCGGCGGGCAGATCGTCGGCATCTTCGGCGGCGAGCAGCCCATCGGGCCCATGTACGCGTTCGTCGGCATCAGCGGCATGGCCAAGATGTCCTCGAGCAAGGGCGGCGTCCCGACCCCGTCCGACGCCCTGCAGATCATGGAGCCCCAGCTGCTGCGCTGGCTGTACGCCCGCCGCCGGCCGAACCAGTCCTTCAAGATCGCCTTCGACCAGGAGATCCAGCGGCTCTACGACGAGTGGGACAAGCTCGCCGGCAAGGTCGCTGGGGGCACCTCCCAGGCGTCAAGCACTGGGGGAGGCTCGGTGCTGCCCGCCGACGCCGCCGCCCACGCGCGCGCCGTCGGCACCGCAGCCGGTGAGCTGCCGAAGACCGCGCGCCCGATGCCGTACCGGACGCTCGCCTCCGTCGTCGACATCACCGCCGGGGACGAGAAGCAGACCCTGCGGATCCTCAGTGAGCTCGACCCGGAGAACCCGCTCACGGAGCTCGACGAGGTCCGGCCGCGGCTCGACCGGGCGGAGGCGTGGATCAACACCCAGGTCCCCGCCGAACAGCGCACCGTCGTCCGCGACGAGCCCGACACCGAGCTGCTCGCGTCCCTCGACGACGAGGGCCGCGAGTCCCTGCGGCTGCTGCTGGAGGGACTGGAGGAGAACTGGTCCCTGGACGGCCTCACCCATCTCGTCTACGGCGTTCCCAAGGTCCGCGCCGGCTTCCCCGCCGACGCCACGCCCAAGGAGCTCCCGCCGGAGATCAAGGTCGCCCAGCGCACGTTCTTCGCGCTGCTCTACCACCTGCTCGTCGGCCGCGACACCGGCCCGCGCCTGCCCACGCTGCTGCTCGCGGTGGGCCAGGACCGGGTGCGCACGCTGCTGAGCGCGTAAGCACCCGCCGGACCTGCAAGGCCACCAGTAACACCTGTAACGCCCGTACGAGGAAAGGGCGCCCGGAGAAATCCGGGCGCCCTTTCGGCGTTCGCGGGGTCTGCCGCGCGCCCCGGCTCCGACGCCGGGCGCGGAGGGACACCCCCGTCCCGCGTCGAGGGTGCCCCTGTCTTTTCAGGTTCGGGGGCTCTCTTGTGGCGACCGGAGTGCCCCGCTTCTCGTCCTTCGCGCTCTCAGCGGCGCCTCCCTTCCCAGGCCGGCGGACGGTCTCCTCGGCCGGTGACCGCCTCGTCGGTTAGTTTAAACGATGACCCCTGTTAAATACGAGTCTTCGTTGGTATTACTCTCCTCCCAGGAGTCGGCGGCCGTCATCGGTGGCTGCGGTCTTGAGGAGGGCATGACATATGACAGCAGTGCAGGCCGGGGCGGAGCCCCCGGCCGACGGACAGCGCGGCGGCGGTGCCGACGCGCACACGGACACGGACGCCGGCGGACCTCCGGGAGGCAGCGGCCCAGGGCCTAACCCCGGAGGCAAGCGGCCGCGGATGATCGCCCGCGGCTGGACCCAGGCGGCGGTCCTCGTCACGCTCGGCGGATTTCTCGTCCTCGGGCTTCTGGCGATGCGCACCTACCAGGCCCAGCCCCCGATACCCGACCGGACCGTGACGTCCAGCGGCCAGGTGCTCTTCACCGGCGAGGACATCACGGAAGGCCAGGAGGCGTTCCTCCGCTCGGGCCTCATGCAGTACGGCTCGATCTACGGTCACGGCGCCTATCTGGGCCCGGACTTCACGGCCGACTACCTCGACCGCAGCGCCACGTTCGTCCAGCGGTACTACGGCGGCTCCGACAGCGCGGACGCCCGCGAGCGGACCGTCGAGGACTTCCGCACCAACCGCTACGACGAGAAGACCCACAGCCTGGTGTGGACCGACGCGCAGGCCGCGGCCTTCGCCGAGCTGACCGGGCACTACGCCGACCTGCTCGGCCGCCCCGACGGCGGTCAGGGGCTCAGGCCGGACGCGGTCACCGACCCGGACGAGATCCACGACATCACGGCCTACTTCGGCTGGACGGCGTGGACCGCCTCCGCGGAACGCCCCGGGCACGACTACTCGTACACCAACAACTGGCCCTCGGAGCCGCTGGTCGACAACGCCCCGACCGGTCACGCGGTGACCTGGAGCGTGCTGTCGCTGATCTTCCTGCTGGTGGGGACGGGGGCCCTGTTCGCCGCCTTCGGCCGCTGGAACTTCCTCGGCTGGCACCGGCGTGACCACCGGGAACTGCGCTTCCACGCGCCCGACCAGGTCCGGCTGACCCCGGCGCAGCGCACCACGGCGTGCTTCTTCTTCGTGATGGCCGGGCTCTTCCTGGCCCAGGCCCTGCTGGGCGCGGCCGCGCAGCACTACCGGGCGGACCTCGGCAGCTTCTTCGGTATCCCGCTCGACCGCTGGCTGCCGTACAACCTGGTCCGCACCTGGCACACCCAGCTGGCGATCTTCTGGGTCGTCACCTCGTTCCTCGCGATCGGCATCTTCATCACCCCGCTGATCGCCCGCGGCTGGGAGCCCCGCAAGCAGGCCCTGCTGACCAGGGTGCTGCTCGGCGCGCTGGTCGTCGTGGTCGTCGGCAGCCTGCTCGGCGAACTGGCGGGGCAGCGCGGCTGGCTCGGCAAGCTGTGGAGCACCCTGGGCAACCAGGGCTGGGAGTACCTGGACCTCGGACGGCTGTGGCAGGTCCTGCTGACGCTCGGCATGGTCATCTGGGTCGTCATCCTCTTCCGGGGCCTGCGCCGCAGGCTCCGGCAGGAGAGCGTCGCCAACATGCCGTGGCTCTTCTTCCTCGCCGCGCTCGCCCTGCCCGCGTTCTACGCCGTCGGGCTGCTGGCCACCCCGCACACGGAGTTCACCACCGCCGACTTCTGGCGCTTCATCGTGGTGCACCTGTGGGTCGAGGACTTCATGGAGCTGTTCACCACCGCCACGGTCGCCTATCTGTTCGTCCTGCTGGGTGTCGTACGCGAGCGGGTGGCGCTCTCCGTGATCTTCCTCGACGTCGTGCTGTACAGCGCGGGCGGCGTCATCGGCACCATGCACCACCTGTACTTCTCCGGTGAGCCGGCCGAACACCTGGCCCTCGGCGCGACGTTCTCCGCGCTGGAAGTCGTGCCGCTGCTGTTCCTGACCGTCGAGGCCTGGGGCTTCCTGCAGATCGGGGCCCGGCGGCAGAGCGCGTCGAGCACACCGTTCCCGCACCGCTGGGCGGTGATGTTCCTGGCCGCCGTCGGCTTCTGGAACTTCCTGGGCGCCGGGGTGTTCGGCTTCCTCGTCAACCTGCCGATCGTCTCCTACTACGAGATGGGCACAGGGCTGACGGCCAACCACGCACACGGCGCCATGATGGGCGTGTACGGGATGCTGGCGGTCGGCTTCGCCGTGTTCGCGCTGCGCTACCTCATCCCCGAGAACCGCTGGTCGGACCGCTGGCCCCGGCTGGCGTTCTGGTCGCTCAACCTGGGACTCGCCTGGATGACCTTCGCGACGCTGCTGCCCGGCGGCGCCCTCCAGCTGTACAAGGTCGTCGAGAGCGGCTACGCGGACGCGCGCAGCCTCGGCTACCTCCAGGGTGACACCAACGTGTTCCTGGAGTGGCTGCGGCTGCCCGGCGACGTGGTGTTCCTGGTGGGCGGCGTGCTGCCGCTGCTGTGGATGACCTGGCTGGGAATCCGGCACCGGAGCAAGGTGACCAGGGGGCCGCAGGATCCCGAACTGGCGCTGCTGTTCACCGAGGTGGGACCGGAGAGGACCGGCGAGGCGGGCCCCGAGGCCGGCGGCAGCGGTGGTGACGGCGACGGTGGCGATGACGGCGACGGCCACGGCGACGGGGGTGCGGGCGGGAAGCCGTCCGGATGGCACGCCGGGCCGCCCGCCGCCGAGCCGCCCGTTCCCGAGGCGGTGACGCCGTGAGCGCGGAGACCCTCCTCGCCGCCGGATACGTCTCGGTGCTCCTCGTCGTGGTGGTCGGGCTCGAGGTCTACGGGCGTCAGAGCACCAGCGCCTGGGGGTCCCGCATCTTCGCCGGGTACCGCCGCGCCGTCGACGACGCCCCCACCCCGGCCACCGATGCCGACTGGCCGCACTCGGAGGTGGGCCGGTTCCACCGGGCGCTCTCGATGTTCGTGTCCCTGGTCGCGGTCGTCCTGGCGGGTGCGGAGGCCATCCGGCACCATCAGCCGGCGGAAGCGGTGCTCCTGGCGGCCGTGGCCGTCCCGCACTGCCTGCTGGCCGCCAGACTGGGACGCAGACTGCGCCACTCCGAGGTCCTGCCGCCCGGGTGAGCCGGGCGGGTCCGTCGGCCCGGTGGCTCGCCGAAAGAAGTAGGCGAGTAGGGGAGTAGGTGAGTAGGGAAGTAGGGAGTAGAAACGATGCGAGTCGTTTCTACTCCCCGCAGTTGTATCATCGGCACATGGCTTCCAGGCGACAGCTCACCGACCCCGGGACCGGTGCTCCGGTGCAGCGAGGGCGGCGGGCCGCCGTCCTCCAGCTCCTGCGCGAGGAGGACGGGCCGCTCGGGGCGGCCGAGGTCGCCGACCGCGTCGGCATCCACCTCAACACCGCCCGGTTCCACCTGGACGGGCTGGTCGGCGAGGAGCTGGCGGTCCGTGGCACCGCGCCCCGCGACGAGCCCGGACGGCCGAAGGTCGTCTACTCCGCGACCGCCGGCGACGCGTCGGAGGGCTCCCGCAGCTTCCGGCTGCTCTCCGACATCCTGCTCGGGGTCGTGTCCTCGGCGGTGGACGATCCGGTCGCCGCCGCCACGCGGGCCGGCAAGTCGTGGGGCGCCTACCTGACCGACCCTCCCGCCCCCACCGAGCGTGTCGGCCCGGAGGAGGGGCAGCGCCGCCTGGTGGCGACGCTGGAGGGCATGGGCTTCGTGACGGAGGCGGACCCAGAGCCGAACCCCGGGGCCGGAGCGGCGCAGGGCGGCGAGGCGGCGGACGTCGCGGAGGACGGCGGCGGGGAGACCGCGGAGGGCGAGATCGCGGAGGGCGAGATCGCGGACGGGGCGAACGGGTCGGGCGGGGCGGACGGCGTGGGGCCGGTTCCGGGTGCGGAGCGGCGGCTGCACCTGCACCACTGCCCGTTCCGCGAGGTGGCGCAGCGCCGGCCCGACATCGTCTGCGCCATTCACCTCGGCCTGATGCAGGGCACCGTCGAGGCCCTGCGCACGCCGCTGGCCGCCGAGAGCCTGGAGCCCTTCGTCACTCCGCACCTGTGCGTCGCGACCCTGAGGCGCACCGACGTGCCGGCCGAGACCGGCAGGTGACCCCGGCGCGGGGGCTCCCGTCCGGGGCACGGCCGACGGCGGCACTCAGATCTCCGCTGCCTCTTCCGTCTCCGCGAGCGCCTCGGCGAGACGGGTGACCAGGCCGTCGAGCACCCTTTCGGCCTGCTCCGGGTCGAAGTCCTCGCCCAGCCGCTTGCGCACCCCGTCGTCGCTGAGCAGATGGTGCACCGTCGGTGTCACCTCGTGCCGGGCGAGGCAGTTGCGGGCGCACTGCAGTACGCATCCGTCGATGGCGATGACGGGGCGCTCGCTCCGTGCCTTGCGGACCAGGCTCGGCACGTCCCCGCCGACACCGGCGACGCACGACATCTCGGCGACGCCGCGCCGGTCGAGCTGGACGGCGAGCCAGTTGGTCATCTGGGCCGCGCTGGAGCAGCCGGAGCAGGAGTAGACAAGCGGTAGATCGCGACGGCGCTTCACCCGGGGCCTCGTCTCACAACGGTAGGAATGGCCTTCTGCACGGGCGTGGTGCACAGCGCTTAGCGCCGGACACGCCCGGTGCGACCGTAGTGCGCCGAAGCGTCGGTGACCTGGGCCACCCGGGGCAGCGTTCGGGGCCGGACGCCTGAGCCGCCGGCCCGCGCCTGTGCTACGGCGGCGGGTACGGCGACGCACCCGGAAGGCCGGTCGCACCGGAAGGCCGGGCGCTCCCGGAAAACCGGTCCGCCCTCGTACCCGGCGCCCTCGTACCCGGCGCCCCGTACCCGGCGGGGCCTAAGCGATGTGGTCCGCCTCCAGCTCCGCGTTGTAGCGGTTCTGGAAACGCTCCGAGTACCGCTTCAGCTCGCTGTCGCCGAGGGCGTCCCCGTAGGTGGCCTCGATGTTCTCCCCGAACTCGCGGGGCGTGGGGAAGCTGCCGTTGATCGACTGCCGGAAGACCTGGTAGTACCGCTCGTCCGTCGACCTCGCGTCGGCGGCCGGCGCCTGCTCCTGACGGGGCGCCTCCGCCGCGCGCGGACGCTGCTCCTCCCGCGGCGACGGGATGGGCAGCTGCTGCTGCCCGGGCCCCTCGGTGCCGCCGCCCTCACCCAGCTGGCGCGTCCGGCCGCCGGCGCCCGCCGGGATCGGGAAGCCGCCCGCCTCCTCCGGGCCGGGCTCGTACTGCTGGGCCTGCTGCTCCTCGTACCACTGCTCGTACTGCTCCTCGGGAACGTACGACGGGTCGTAGCCGCCCTCGTAGACGACGTCCTGGGGGCCGGGCGCGGCGAACCACGGGTTGCCGCCGTCGTCCACCGGATCCTCGGCGTACGCGGGCTCGGGATGCCCGGCGGGGCCGCGGGACTCCAGCTCGCGGTGGTCCTGGGCGGCGGGCGGGGCCTGCCGCGGCGCGGGGGACGGGGCGGCCTGCGGGAGAGCCTGCTGGGCGGCGGCGGGGGCCGGCGGCAGCAGGACGGGCTCGATGCCCGCCGCGGCCAGACCCGAGGGGGCCGTCTCCGCGAGGGGGACGCCGTAGCGCGCCAGGCGCAGCGGCATCAGCGACTCGACCGGGGCCTTGCGGCGCCAGGCGCGGCCGAAGCGGGAACGCAGCCGGGCCCGGTAGACCAGCCGCTCCTGCTCCAGCTTGATGACCTGCTCGTAGGACCGCAGCTCCCACAGCTTCATCCTGCGCCACAGCAGGAAGGTCGGGAACGGCGACAGCAGCCAGCGGGTGAGGCGCACGCCCTCCATGTGCTTGTCGGCCGTGATGTCGGCCATCCGCCCGACCGCGTGCCGGGCCGCCTCGACGGAGACCACGAACAGGATCGGGATCACCGCGTGCATGCCCACGCCCAGCGGGTCCGGCCAGGCCGCCGCGCCGTTGAACGCGATCGTCGCCATCGTCAGCAGCCACGCCGTCTGGCGCAGCAGCGGGAAGGGGATGCGGATCCAGGTCAGAAGCAGGTCGAGGGCGAGCAGCACACAGATGCCCGCGTCGATACCGATCGGGAAGACGTAGCTGAAGTTCCCGAAGCCCTTCTTCAGGGCGAGTTCGCGGACAGCCGCGTACGAACCGGCGAAGCCGATACCCGCGATGACGACCGCACCGGCGACGACCAGGCCGATGAGTATCCGGTGCGTCCGTGTCAGCTGCAGTGGCGCGGCCACCCGTACTCCCCTCCCATTGCGTGTTGTTGCGCGCAACAGAGTGGCACATGTGTACGGCGGACGCGTGAGCGGTACGGCGGGAGCCCGGCCGCCGAGCGGACCGGGCTCCGGTGAAACGGCCTGTGCGGAAGGCGGACCGGGACGACTGTCCGCCTCGCGTCAGGCCTTCTTGGCGGCCGACTTCGACGCCGAGGCGCTCTTCGAGGGCGACGCGGACTTCGACGGCGACTTCGAGGACTTCGAGGACTTCGACGGCGACTTGGAGGGCGCGGCCGACTCCGACGGGGTGCCGCCCGCCGCCGTACCCTCGCCGTTCGCGGCGGACACGGCCGCCACGGCCTCCTTGGCGGCCTTCGCGGCGGCCTTCGACAGGTCACCGGCGTCCGGTGTCTTGTCACCGGCCAGACCGGCACCGTTGTAGTCGAGCGTGATGACGACGTTCTCGACCCGGGTCACGACGGTCTGCTGCTTGAAGGTGCCTTCCTTCTTCTTCAGCTCGTACCGCACCACCGTCGCCTCGTCGCCCGTACCGGCCAGCGGCTCCGAGGTGGTGCCCTTCGCCTTCGGCACCGACTGCGCGTCCTTGACCTGCTTGTCGTAGTACTCCGCCGCCCGCTTGCCGGCCTCACCACGGGTCGCGTCCGACTCGAAGCGCAGCAGGGAGACGTTCAGCCAGCGGAACTGCGACCCCTTGACGCCGTTGTTGTCCAGGCTGTCCCAGGAGCAGTTGCCTCGCGTCGACGTGTCGTCCGACTTGCCTTCCTTGCCGGACTTCGCACCCTTCGGTACGAGATCGCCCAGCGTCTTCTTCGTCAGCACCGCACAGGGCTCCGGCAGCTTCGTGTACGCCGCCTCCTTCACCGTGTCCGCGGAGGCGGACGCCGACGCGTCCGGCTTCCCCTGCGAACCGGTCTCCTTCTTCCCGTCGTCACCCGATCCGGAGTCCGAGGAACACCCGGCGGCCATTAGCACCACCGGGACGGTTGCCGCGCTGACGAGGATGCGGGTGAGTCGCTGTGCTCGGCCTACTCGCTGTACTGGTCGGTGCATGGTTCCTTCACTCATGACGCTCGTGGTGCGGCCGCACATGGAGCGCGCGACCGGCCGGGTCCGAGGGGCCACGGTACGCGGTGGGCACGACGGACGGCTCCGGTTCACGGGGTTCGGCCCGGGGGCACCAAAGCGGCGCCACCCCGCTCACCGGTCGAGCGAATCGGCCAGCTGCTGCGCCAGTTTCCGCGCTCTGTCCTGCATTTCCTCGCTGTCGGGCGTCTCGCCGGAAGCGGTCGGCTGCTCCGCGTACTCGACCGTCACGACCACGTTGGACGTGCGGAACACCACAGTCACCGTGCGCTGTCCGGTCGTCGACGCGGCCTCGCTCAGCTCGTCGTCGAGGAAGGCCTCGCTGCCGAGACCGTCGAGGGTGCGCGAGCGCAGGTCGGCCGGGGTCGGCGGGGTGGAGGCGTCGGCGGAGGCGCCGTCCCCGGAGGTGCCGGCGGCGTCCGGGTGCGCGTCCGCGCCGTCGTCCCCGGCGTCCGAACTCCCCTCGTCCGCGGCGGAGTCGGACTCGGTGCCGGAGTCCGTCGGCGCGGGCAGGCCGGCCGCCTCCTCCTTGGACGCGTAGACGTCCTGGGCCTTGTCGTCGTCGCTCACGGCGTTGTCGTAGGAGACGACGCGCTCGAAGTCGAGGAGGAGATGGTCGGTCGCGCTGCCCGAGTCCACCTTCCAACGGCAGCCCACGCGCCGGTCCGTGTCGTACGTGACGGTCGCCTCGCCCGCGTACGCCTTCTCCCGCTGGCTCTCGTCCGTGATGCGCTCGATGCCCGGCAGCAGTGTGTCGAGGGTGCTCTGGCCGACCGCACCGCAGGCCTCCGGGAGCGTGCGGTACCTGCCGGGCTGCGCGGCGCTCTGCGTCGTCCCCTGCCGGCCCGACTTCGAGTCGCCCGCCGCCTCCTCGTCACCGGAGCCGCCGGTGCAGGCGGCCAGCAGCGCCGAGAGGAGCAGAGCGACGCCGGGTACGTACGCCTTCCGCTGCACGGTGAGGCTCCTCTCGACCGCTCCCGGCGGCTGTCCGGCCGGGATGTCCTGTGGTTATTCGGTTGCCGCGAGGGGGCGGCCCCTGGAGACAATGTGTATCGCACGCACTGCCGTGGACGCCGGTCCGTTGTCCCAAACGTCGACCTTGGCGCCGGTTTTGCGATTCACGACTTCTGTAGGTTCATCGGGGGAATGAGGACGATATGTCGTACGTGGAAGTGCCGGGTGCGAAGGTTCCCATCCGCATGTGGGCCGACCCCGCGTCGGTCGAGGACGTCGCCCTGCGCCAGCTCCAGAACGTCGCCACGCTGCCCTGGATCAAGGGCCTCGCCGTGATGCCCGACGTGCACTACGGCAAGGGCGCGACGGTCGGCTCCGTCATCGCGATGCGGGGCGCGGTGTGCCCGGCGGCGGTGGGCGTGGACATCGGCTGCGGGATGTCCGCCGTCAGGACGTCGCTCACCGCGAACGACCTCCCGGGCGACCTGTCCCGCCTCCGCTCGAAGATCGAGCAGGCGATTCCGGTGGGGCGGGGGATGCATGACTCCCCGGTCGACCCGGGCGGCTTCCACGGGATGGCGACGGCGGGGTGGGACGACTTCTGGGGGCGGTTCGACGGAGTGGCGGAGGCGGTCAAGTTCCGTCAGGAACGGGCCACGAAGCAGATGGGAACGCTCGGATCGGGAAATCACTTCGTCGAGGTCTGCACGGATTCGACCGATGCCGTCTGGCTGATGCTCCACTCCGGTTCCCGGAACATCGGCAAGGAGCTGGCCGACCACCACATCGGCGTCGCCCGGGAACTCCCGCACAACCAGGGCCTCGTCGACCGCGACCTCGCCGTCTTCATCGCGGACACCCCGCAGATGGCGGCGTACAGGAACGACCTGTTCTGGGCGCAGGAGTACGCGAAGCACAACCGGTCGATCATGATGGCGCTCCTCAAGGACGTGATCCGCAAGGAGTTCAGGAAGGCGAAGCCGGCCTTCGAGCAGGAGATCAGCGCCCACCACAACTACGTGGCGGAGGAGCGGTACGACGGAATGGACCTGCTCGTCACCCGCAAGGGCGCGATCCGCGCGGGCTCCGGCGAGTACGGCATCATCCCGGGCTCGATGGGCACCGGGTCGTACATCGTGAAGGGTCTCGGCAACGAGAAGGCGTTCAACTCCGCCTCCCACGGCGCGGGCCGGCGCATGAGCCGCAACGCGGCGAAGCGCCGCTTCTCGGCGAAGGACCTGGAGGAGCAGACGCGGGGCGTCGAGTGCCGCAAGGACTCGGGTGTCGTGGACGAGATCCCGGGCGCCTACAAGCCGATCGAGCAGGTGATCGAGCAGCAGCGCGACCTGGTCGAGGTCGTCGCGAAGCTGAAGCAGGTCGTCTGCGTCAAGGGCTGAGCCGACGGCCGACGGCCGACGGCCGAACGCGGACGTCGAACGGCGACGGCCGGCGGCATGCGGCACACGGGCCGCCCCACGGAAGCGTGGGGCGGCCCGTGTCATTTCGCGTGCAGGACCGCGAAGATCATGACGAACGCCACGATGTGGATGCCGAAGAGGAAGTACGCGAGGTAGTACCAGACGAAGCGTTCGCGCTTCTTCTCCTGGGCCGATCTGGCCGCCTCCAGGCGGGCGTCGCGTTCCTCGGGGGCCGGGGCCGGGGCGGGGCCGTCGGGCGCGGTCGGCATCACAGTTCCCTATGGATCTTCGTGTTGGAGGCCTGGGCACGGGGGCGGACGACCAGCAGGTCGATGTTGACGCGGCTCGGGCGCGTGACCGCCCAGCCGATCGTGTCCGCCACGTCCTCGGCCGTCAGCGGCTCGGCCACCCCCGCGTACACCTTCGCCGCCTTCTCCTCGTCGCCGCCGAAGCGGGTCAGCGCGAACTCCTCCGTCCTGACCATCCCGGGCGCCACCTCGATCACCCGGACCGGCGTGCCCACGATCTCCAGGCGCAGGGTCTCCGCGAGGACGTGCTCGCCGTGCTTGGCGGCGACGTAACCCGCCCCGCCCTCGTACGTGCCGTGCCCGGCCGTCGACGACACGACGACCACGGTGCCGTCACCGCTCGCGGTGAGCGCCGGGAGCAGCGCCTGGGTGACGTTCAGGGTGCCGATGACGTTCGTCTCGTACATGAGGCGCCAGTCCGCGGGGTCGGCGGTCGCCACCGGATCCGCACCCAGGGCACCGCCCGCGTTGTTCACGAGCACGCCGACGCTCCGGAAGGCGGTGGCGAACTCGTCGACCGCCGCCCGGTCCGTGACGTCCAGCGCGTACGCCGTCGCCTGGTGGCCCGCCGCGGTCAGCTCCTCCGCCAGCGCCTCGATGCGGTCCTTGCGGCGGGCGGTGAGGACGACGCGGTAGCCGGCGGCGGCGAGCTGCCGTGCCGTGGCGGCGCCGATGCCGCTGCTCGCTCCGGTGACGACGGCGATACGGGAGGCAGGGGTGGAGGGGGCGGTCATGGGCTGCTCCTCGGGCGAGGCGGGCGGAACCGGCGCGCGGTGGCCGGCCGCCGCGCACCGGCCGCTCGTACGGTCGGTCGATTTCCTCGCCAGGATAGGCGCGCGGGGACGGCGGGGGCCGGGGCGTCCGGGGTTGGCGGGGGCCGGGGCGTCCGGAGGGTGGTGCCAGAGGGTGGTGCCGGAGCGGGCGCTCAGCCGCCGCCGCGGGGCGCGTACATGATCACGGCCATTCCGGTGAGGCAGATCAGTGCCCCGGTGACGTCCCAGCGGTCCGGGCGGTAGCCGTCGGCGACCATGCCCCAGGCGAGCGAGCCCGCGACGAAGACACCTCCGTACGCCGCGAGGACGCGGCCGAACTCGGCGTCCGGCTGCAGGGTCGCCACGAAGCCGTAGACACCGAGCGCCATGACGCCCGCGCCGATCCACAGCCATCCCCGGTGCTCGCGCACGCCCTGCCAGACCAGCCACGCGCCGCCGATCTCGAGGAACGCGGCCAGGACGAAGAGGGAGACGGACCGGGCGACGAGCATGGGCGCAGCCTTCCACACGGGACCGGTCAGCGGGTCCGGCCGCCCGCGTAGGCGGTGGGCGGCACCCCGACCGTCGCCGTGAAGTCGCGCACGAGGTGGGCCTGGTCCGCGTAGCCGAGGTCGGCGGCGAGCCGGGCCCAGTCGACGGCGGCGGATGCCTCCGCGTGCTCCAGGGCCTCGTGGATGCGGTACCGCAGGATGATCCACTTGGGGCCGACGCCCACGTACGCGGAGAAGAGGCGCTGGAGGGCGCGCACGGACAGGCCCTGGGCGCGGGCGAAGCCGCCCACGGTGCGGATCGTGCGGTCGAGACGGATGCGCTCGACGAGTGCCATGGCGAGTTCGGCCTGCGGGTCCGGCTCCGGTCCCCTCCCGTGCGGGCCCAGACCCAGCAGGAACGCGTCGAGCGCGGCCACGCGCGCGTCCTCGTCGTCCGGACCGAGCACGGCACGGACGGCGTGCGCGTCGTCGCCCCGCTCGGCGGGGAAGACCTCGTGCAGCGGCACGTGTCTGCCCGTGAGGGAGGCGAGCGTGGCCCCCGGGGAGAAGGGGCGGAAGCCACCGGGGCGGAACTTGATCCCGGACACCCGGCCCCGCCCCTCCAGCTTCTTCGTGAACAGGCCGAGTCCGATCCCCGATACCTCGCAGAAGCCGTCCGTGGCCCGCGAAGCGGGTGGGGCCGCGGTCTCGTACCGCTGGAAGACGACGTTGACGGCCGGGTGCGGGACGACGTGGGAGGCGTACGGCTCGGTGAGGTCCCAGTCGATCAGCCAGTACCGCTCCACGTACGGGCGCAGCGGCCCGGCCGGTGCGTGGCGGCGGAAGCGGACGCGCGCGAAGAGCTCCGGTGCGTCGACGATGCCTCGGGTGTCACGGCGTAGGACAGCCATGACGGGATCGTAGGGCGGGGCACTGACATCCGGGGGAATAGCGGGGGGAGGATCGCCGTTGGCAGATATAGTTGAATCGTCAACAACCTGCGAAGGGTGAGCGCCATGCAGTTCGGGATCTTCAGCGTCGGCGACGTGACACCGGACCCGACGACGGGCCGGACGCCGACCGAGCACGAGCGCATCAAGGCCATGGTCGCCATCGCGCAGAAGGCCGAGGAGGTCGGCCTGGACGTCTTCGCGACCGGCGAGCACCACAATCCGCCGTTCGTGCCCTCGTCCCCGACGACGATGCTCGGCTACATCGCCGCGCGCACCGAGAACCTGATCCTCTCCACCTCCACCACCCTGATCACCACCAACGACCCGGTGAAGATCGCCGAGGACTTCGCGATGCTCCAGCATCTGGCGGAGGGCCGCGTCGACGTGATGATGGGGCGCGGCAACACCGGCCCGGTCTACCCGTGGTTCGGCAAGGACATCCGCGAGGGCATCAACCTCGCCGTCGAGAACTACGCCCTGCTGCACCGGCTGTGGCGCGAGGACGTGGTGACCTGGGAAGGGAAGTTCCGTACGCCGCTGCAGTCGTTCACCTCGACGCCGCGTCCGCTCGACGGGGTCCCGCCGTTCGTCTGGCACGGCTCGATCCGCTCGCCCGAGATCGCCGAGCAGGCCGCGTACTACGGCGACGGCTTCTTCCACAACAACATCTTCTGGCCGGCCGAGCACACCCGGCGGATGGTCGAGCTCTACCGCGAGCGGTACGCGCACTACGGGCACGGCACGCCCGAGCAGGCGGTCGTCGGGCTCGGCGGCCAGGTGTTCATGCGGGCCAACTCGCAGGACGCGGTACGGGAGTTCCGCCCGTACTTCGACAACGCGCCGGTCTACGGGCACGGGCCCTCCCTGGAGGACTTCACCGAGCAGACGCCGCTGACGGTCGGCTCCCCGCAGCAGGTCATCGAGCGGACCCTGTCCTTCCGGGAGTACGCGGGCGACTACCAGCGTCAGCTCTTCCTGATGGACCACGCGGGGCTGCCGCTCAAGACCGTCCTGGAACAGCTCGACATGCTGGGCGAGCAGGTCGTCCCCGTGCTGCGCGAGGAGTTCGCCAAGGGCCGCCCGGCCGGTGTGCCGGACGCGCCGACGCACGCGGCCCGGGTGGCCGAAGCGGCCCGCGCGGCCGACGAGAAGGAGGTGCGGGTCTGATGAGACTGGTCGTCGTCTCGGCTGGGCTGAGCGTCCCGTCGTCCACCAGGCTGCTGGCCGACCGGCTGGCAGAGGCCACCGCGCGCCGCGCGGCCACGGCGCGCCCGGCATCCGCCGACGCCACGCGCGCGCCGGGCTCCGCGCCCGACGCCGCCGCGCCGGGTCCCGCGTCCGCCGGTCCCGTCCCCGCGGGTTCCGCGTCCGTCGACGTCCAGGTCGTGGAGCTGCGCGAGCTGGCCGTGGAGATCGCGCACAACTTCACGAACGGCTTCCCCGGGCCCGCGCTGAGCGCCGCGATCGACGCGGTGACGGCGGCGGACGGACTGATCGTGGTCACGCCGGTCTTCTCGGCCTCGTACAGCGGGCTTTTCAAGTCCTTCTTCGACGTGCTGAGCGTCAGCGACAAGGACGCCGTCGCCGGTACGCCGGTCCTGATCGCGGCGACCGGCGGCACGGCCCGCCACTCGCTGGTGCTGGAGCACGCCCTGCGCCCGCTCTTCGCCTACCTCCGCGCGATCGCCGTGCCGACCGGCGTATACGCGGCGTCGGAGGACTGGGGCGCGGAGGGCCTGGCCGAACGGATCGAGCGGGCGGCCGGGGAACTGGCCGGGCTGATGGCCGGGGCGGCCGCCGTCACGGCCTCGACCGCCTCAGCCGCCGCGACCGTCCCCACCGCTCCCGCCACCGCGGCCACCGCGGCCTCCACGGCCACCGCGGCCGCCCCGGTGGTACGGGGTGCCGGTGGTGGTGTGCCGGGGCCGGCGTCCGCCACCGTGGTGCCGTTCGCACAGAGGCTGGCGGCGCTGCGGCCGTAGATTCGCCCCCGCCCCGTGCTGCCGTCGGCTGCCCGGCGCCCGGTCAGCCCGTCGCCCGGCGGGCCACGCCACGGGTCGCCGTGGCCGTCGGCCGTGGCGCCGGGGTGGCTCCCGGCCCGTCCGCCGGTGCTCCCTCTCCCCGCCGGGGGAGTACGCGCCGCACGGGGCGGAGGAGGGCGCGGGCCCAGCCCGCGGCACGGGCGCGGCTGCGGGCCCAGGCGCGCTGATGCCGGGTCGCCCGGAGCTGGTCGAAGAGCAGTTCGTAGCGGGCGACGGTCGGCGCGGCGTCGTACCGGTGGGCGTTGCGCGCCGCCGCCGCCCCCATCGCGCGGCGGCGGGTGTCGTCACCGGCCAGGTCGAGCATCGCGTCGGCGAGGGCGCGGGCGTCGCCCACCGGGACGAGCCGGCCGTCCACGCCGTCCGTGACTATCTCCCGGGGGCCGAGCGGGCAGTCCGTGCTGATCACCGGCACCCCGCACCGCATCGCCTCGACCAGCGTCATCCCGAACGACTCCGCGTCAGAGGCGCTGACCACCAGCGACGCCTTCGCGAACTCCGCCTCGACGGGCGTGCGCACTCCCATCAGCCGGGCCCGCCCGGTGAGTCCGAGGCCGTCGATCAGCTCCCGCAGCCGCTCCTTCCCGGGGCCGCCGCCGTAGATGTGAAGCCGCCAGTCCGGTTCCTTCGCTGCGACCGCCGAGAACGCCTCCAGCAGCAGGTCGAAACGCTTGCCGGGGACGAGCCGCCCGGCGGCCGCGATCACCTTCGCGCTCCCGTCGGAGACGTACGCCCGGCCCGTCCCGGTGGCCGTCTCCGGCCGTACTTCCGGCACGATGTTCGGCACCGCCGCCACCCGGACCCCCGGAAGCGGCATCCGCCTCCGGTAGACCTCCGCGTCCGCCTCCGTCGTCGTCACCACGGCGTCCAGCGCGCGGTAGTGCCGGGCGAGTTCGGCGCGCAGGCGCTTGCCGTGCGCGTCGTGGCGCAGGTGCTCCTGCCCGACACGCAGCGCACGGGCCGGCGCGAACCGGGCGACGTACACGTTGAGGCCGGGCCGTGTGCCGATCACGACGTCCGCGCCGCAGCGGGCCAGATGCGCGCGGACCCGCAGGTCGGTGAGGTGCGTGTACTGCCCGTACCGCTTCTCGGCGGCCGGGAAGTCGACGGCCGGACGCGCGTACGCGGGATCGGCGAGGTCCGGGCTGCCGGGCCGCGTGTCCACCAGCGGTACGAGAGTGACCCGCGGGTCCACGGTGAAGCGCGGGGTGTCCCGGTGCCGGGTCATGGAGACGATCTCCACGTCGTGCCGTCCGGCCAGTGCCGCGGCGAGGTTGAGCGTCGTCCGGACGGTGCCGCCGACGGCGTACGCGTTGTGGAGCAGGAACACGATCTTCAAGCGTTCGGCCTCTTTCATGTCCCTCGGGTTCCTCATGCGGCGTCTTCTCCACCTCTCCGATGGCTTTCCGGCGGACTCCGTCCTCTCCGGTACGGCCCGTACACGCCTCCGCGTTCACCGTGCCAGGCGGCTTGCCCGGCCTGCGGCACCACCCTGGCCCGGTCCGGTAAGCCGCCTGCCCGGCCGGGGTGAGAGCCGGGTAAGAAGCCGTCCGCACGCCTGTTCATCCGGTGGTGCGCCGGTGCGCCCTTGGCAGACTGGTGGGGTGCCCCACACCGTGCTGCTCGCCGAGGACGACCGCGCCATCCGCCACGCCCTGGAACGGGCGCTGACGCTGGAGGGCTACGAGGTGACGGCCGTCGCCGACGGGGTGGAGGCGCTCGCCCAGGCCCACCGCACCCCGCCGGACGTGCTCGTCCTCGACGTGATGATGCCGGGCATCGACGGGCTGCAGGTCTGCCGGGTGCTGCGCGCGGAGGGCGACCGCACACCGATCCTGATGCTCACCGCGCTCGTCGAGACGGCCGACCGCATCGCCGGGCTCGACGCGGGCGCCGACGACTACGTGGTCAAGCCGTTCGACGTCGAGGAGGTCTTCGCCCGGCTCCGGGCCCTGCTGCGCCGCACCGGGAACGGCGACCTGCGCGGGGACGGCGCCGACGCGCCGCCCCGGGGAGCGAGCGGCCAAGTCGTCGTGGGCGCGCTGCGCATGGACGTGCAGGCGCGGCGCACCTGGCTGCGGGAGCGGGAGGTGGAGCTCACCCGCACCGAGTTCGACCTCCTGGAACTCCTCGCCCGCAACGCCGGCATCGTCCTCGACCACGCCACCATCTACGACCGCATCTGGGGCTACGACTTCGGCCCCGGCTCCAAGAACCTCGCCGTGTACGTGGGATATCTGCGGCGCAAGCTCGACCTGCCCGGAGCCCCGGCGCTGATCCACACGGTGCGGGGCGTGGGGTACGTACTGAGGGCGGACTGAGTGCCCCCGCCGGACGGCGGCGACGAGGGCCGCACGCCGGCGGGCCCGCCGCAGCACCCGGACCCGCCGGGCTCACCCGGGCCGCGGGGCGGGGCCGGGCGGGTGCCGGCGGGAATCCGGCGGGGCGCGGGGCGGCCCGGTCTGCGCCGGGTGACGTCGCTGCGGACCACGTTCACCGTGTCGTTCGCCGCCGTGGCCGCCGTCGTCACGGTCCTCGTCGGCTTCCTCAGCTACGACGCGGCGGCCCGGCTGGTCCGGGTGGACCAGCAGACCGTCTTCACCGAGGTCGAGCAGGACCTGCGGCAGCAGGTGCGCCAGGACGAGCTGGCGCCGCACGACTTCGTCTCCTCCGACCCGGACCACGACGGGCCGCGTGACGACCTCACCCGGCCGAGCCGCACGGACGTGCAGGTGCTCGGCCCCGACGGGTCGGTCGTCGACGGCGGCAGTCCCGCTCTCCCCGTCGGCGCGGACGACCGGCGCACCGCGCGCGCCGTGACGGCGGGGCGGACGGTCCGGCACCACGAGCTGGAGGTCGGCGGCGACCGCTACCGCTCGGCGACGGTCGCGCTCGGTGACAGACGGGGCGCGGTCCAGGTGGCGCAGGAGTTCAGCGGCACCGAGGACCTGCTGCGCGAACTCCAGCAGCGGACGGTGCTGCTGGTCGGCTCGGTGGTCGTGGCCGCGGGCCTGTTCGGCTGGTGGCTGGCCCGGCGGATCACCCGGCGTCTGGTGCGGCTCGCCGGGGCCGCCGAGGACGTGGCCCGCACCGGGCGGCTCGGCATCCAGGTGCCGGTCACCGGGTACGACGAGGTGGCCCGGCTCGGCCGCTCCTTCGACCGGATGCTCGGCCGCCTCGCCCAGTCCGAGGACGACCAGCGGCGCCTGGTCCAGGACGCGGGCCATGAACTCCGTACGCCGCTCACCTCACTCCGTACGAACATCTCCCTGCTCCGCCGCATCGGCGAACTGCCGCCCGCCGCCCGCGAGGAACTGGTCGCGGACCTCGCCGAGGAGTCCCGCGAACTGACGGACCTGGTCAACGAGCTGGTCGCGCTGGCGGCCGGGCAGTCCGACTCCGGCCCCGTCCGGCGGCTCGACCTCGCCGATCTCGCCGACGAGGTCGCGGTGCGCGCCCGCCGCCGCACCGGACGGGTCGTCACCGTGCGCGCCACCGGGGACACGACGGCCGACGGCCGCCCGGCGTCCCTCCAGCGGGCGCTGTCCAACCTCGTCGAGAACGCGGCGAAGTTCGACCGGGAGGGAACGCAGCCGATCGAGATCGTGGTGTCGGGCCGTACGGGTCTGCCGGGGGCCGGTGGGGAGGGCTTCCCTCCCGGACCGGTCCGCGTGGAGGTCCTGGACCGGGGGCCCGGCATCGCGGACGGCGACCTGGTCCGGGTCTTCGACCGCTTCTACCGCGCCCCCGACGCCCGAAGCCTCCCCGGTTCGGGGCTCGGCCTGTCCATCGTCCGCGAGGTGGCCGCGGCCCACGGCGGGGCGTCGTTCGCCTTCCGCCGGGAGGGCGGCGGCGCGGTGATCGGCTTCTCGGTGGGCACGGACACCGGGCACGCGCCGCAGGTGTGAGCGCGGGGCGGGGCCGGGTCAGTGCCGGTGGTCGCCGCCGGTGTGTCCTTCGGTGGCCGCCGGCTGCGGCGTGCCGGTGGGAGGGGTCGTTCCGGTACGGACGGTGAAGGCCGCGGTGCGGACGGTTCCGCGGTGCTGGAAATCGAGGAAGAGGCGGTACGTCCCGGCGCTGGGCGCGGTGGCGGTGAAGGAAACGCCGGGGCCGGACCTGGTGGTGCCGTCGCCGGGTTCGCCGTGGGGGTGGACGTGGAGGTAGGCGAGGTCCCCGGAGCGCAGGGCGACCAGGTGGCCGTAGGCGCCGAGGTAGGGCTCCAGGTCGGTGACCGGGCGACCGTCGCGGCTGACGGTGAGGGTCAGGGCGGAGGCTTCGCCGGGGCGGAGGGCACCGTCGAGTGCGACGGTGTAGCCGTCGACCGTGGTGGTGGCGGAGGGCTCGGGCAGGGGCGGTGCCTCGTACGTGCCGGAGGCGGCGAGATCCGCGCCCAGGGTGAGACCGGTGGCGTTCCCGGCGGCCGGGGTGAAGTCGGCGAAGACGCGGTAGGTGCCGGCGGCGGGGAGGTCGACGGGGGTGCTCCAGGTGCCGTCGGCGGCGCGGGTGGGGTGCAGGTGGCGGTAGGTGACCAGGTCGCGCGAGGCGAGGATGAGGTGGAGTTCCTTGCCGTGCTCGCGCCGGTAGGAGGTCACCTTCCGTCCGCCCTCGTCGCGGACGGCGAAGCGGAGTTCGTTCTTCTCGCCCGCCCTCACGCGCGGCGTTTCGAGGTCCAGGGTGTATCCCGCCTCGGAGATCTGCAGGCCCGCCGGGGCCGGGCTCTCGTGTCCGCCGTGTCCGCCGTGTCCGGACGGGGCCGGGCGGTCGTGGTCCGCGTGGGCCGCTGAGTTCCGGTCCGGGGCGGTGGGGCCGACCGCCGCGCCGACGCCGTAGGCGGTGCCGAAGGTGGCCGCGAGCGCGGTGGCGAAGACAGTGATCTTTACGCCGGTGTTCATGACGTGCCCTCTCGTGTCGGCATAACCGGATTCCTGCTGAACCGGCCCCGACTTTATACCCCAGGGGGGTATTGGCAAGTGGTCCGCCATTGTTTGCCAAACATACCCCTCGGGGGTATACCTGAAGGTGTCAGCGCTACCCCCGGGGGGTACCGCGACCGTCACGCTCTGGAGGAACCATGTCCTGCTGCACCCCTGACGGCAGCTGCTCCACCGGCACCGGCACCGGCACCGCGACCGCGGGCATCGCCACCGTCTACAACGTCTCCGGGATGACCTGCGGGCACTGCGAGGCCACACTCACCGAGGAGATCGGCGCCCTGGACGGCGTCCTGGCGGTCGACGTGGACCTCGGGACCGGCCAGGTCACGGTCACCACGGCCGACGAGCCCGACGACGCGCCGCTGGCCACGGTCGTCGACGACGCCGGCTACGAGATCACCGGCCGCGCGGTCCGGAATACGCCGGCCTGAGATCCGCCGGCCCGCGACCGGCCGGGCCCGTCTCCGGGCCCGTCCCCCTTCTCCCCACCCCCCTTTGTCCTGATCAGCCCGAGGAGTAGTGATGGCTACCACGGTCCCCGACACAGCCGAGGTGGAACTCGCCATCGGCGGCATGACCTGCGCGTCATGTGCTGCCCGGATCGAGAAGAAGCTCAACCGGATGGACGGGGTCACCGCGACCGTCAACTACGCGACGGAGAAGGCCAAGGTCCACTACGGCGCCGACGTGTCCGTCCCCGACCTGATCGCCACGGTCGAGGCGACCGGATACACGGCCCGCGAGCCCGAGCCGGTGCGCACCGGTCCGGAGTCCGGCCCGCAGGGCGCCGAGGCCGCCGACGCGCTGCGGCCGCTGCGCGAGCGGCTGGTCACCGCCGTGGTCCTGGCCGTCCCGGTCATCGCCATGGCGATGGTGCCGGCGCTGCAGTTCGCGTACTGGCAGTGGCTGTCGCTGACGCTGGCGGCGCCCGTGGTCACCTACGCCGCCTGGCCCTTCCACAAGGCCGCCCTCACCAACGCCCGGCACGGCGCGGCCACCATGGACACCCTGATCTCGGTGGGGACGTCGGCGGCGTTCCTGTGGTCGCTGTGGGCGCTGTTCTTCGGCACCGCGGGCACGCCGGGCATGACGCACCCCTTCGAGCTGACCATCGCCCGCAGCGACGGCGCCGGGAACATCTACCTGGAAGCCGCCGCCGGCGTGACCGCCTTCATCCTGGCCGGCCGCTACTTCGAGGCCCGCTCCAAGCGGAAGGCCGGTGCCGCGCTCAAGGCGCTGCTGGAGCTGGGCGCCAAGGACGTCACCGTCCTGCGGGGTGGCGCCGAAAAGCAGATCCCGGTGGCCGAGCTGAGGGCCGGGGACCGTTTCCTGGTCCGTCCGGGCGAGAAGATCGCGACCGACGGGACGGTCGTGGAGGGCACCTCGGCGGTGGACGCGTCGATGCTGACCGGTGAGTCGGTGCCGGTCGAGGTCGGCGTCGGGGACGCGGTCACCGGCGCGACGGTGAACGCGGGCGGCCGTCTGCTCGTCGAGGCCACCCGGGTCGGCGCCGACACCCAGCTGGCGCGGATGGCGAAGCTGGTCGAGGACGCGCAGAACGGCAAGGCCGCGGCCCAGCGGCTCGCCGACCGCATCTCCGGTGTCTTCGTCCCCGTCGTCATCGCCCTCGCGCTGGCCACCCTCGGTTTCTGGATCGGCGACGGCGCCGGACTCACCGCCGCGTTCACCGCGGCCGTCGCCGTACTGATCATCGCCTGCCCCTGCGCCCTGGGCCTGGCCACGCCGACCGCGCTGATGGTCGGCACCGGGCGCGGCGCCCAGCTCGGCATCCTCATCAAGGGCCCCGAGGTCCTGGAGTCCACCCGCAAGGCCGACACCATCGTCCTGGACAAGACCGGCACCGTCACCACCGGCCGTATGACCCTGCTCGCCGTGCACACCGCCGACGGCACCGACGAGACGGACGCACTGCGGCTGGCGGGTGCCCTGGAGCACGCCTCCGAGCACCCGGTCGCACGGGCGGTGGCCGCGGGCGCGGCCGCCCGCGTCGGCGCCCTGCCCGCCCTTGAGGACTTCGCCAGCGTCCCCGGTCTCGGCGTCCAGGGCATCGTCGAGGGCCACGCCGTCCTCGTGGGCCGCGAGAAGCTGCTCGCCGAGTGGGCCATGGAACTGCCCGCCGGCCTGGCGCGGGCCAAGGCCGAGGCGGAGGCGGCGGGCCGCACCGCGATCGCCGTCGCCTGGGACGGCGAGGCCAGGGCCGTCCTGGAGGTCGCCGACGCGGTCAAGGACACCAGCGCCGAAGCCATCGCCCGGCTGCGCGGCCTGGGCCTGACGCCGATCCTCCTCACCGGGGACAACCGGGCCGTGGCCGCGTCTGTCGCCCGGGAGGTCGGCATCGACCCCGAGCACGTGATCGCCGAGGTCATGCCCGAGGACAAGGTCGGCGTCATCAAGCGCCTCCAGACCGAGGGCCGCTCGGTGGCCATGGTCGGCGACGGCGTCAACGACGCCGCGGCGCTCGCCCAGGCCGACCTGGGGCTGGCCATGGGCACCGGCACCGACGCCGCCATCGAGGCCGGCGACCTCACCCTCGTCCGCGGCGACCTGCGCGCCGCCGCCGACGCCATCAGGCTCGCCCGCAGGACGCTGGGCACCATCAGGTCGAACCTGTTCTGGGCCTTCGCCTACAACATCGCCGCCCTGCCGCTCGCCGCGGCGGGCCTGCTGAACCCGATGATCGCCGGAGCGGCCATGGCCTTCTCCTCGGTCTTCGTCGTGGGCAACTCCCTGCGGCTGCGCGGCTTCAAGGCCGCGGGCTGAGACTCGTACCCGGGAACGGGTGAGGGCGGGCCGACCCGGCCCGCCCTCACCCGTTCCCGGCCGTCACGCCTCTCGCTCGGCATCTATCCCGGCGTCGATCCCGGCGATCAGTGCCTCGATCCGCTTCCTGATCTCGTCGCGGATCGGGCGGACGGCCTCGACGCCCTTGCCCGCCGGGTCCTCCAGGGCCCAGTCGAGGTACTTCTTGCCGGGGAAGACCGGGCAGACGTCGCCGCAGCCCATGGTGATGACGTAGTCGGAGGCCTGGACGGTCTCGGTCGTGAGGAGCCTGGGCTGCCGGCCGGTGATGTCGATGCCGGCCTCCCTCATCGCTTCGACGGCGGCCGGGTTGACCTGGTCTGCCGGAACGGAGCCGGCGGAGCGGACCTCGATGCGGTCGCCCGCCAGGTGGGAGAGGAAGCCGGCGGCCATCTGTGAACGCCCGGCGTTGTGGACGCAGACGAACAGCACGGAGGCGAGCGGGCCGGAGGGCATCGGTTCTGCTTTCGTCAGGGGATCAGTGCGTGCTGGTATCAGTCAGGAGTGATGTGAAATTATCAGTCCATGCTGACGTCGGTCGACGCTGATCTGTTGCGGGTTCTCGCGGACCCGCTCCGCCTCCGGATCGTCACCCTGCTCGCCGAGGAGACGCTCTGCACGACGCATCTGATCGAGGAGACGGGGGCCAGGCAGACCAACCTCTCCAACCATCTGAAGGTGCTGCGTGAGGCAGGGGTCGTGGAGACGGAGCCGTGCGGCCGTTTCACCTACTACCGGCTCAAGCCGGACGTCCTCGCCTCGCTTGCCGGCCGGTTCACCGGTCTCGCGGAGACCGCGCGCGCCACCGCCGGCAACGACGTGAAGCGGTCCTGCCCCTGATCCCCCGCCTTGACGGCGACCGACCCGCCCGAGGAGTTCCTGTTGACCGTCACCGAGGCCACCGATGCCGCCGAGGTCACCGAGCACGGCAGAGCGGGGGAGTCCCCCACAGGCTCCGTCACTGAGTCGCAGCCCGCTCCGGGTGCGACTCCGCCCCGGCGTCCTCCGCTGCTCGCCAAGGCCGCTGCCGAACTGGTCGGCACGGCGGCGCTGGTCGCGATCGTCGTCGGATCCGGCATCCAGGCCACGGAGCTGACCAAGGACGTGGGGCTGCAGCTGCTGGCCGACTCCACGGCCACCGTCTTCGGGCTCGGTGTCCTGATCACCCTGTTCGGCCCGGTCTCCGGTGCGCATTTCAACCCGGCCGTCACCCTCGCGGAGTGGTGGACGGCCCGGCGCGGCGGCCCGGGTGTCACGCTGGGCGAGGCGGCGGTGTACGTCCCCGCTCAGATCGCCGGTGCGATCGCGGGCTCGGTTCTGGCCGATGCGATGTTCGGCGAACCGCTGGTGAAGTGGTCCACCCACGACCGCTCGGCCGGCCATCTGCTGCTGGGCGAGGTCGTCGCGACCGCCGGACTGATCCTGCTGATCTTCGGCCTGGCCCGCACCGACCGCCTGCGCTTCGCGCCGGTGGCCGTGGCCTCCTACATCGGCGCCGCGTACTGGTTCACCTCGTCCACGTCCTTCGCGAACCCCGCGGTGACCATCGGCCGCGCCTTCACCGACACCTTCGCGGGCATCGCGCCCGCGTCGGTCGCGGGGTTCATCGGCATGCAGCTCGTCGGAACCGTGGCCGGACTGGCGCTGGTGGCCCTCGTCTTCATGCCCGGACGGGAAGCCGCCGAATGACGCGGACGGCTCCGGTCGGGCCGCTCACGGTGGGGTACTCCCGGCGGCGCGGTCAGACCGCTGCCGGCGCGATGGTCAACAGCTTGCCCATCGCGGCCAGTACGGAGGGTTCGACCCGGTAGTACACCCAGGTGCCGCGGCGCTCGGAGGTCAGCAGGCCGGCCTCCTTGAGCCTCTTCAGGTGGTGGGAGACGGTCGGCTGGGAGACGCCCACGTCGGAGATGTCACACACGCACGCCTCGCCGCCCTCGTGCGAGGCCACCGCCGAGAAGAGGCGCAGCCGCACCGGGTCGCCCAGCGCCTTGAACATCCGCGCGGCCGTCTCGGCCTCGTCCGCGGTGAAAGGGCGCTCGGTGAGCGGCGGGCAGCACGGCGCCATGGCCCCGGACTCGGGCTCGACCAGCGGCAGCACCTTGGCATTCGACATGCATCTATGTTGACACATGTCGAACCAGGTGGGCAGAGGTCTCGGTCGGCCGGTGGGCGGGGGCGCGTCGATTCGATGTCTGTCTATGTTGACGCTTGTCGAATCAGGTGCCATGCTGGCGGCACACGCCATCGACGCATGTCGAAGCAAAGGGGTACACCGTGAACGCGCCCGTCATTGGCCGGCTGCCCGTCGTCGTCATCGGCGCGGGCCCCGTCGGCCTCGCCGCCGCCGCCCACCTCGTCGAACGCGGCCTCGAACCGCTGGTCCTGGAGGCCGGTCCCTCCGCGGGCAGCGCCGTGCGCGACTGGGCGCACGTACGGCTGTTCTCCTCGTGGGCCGAGGTCACCGACCCGGCCGCGGAGAAGCTCCTCGCCCCCACCGGCTGGACCCGCCCCGACGGCGCGGCGTACCCGACCGGCGGTGACTGGGCCGAGCAGTACCTGCAGCCGCTCGCCGACGTTCTCGGTGACAGGGTCCGCTACGGCGCCACCGTGACGGGCGTCGCCCGCGCCGGCCGGGACCGCGTCGTCGACGCCGACCGCGACGAGCAGCCCTTCACCGTGCACACCGAGTTGGCCGACGGCCGTGAGGAGCGGATCAGCGCGCGCGCCGTCATCGACGCCTCCGGCACCTGGTCCGCCCCCGGTCCGATGGGCGCCGACGGGCTCCCCGCCCTCGGCGAGAACGCGGCGGCGGACCGCGTCTCCTACCGCGTCCCCGACCTGCGGGACCCGGCCGTTCGCGCCCGGTACGCCGGCAAGCGCACCGCGGTCGTCGGCTCCGGGGCCTCCGCCTTCACCACGCTGGCCCACCTCGCCGACCTGGCCGGGGAGGAACCCGGCACCCACGCCGTATGGGTCCTGCGGCGCGGTATCGGCGTGAACACCTTCGGCGGCGGCGAGGCCGACCAGCTCCCCGCCCGGGGTGCCCTGGGTCTGCGTGCCAGGGCCGCCGTCGAGGACGGCCGTGCGAGCGCGGTGACCGGCTTCCGTACCCAGGCCGTGGAACGGGACGGTGACCGGCTGGTCCCGGTCGCCGAGAACGGCCGCCGCCTCGACCCGGTCGACGAGGTCATCGTGCTGACCGGCTTCCGCCCCGGCCTGTCGTTCCTCTCCGAGGTCCGCCTCGGCCTCGACGAACGCCTTCAGGCCCCGGCCGCGCTGGCCCCGCTGATCGACCCGAACGTCCACTCCTGCGGCACGGTCTACCCGCACGGCGTCAACGAGCTCGCCCACCCCGAGCAGGACCTGTACCTGGTCGGCATGAAGTCCTACGGCCGGGCGCCCACGTTCCTCGCTCTGACCGGCTACGAGCAGGTCCGCTCCGTCGCCGCGGCGCTCGCCGGCGACCGCGAGGCCGCCGAGCGTGTCGAGCTGACCCTCCCGGAGACCGGCGTGTGCGGCGGCGCCGGCCTCTACGACGAGCCCGACGCCGCACAGGCCGCCGAAGGCGGTGGCTGCTGCGGCGCCACGTCCACCCTCCGGATCGGCGTCGGCGCACCGGCCGCCACCTCCGGCGGCTGCTGAACTCCGCACCCACTCAAGGAGATACGCCATGTCCCGCGTACAGCTCGCCCTCCGCGTCCCCGACCTCGACGCCTCCGTCGCCTTCTACAGCAAGCTGTTCGGCACCGAACCCGCCAAACTCCGCGACGGCTACGCCAACTTCGCCATCGCCGAGCCCCCGCTCAAGCTCGTCCTCATCGAAGGCACCGGAGAGGAACCCACCCGCCTGGACCACCTCGGTGTCGAGGTCGAATCCACGGAGTCCGTCCACGCCGCCACCACCCGCCTGAGCGAGGCCGGCCTGACCACCACCGAGGAAGCGGGCACCACCTGCTGTTACGCCCTCCAGGACAAGGTCTGGGTCCACGGCCCCGGCCAGGAGCCCTGGGAGGTGTACGTCGTCAAGGCCGACGCCGGCACCCTCACCAAGCAGCAGGGCAGCGGGTGCTGCACCGACCCGGGAGCGGCAGAGGCGGAGGAACCTGCCGCCGTGGGCGGCTGCTGCTGATCAGGTCCAGGGCCATCCTTCACCCGGACGGGGCTGTGACCGGTACGGGGGACCGGTCACAGCCCCTCGCCGCCTCGCCGGCATTCGCGCCAGTCGTTCCGCGAGCGCGGCCACGGCAGCACGGCAGGCAGGCCGAGCACGAAAAAGGGCGAGGCCCGAAGACCCCGCCCGACCTTCACGAAACCCTGGCTCAGGGCCACACCAGGCAGTACGGCTGATGCCCCGCCTCGTGCAGGCGGTGGCTGAAGTCCTGCCACTCGTGCAGCAGCTGGTAGACGTTGAACGCGTCGCGGGGGCCGCCCCGGTCGGGGACCGTGGACCAGATGAAGGCGGCGGCGCCGACCGCTTCCTCGCCTATGCCGCGGAGGGGGTCGACGACCGTCATGGGCAGTTTGACCACCGCGTAGTCGGGGTGGAGGACGACCAGTTCGAGCGGGGGGACCTTGTGCAGGGGGACGCCCTCGATGCCGGTCAGGACCATCGCGGCCATCGTCTCCGGCTTGATCTTGGTGAACATGCCGTTCATTCCGAGCTCGTCGCCGCCCAGTTCCTCGGGGCGCATCGAGATCGGCACACGGGCCGCTGTCGCGCCGTCGGGCGCGCCGAAGTATTTGTACGTCACCCCCACCCGGCCACCATTCCCGCTCCCTGCCGCCCTCAGCCGCCCGACCTCGAGGTCGGACCGGTCGGACTCGCCCTGTGCCTGTCGTGCCTCGGCCGCTTCCTCCGCCTCGCGTCGGTGCCTCCCCCGCCGGGCACGCCGCGGACCCAGGTCATCGGTCCCCTCGCCCAGTCCGCCACCGCGATGCATATCTCCACCCGACTGCTTTTCTAAGGCGCCCGACCCCCGCCGCGCAACCCGATCATCGTGACAGTGACCTCCCCCACGGCCGCACGCCGAAACGTACGCCGAAACACCTGTCCGCAGGATCTTCGCAGCCTCTGACACCATGGCTTGTGTGAGCTTTCCGTATGAAGCACCAGTTTCGCAGACTCTTTTCGACCGTGCGGCTGTCGTCACGCCCGGCGGCGTGAACTCTCCCGTGCGCGCGTTCCGTGCCGTGGGGGGTACGCCCCGGTTCATGGTGTCCGGCAGCGGTCCCTACCTGACCGACGCCGACGGGAGGGAGTACGTCGACCTCGTCTGTTCCTGGGGACCCATGATCCTCGGGCACTCCCACCCCGAGGTGATCGCCGCCGTCCAGGAGGCCGTCTCGCGCGGTACGTCCTTCGGCACGCCGGGGGAGGGGGAGGTCGCGCTCGCCGAGGAGATCGTCGCGCGGGTCGGGCCCGTCGAGCAGGTCAGGCTCGTCTCCAGCGGCACCGAGGCGACCATGTCCGCCATCCGTCTCGCGCGCGGGTTCACCGGGCGCGCCAAGGTGATCAAGTTCGCCGGGTGCTACCACGGGCACGTGGACGCCCTGCTCGCCGCGGCCGGGAGCGGTCTCGCCACCTTCGCCCTGCCCGACACGCCGGGCGTCACCGGCGCCCAGGCCGGGGACACCATCGTCCTGCCGTACAACGACCTCGACGCCGTGCGCGCCGCGTTCCAGGCGCACCCCGGCGAGATCGCCTGCGTCATCACGGAGGCCTCGCCCGGCAACATGGGTGTCGTGCCGCCGCTGCCCGGGTTCAACCAGGGCCTGAAGGACACCTGCGCGGCGAACGGCGCCCTGTACATCTCCGACGAGGTGATGACCGGTTTCCGTACCAGCAAGGCCGGCTGGTACGGCATCGACGGCGTCGTGCCCGACCTGATCACCTTCGGCAAGGTCATGGGCGGCGGCTTCCCGGCCGCCGCGTTCGGCGGCCGCGCTGACGTCATGGCGCACCTCGCACCCGCCGGTCCCGTCTACCAGGCGGGCACGCTCTCCGGGAACCCGGTCGCCACCGCCGCCGGACTCGCCCAGCTGCGGCTGCTGGACGACGCGGCGTACGAGAAGGTCGACGCGGTGTCCGCGCGGATCCGCTCGCTCGTCACCGAGGCGCTCACCAAGGAGGGCGTGGCGCACCGGCTGCAGAACGCCTCCAACATGTTCTCCGTCTTCTTCACCGAGAACGAGGTGCGCGACTACGAGGACGCGAAGGCGCAGGAGTCCTTCCGGTTCACGGCGTTCTTCCACTCCCTGCTGGCGGCGGGCGTCTACCTGCCGCCCTCGTCGTTCGAGTCCTGGTTCGTCTCCACGGCCCACGACGAGCAGGCCATTCAGCGGATCGCCGACGCCCTCCCGGCGGCGGCACGGGCAGCGGCGGAGGCCACGGCATGACGAACGCGGGAACGCGAAGCTCCGGGGACGGCACGAAGGACGACGTCACCGTCGTCCACGTGATGCGGCACGGCGAGGTCGCCAACCCGGGCGGGGTCCTGTACGGGCGGCTGCCCGGCTACAACCTGTCCGAGCTGGGCCGGCAGATGGCCGAGCGGGTCGCCGAACACCTCTCGACGCGTGACATCACGTACGTCGTCGCCTCGCCGCTGGAGCGCGCGCAGGAGACCGCGACGCCGATCGCCAAGGCGCACGGTCTGGATCTGGCGAGCGACGCCCGGCTCCTGGAGGCGGAGAACGTCTTCGAGGGGAAGACCTTCGGTGTCGGGGACGGCGCGCTGCGCCGGCCCGAGAACTGGAAGCACCTGGTCAACCCCTTCAAGCCGTCCTGGGGCGAGCCGTACCTGGAGCAGGTCGTACGCATGATGGGCGCGCTCGACGCCGCCAGGGACGCGGCCCGGGGACACGAGGCGGTGTGCGTCTCGCACCAGCTGCCGATCTGGATCCTGCGCAGCTTCGTGGAGCGGCGCCGTCTCTGGCACGACCCGCGCAAGCGGCAGTGCACGCTGGCGTCCCTGACGACGTTCACGTACCAGGGCGACAAGATCGTGTCCGTCGGTTACAGCGAACCGGCCCTGGACCTGGTCCCGGCCCATCTCCGCGCGGGCGCCAAGCCGGCGAAGGGGAAGAACGCGGCGCAGGGGCAGGGCAAGGCGTTCGGGGCGTAGCCCTCCGGGCGAGGTCTCGGGGGCCGGGGGTGCCGGGGGTGCCCCTCGGCACCCCCGGCCCGGTGAGGGGCACGCCGGGAGCGGCCCTCCCGGCGTGCCCGTCCGGCCGTGCGCGCCGAGCGCCGCGCTTGCCCTGGACGCGTGCGCTTCGCTCCGCGCCCCGCCCCCGTTCGGTTTCCTCGCTCCGCGTCGCCCCGTTCGCGTGTGCTTCGCGTCGCGTCGCCTCGCTCGCGGGTGCCTCGCTCCGCGTCGGCACCCCGCACCCTCGCTCCCGGCATACGCAGCGTCACAAAGCATGCGCATTCGGGTGCAAGCGGAGTGATTTTCGTAAAATAAGATAAATGGCAGCGCGTCCACGCAACCACGGCCTTCGCCGTGTCCTCTCCTGAAGTGACCAGCGGAGAGGGTGCGAGGAGATGGGGACGCGATGCGGGACTTCAGCCGACGAGGAATGATCGGGCTCGGCGCGGGCGCCGCAGCCGCGCTGGGGCTCACCGCCTGCGGTACCGAGAAGCAGGACGACGCCGGCCACGCCGGCGGTTCCCGGGGCGGCGCATCCGGCGCTCCCACGCACCCCGCCCGCCCTCTGGGCGACGGCTCCACCGCCTTCACCGGAAAGCAGCCGCACCAGCCCGAGGCGCCCCGGCCGCTCGAACCCGGGGAGACCCCGCCGCAGTTCGTGGTCTTCTCCTGGGACGGCGCCGGAGAGGTCGGCACGGGACTGTTCTCCCGGTTCCTGGAACTCGCCAGGGACCACGGCGCGCACATGACGTTCTTCCTCTCCGGGCTGTATCTGCTGCCCGAGTCGAAGAAGCGCCTGTACGCGCCGCCGAACAACCCGAGGGGCGCCTCCGACATCGGTTACCTGACCGACGCGCACATAAAGGAGACGCTGAAGGGGGTCCGGCAGGCCTGGCTCGACGGGCACGAGATCGGCACCCACTTCAACGGCCACTTCTGCGCCGGTTCCGGATCGGTGGCCAACTGGACGCCCGCCCAGTGGCGCAGCGAGATCGACCAGGCGAAGTCCTTCGTCAAGGAGTGGCGTACGAACACGGGCTGGAGCGATCTGCCCGCGCTGCCCTTCGACTACGACAAGGAACTCGTCGGCGGCCGCACCCCGTGCCTGCTCGGCCAGGACAACCTCCTGCCGACCGCCAGGGAACTCGGCTGGCGCTACGACGCGTCCTCGCCCGGCGGCCGCCAGCGCTGGCCCCACAAGAAGCAGGGCATCTGGGACCTCCCCCTGCAGGGGATCCCCTTCCCCGGGCACACCTTCGAGGTGCTGTCGATGGACTACAACATCCTCGCCAACCAGTCGGTCAACTCGACGAAGGCGCCCTCCTACAACTACCCGGGCTGGCGCACCCAGGCGACCAGTTCCTACCTCGCCGGCTTCAAGCGGGCATACGAGACGAACCGGGCACCCTTCTTCGTCGGCAACCACTTCGAGGAGTGGAACGGCGGCATCTACATGGACGCCGTCGAGCGGGCCCTCAAGCACATCGCCCGCGAGAAGGAGAAGGGCGGGGACGTGCGCATGGTCTCCTTCCGGCAGTTCGTGGACTGGCTCGACGTGCAGACGCCCGAGGTGCTGGCGAGGCTGCAGTCCCTCGACGTGGGCGTGAAGCCCGCCGGCGGCTGGAAGGGATTCCTCAAGGGCGGCGGGAAGAGCGCGGGCAAGGCTGCCTGAAAAGGGTCTTTCGGCCCACAAGGGGGGTGCGGAAGATCCCCGAATCGGGCATGCGAAACTTTTCACATGAGTGCCGCCAGCCGTGCCCCCGAGAGCTCGTACCGCACCCGCAGCCGCACCGCCCTGCTGACCGGCGGGGCCGCCGTCGCGGCGCTCGTCCTGACCGCCTGCGGTTCCGGCGGCACGCAGGGCGGCTCCGGCGGCACCGGATTCGTCACCGGCAAGGACGGCATCTCCACCGTCAAGAAGGGCGACCGCGCCAGTGCGCCCGACCTGTCCGGCAAGACCGTCGACGGCAAGCAGCTCGACGTCGCCGACTACAAGGGCAAGGTCGTCGTCCTCAACGTGTGGGGCTCCTGGTGCCCGCCGTGCCGCGCCGAGGCGCCGAACTTCGCCAAGGTCGCCGAGGAGACCGCGGACCAGGGCGTCCAGTTCGTCGGCATCAACACCCGGGACTCCGAGATCGGTTCGGCCCGGGCGTTCGAGAAGGAGCACGGCATCGGCTTCCCGAGCCTGTACGACCCGACCGGCAAGCTGATGCTCCGCTTCGAGAAGGGCACGCTCAACCCGCAGACCATCCCCTCCACGCTCGTCATCGACCGGGACGGGAAGATCGCGGCCCGCACCCTGCAGGCGCTGAGCGAGGAGAAGCTGCACGAGATGCTCGACCCGATCGTCGCGGAGAAGTGACGTGAGCCACGTCTCCGTGCTCGCGGCCTCCCCCCACACGCTCGGCGCCGCGCCCCACCTGCTCGCCGCCGTGGCCGGCCGGAACGAGACGGTCTACGGCGGGGCCCTGCTGCTGGCCCTGCCCATCGCCGTACTCGGCGGCCTCGTCTCCTTCTTCTCGCCGTGCGTCCTGCCGCTGGTGCCCGGCTACCTCTCGTACGTCACCGGGGTCACCGGGACCGACCTCGCGCAGGCCCGGCGCGGGCGGATGGTCACCGGAGCGGCCCTGTTCGTCCTCGGCTTCACCGCGGTCTTCGTCTCCGGCGGGGCGCTGTTCGGGTACTTCGGCGCGACCCTGCACGAGTACCAGTCCACGCTCACCCGCATCCTCGGCGTGCTGATGATCGCGATGGGCGTGTTCTTCATGGGCCTGATGCCCTGGCTCACGCAGCGCGAGTTCCGCTTCCACAAGCGGCCGGTGACGGGTCTGGCCGGCGCCCCGCTCCTCGGCGCCCTCTTCGGCATCGGCTGGACGCCCTGCCTCGGCCCGACGCTCACGTCCGTGAACGCGCTCGCCTTCGACCAGGCGAGCGCGGGCCGGGGGGCCATACTGACCGTCGCGTACTGCGTCGGTCTGGGCGTGCCCTTCGTCCTCGCCGCGGTCGCCTTCCGCAAGGCGCTCGGCGCCTTCGGATGGGTCAAGCGGCACTACGCGTGGGTGATGCGGATCGGCGGCGGAATGATGATCGTGACCGGCCTCCTGCTGCTGACCGGCGCCTGGGACAGTCTCGTTCAGCAGATGCAGGGCTGGTCCGAGGGCTTCACGGTGGGGATCTGATCCATGAGCGAGACGCGGAGCACCGGGGTGCACAGTCAGAAGACGAAGGACACGACGGACACCGAGGGTGTGGCCGCCGTGACGGACGCCGCCGACGCCGGTGAGACGCGTGCCGAGGACGGCCGGGAACTCGGCGCGGCCGGGGCCCGGATGTCGACCGCGCCGGTGGACCGGGCCGTCCCCGGCTCCTTCGGCGGTGTGCGGGCTGCCGGAGCCGCCGGATGGGCCGCCTGGACCGGGCGGGAGATCATCGGCTGGGCGCGCTGGTTCTGGCGGCAGCTGACGTCCATGCGGGTCGCGCTGATCCTGCTTTTCCTGCTGTCGCTCGGGGCGATCCCCGGCTCGCTCATCCCGCAGTCCGGCACCGACATGGCGAAGGTCGCCGACTTCCAGCGGCGGCACACCGCGCTGGGACCGGTCTACGAGAAGCTCGGGCTGTTCCACGTCTACAGCTCCGTGTGGTTCTCCGCGATCTACATCCTGCTGTTCGTCTCGCTCATCGGCTGCATCGTGCCCCGCACCTGGCAGTTCGTGGGCCAGCTGCGCAGCAGGCCGCCGGGCGCCCCCAAGCGGCTGAACCGGCTCCCCGCGCACACCACCTGGCGCACCGGGGCCGACCCGGAGCAGGTGCGGGAGAGCGCGCTGCGCATCCTCAAGGAGCGCCGCTTCCGGGCCCATGCCGCCGGGGACGCCGTCGCCGCCGAGAAGGGCTATCTGCGGGAGACGGGCAACCTGATCTTCCACATCGCCCTGATCGTGATGCTGGTCGCCTTCGCCTGGGGCCAGCTCTTCCGGTCCGAGGGCAACAAGCTGATCCTCGAGGGCGGCGGCTTCGCCAACACGCTCACGCAGTACGACGACTTCAAGTCCGGCAACCTCTTCGACACCGAGACCGACCTGACGCCGTTCAGCTTCGACCTGAAGAACTTCACCGGGACGTACGAGCGGACCGGCCCGAACAAGGGCACCCCGCGCACGTACCGCGCGGACATCACGTACGCCGTCGGCGCCGACGGCAAGGAGAAGAAGACCTCCGTCCAGGTCAACGAGCCGCTGGAGATCGGCGACTCGAAGGTCTACCTCGTCAGCCACGGGTACGCCCCCGTCATCACCGTCCGCGACGGCAAGGGCAAGGTCGTCTTCCACGAGGCCGTGCCGCTGCTGCCCATCGACTCCAACGTGACCTCCACCGGAGCGATCAAGGTGATGGACGGCTACCGGAGCCCGAAGGGCGTGAAGGAACAGCTCGGCTTCCAGGCGTTCTTCGTGCCGAGCTTCGCGGGCTTCGGCAAGGGCCAGATGCTCTCCCAGTTCCCCGGGCTCGACTACCCGGTGCTGGCACTGTCCGCCTTCCACGGCAGCCTGGGCGTCAACTCGGGCCTCCCGCAGAGCGTGTACCAGCTCGACAAGACCAAGATGAAGAAGTTCGAGGACTCCAAGGGCGGCCTCTTCAAGAAGCGGTTGCTGCCCGGCGAGACCATGAAGCTGCCGAACGGCGCCGGCTCGGTCACCTTCGAGGAGGACATCAAGGAGTGGGCCGGCTTCCAGGTCACCCAGCAGCCGGGCAGCGGCTGGGCCCTCGCGGGGGCGCTCGCCGCCATCCTCGGCCTCGCCGGCTCCCTCTTCATCCAGCGCCGCCGCGTCTGGGTGCGGGCCACCACCGGCGCGGACGGCATCACCGTCGTCGAGATGGCCGGCCTCGGCCGCAGCGAGTCCGCGAAACTCCCCGAGGAACTCGGCGACCTCGCCGCGCTCCTGCACGACGAGGCGCCCAGCGCCCCCGAAGCCGAAACCGCGTCCGACGCCGAAACCGGCTCCGACGCCGAGCACGACTCCGCGGCAGCGCCCGCGGAGCGGTCCATCCCCGCCACACCCCACGCCGTACCTGCCGCCGAAGGGGCTGAGAAGCAGTGACGCTCGCCACCGCAACCAACGAGCATCTCGCGAACGTCAGCAACACGCTGATCTACTCCGCGATGGCCGTCTACACCCTGGCCTTCTTCGCCTACATCGCCGAATGGCTGTTCGGCAGCCGCAGCAAGGTCGGCCGCACGGCCGCCGCGCTGACCCGGGAGGCCGGCGCGGACGCGCCCGCGCCCGCGGTCACCGTGAAGTCGGCGGGCGGTACCGCCGTCCTGGAGCGGCCCAAGGTCGTCACCCGGTCCGCGGCCGGTGCCCGCGACGTCCCGGACGGCCCCGGTGCGCACGGCGGCGACGAGCAGGGCGACCTCTACGGCCGGATCGCCGTCTCCCTCACCGTGCTCTCCTTCGCCATCGAGGCGGCGGGCGTGATCGCCCGCGCGCTCTCGGTGCGGCGGGCGCCCTGGGGCAACATGTACGAGTTCAACCTCACCTTCTCCACCGTGGCCGTCGGCGTGTACGTGGTGCTGCTCGCGCTGAAGAAGAACGTCCGCTGGCTCGGCCTGCCCCTGGTCACGACCGTCCTGCTCGACCTCGGCCTCGCCGTCACCGTCCTGTACACCGCCAGCGACCAGCTGGTCCCCGCCCTCCACTCGTACTGGCTGTACATCCACGTCTCGACCGCGATCTTCTGCGGCGCCGTCTTCTACGTCGGTGCCGTGGGCACGCTGCTGTACCTGTTCAAGGACTCGTACGAGAACAAGCTCGCCAACGGCGGGAAGCCCGGCCGGTTCGCGACCTCCGTGCTGGAGCGGCTGCCCGCCTCGGCGTCGCTCGACAAGTTCTCCTACCGCGTCAACGCCGCCGTCTTCCCGCTGTGGACGTTCACGATCATCGCGGGCGCCATCTGGGCCGGTGACGCCTGGGGCCGCTACTGGGGCTGGGACCCCAAGGAGACCTGGTCCTTCATCACCTGGGTCGCCTACGCCTGCTACCTGCACGCCCGCGCGACGGCCGGCTGGAAGGGCCGCAAGGCCGCCTACATCGCGCTCGCCGCGTTCGCCTGCTGGCTGTTCAACTACTACGGCGTCAACATCTTCGTGAGCGGCAAGCACTCCTACGCCGGGGTGTAGCCCGCCGGAGGACGGACCCGCGAGGCGCGGACCCGCGGTCAGGACGACGAGGGCGGCAGGCACTCCTTGGCCGGGGGCCTGCCCTCGGGCCAGGCGATCCGTACGAAGCGCGAGGTGCCGTCGGGGGTCAGCTCGACCACCGGCACGGCCTTGTCGTACGGATTGCCGTGCACGTCCAGGCAGATCCAGCCGCCGGCCCCGTTCACCCGCTGGGAGCCCTTCACCAGCGTCCACTGGGTGCCCACGTCCGCCAGTGGCGGGACCGTGCGGCCGTCCGGGGTGGCCTCGCGGATGCCCTGCACGGCCAGCCGCATGGCGTCGTACGCGATGATCAGCTGGCCGTCGTCCAGGGCGAGCGGACCGACGGGACCGACCGGCTCGTGGCCGCTGCGGCGCAGAATGCCCTCCAGGTCCTCGGCGTCGGCCGCGCTGCCGCCGGTCTTCGCCGGGTCCTTCTTCCAGGCGTCCGGGTGCGCGAGCGAGGTGTAGCGCACCGAGAGGTTGTGCCTGAGGGCGTCCCGGTCGAGGGCCTTGTCACCCGTGAGGTACGACGCCTCGTCGCCGGTGAGCACGGTGAACTTCCGCTTCTGGCAGCCCCGGGCGCCCAGCGCGTTGATGAACTGGCGCAACTGGGTGTGGCGTCCGGCGAACAGGATCGTGTCGGTGTCGTCGGCCGTGTCGCACACGAGGTGGGTGATCTGCCGGAACTTGTTGGCGGTGGTGCCCTCCTGGCTGCGGTCGTCGGGCGGCGTGAACGGCTGCGCCTCGTACGGCGACCCCTTGAGCAGCTTGTCGAAGGACGCCTTCAGCGTGCGGGTGTACGGGTCGCCCGGGTCGTCGTAGACGAGCAGCGCGCGGCCGGCGGTGACCTTGGCGAAGGAGGTGAGGGCGCGCGCCTCGTCGGTGTTGGTGGGGGAGACGCGGGCGAGGCCGGGGTAGGGGTCCTTGCCTCCCTGGCCGTTGGCGAGGTCGTCCGCGGTGATGGAGGTGCCTATGACCGGGACGCCCCGGCCGGTGAGCGCCTCGACGGCCTTCTTGTTGTTCTCGGTGCTGGTGCCGATGCCGGTCACCGCGCGCAGCCGGTCGGCCCCCTTCGTCATCCGCTCCAGCTGGTCGACCGTGTGCTCCCAGTGGTCGCCGGCCGCGCCCGGGTTGGCGAGCACGAGGCGGATCTTCGGCGTCTGGTCGTTGGAGTCGTGGTTGGCCCGGTACTGCGCGAGGTAGGCGCCCTGGAGTTCGTGCAGGACATCGTTCATGTTGTCGGTGTCGGTCGTGGTGAAGGGCTCGAACAGGGCGACGCTGACGTAACTCCCCGCCTTCAGGGAGCGGTTCTCCCGGTCGATGGCCGCCACGGCCTGGGCGAGCCGGGGGCGGCCGAAGTCGTAGGCGGTCGCCGAGACCCCGACGCACTCGCCGCTGCCCTCGGGGCGTACGACGCCCGGGGCGCAGGAACGGTCCTCCTGCGCGAGCGTCCGGCCGCCCCAGACGGCGACGGCGGCCAGCGCCGCCACGACGAGCAGCGCGAGATACCGCCGGAAGCGGATCTCCCAGACGTCCTCGCGCAGCCACCTCCACACGCGCGCCATCAGCGGACCTCACCGTCGTCGTCAGGAACACGGAAGGGGCGGCCGGCGAGGGCGTCCGCCGGCCAGTCGCGCGAGGCCCGCCAGAGCAGGGCGTTCCCGGCGGGGCGCGCGTTGGACAGCTGCTCCAGCTCGAACCGCAGCCGCTCGGTCACCCCGGGGTCGGGCAGCACCAGCGGGTCGGTCAGTTGCCAGACGGCGTGCAGGAGGCGTCGTACGCGCAGATGCAGGACCGGGTCCACGCCGTCGGGCGGGTGGTGCGCGGCGTCGGTGCGGCCCAGCGCGACGAAGGCCCGGTCGTCGTGGCCGCCGGAGTGGCCGTCGAGGTCGCGGCCGTCCGGGTGGTGCGGGTGGTAGTAGGGCGCCGAGGCGATGAAGCAGAGCGCGGACAGCCAGCCGCGGGTGTCCAGGACGTGGAAGGTGTCGCGCAGGTACGCCACCGCGAAGTCGGGTTTGCCGAGGGCGAGTTCGTGGTGCAGCCGGTAGCGGGCGCGCTCGGGGCCGTCCGGACCGCGCGTCCTCCGTCCGTCGCCGTCGCCGTCACCGTCGTCCCCGTCCGGGCGGGGGTCCGGGCCGGGCTCGGCGTAGTGGTCGATGAGGGCGCGGTGGGTGGCCCGCCAGCGCGCGTGGTCGGGGTCGCGGTGGTGCAGCCGCAGCAGCAGCAGCGCCCGCAGGAACGGGTCGCCGACGAACTGCCCGGGGACGCCGGCGCGGCCCTCCCGGGCGAGCCGTTCCTCCAGGTCGAGTACGCCGTACGCGCCGAAGTCGTCGGGGAGCTGTGCCTGCGCGAGGGCGAGGGCCGAGTCCCGGTCGTGGGCGGCGGCGAGCACCGTCAGCTCGTCCAGGCGGCCCCCGGGCACCAGCCGGTCGAGCAGCTCCCGGTAGGCGGGGCGGCCGTCGCCGTCCTCGTGGAGGGCGAGGTCGGCGGTGAGGAGGCGGCCCAGCGAGCGGGCGCCCCGGGGCAGGTTCTGCCGGGCGGACTCGGCGAGCAGGGTGATGCCCAGCGGGTTGCCGCCGGTCAGCCGGTGGGTGGCCTGCGCGAGCAGCGGCGGCACGTCGTCCGCCGCGCGGCAGGCCGCGCCCACGATGTGCAGGGCGTCGTCCGGCGAGAGCGGGGTCAGCGACACCAGCAGCGCGTGGGAGGACGGCGAGGTGCCCGGCGTCCAGTCGGTGTGCCGCGCCACCCCGGGCAGGGGGCGGTGGGCGGCGTTGCGCAGCGCGGGGTGGGTGTGGCCGCGCAGCGAGGCGAAGAGGACCACGCGGTCGGCGATGCCGTCGGCGCGGTCCCGCAGCACGGCCTCCATGAGCCCGGGTCCCGGCGCCGTCCGCGCGTTGTCGACGATCACGACGGGCCGCCCGATGCGCTTCGAGCGCTGCAGGGGCCCGGCGCAGGCGTCCCCGACGTCGGCCAGCAGGGCCCGTACGAGATACCGCTCGGCGTGGCCGCGGGAGTCGCCGCCCGCCCGGAAGTGCCCGGAGAGCAGGATCAGTCCGAGCTTGGGGTTGCCGCCCGCGTTGGGGTAGTCGCGGTACCAGGTGGCGCCCTTGCGCAGCCGGGTGTGGGTGGGTGACACCCCCTCGGAGAACGCCTCCAGCGTCGCCTCGATGATGGGTTCGACGACCGGTCCCGTCTGGGACATCGAGGCGATCATCTTGGCGACGATCTTGCCGACCCAGCGGCCCGCGAACCCGGTGAGCCACGAGCCGCTCTCGTTGAGCAGGAGGATGCGCCGGGCCTCCTGGCGGATCCGCTCCAGGTCGCGGTCGCTCCAGCCGCCCGCCGCGACGGCCAGCAGCCCGGCGGCCAGCCGGGGGAAGCTGATTCGTCCGGCGCCCGTGACCGGCTCGGCGAGCTGCTCGGCGACGGTGGTGAGCGCCTGTGCCACCGGTGACCAGGCCTCGGCGGGCCGCTCCGGCGGAGGGGCCGCGAACTGGCCGTCCTCGCAGTCGATCAGCGCGACGGGCGTGTGCCCTCGGTAGGCGTCGCGGATCTCGCCGAGCACGGCGCTGCGGCCGATCCCGCGACCGCCGGTGAACACCACGAACGGCGCCTGTCCGGTGTGCTCCGGGCGGACCGAGAGGTGCTGGTGCGGGCGCACGCCCACCAGCCTCGGTACGAGGCCGGGCGGGTCCGTGTCGAACAGCGCCCCCCTGCCGTGCAGCCCTGCGTGCACCGCGTCTCCCCCCGGAGCGGTCCGGGCCCGTCGAGGGGCTGTGGTCCGCCCCGGCGCCGTGCCTGCTGCCCTGCCTGCCGCCGCTTCCGCTGTCGCGCCCGCGGCGGTCCTGTTCGGTGCTCTCTCTGTCATGGTGGCAGTGAGGTGTATCAACAACAGTGTAAAAAAAGGGAGTTGGTCCGAGCTAGAGCGCCTGGTGTCCGTTGCGTTACGAAAGTGACCTGCCGCGTGCCCGACGGTGACCGGAACCGGCCCCCCGGCGCGGGGGTGCGACGGGGCCGGTGCCGCTCAGCCGCCCACCCGCAGCAGCAGCTTTCCGGTGCTGGTGCGGGTGTCCATCAGACGGTGGGCCTCCGCCGCGTCCTCCAGGGCGAACTCGGCCGTCACCGGCAGGGACACGGAGCCGTCGGCCACCGTGGCGAAGGCGTGGGCGGTGAGGGCGCGCAGCTCGTCCGGTGCGGTCGCCGCCAGCGTGAGGATGGAGAACCCGGCGACCGACAGGCCGGCCGGGTAGAGCTCGGGCTGCCCCACCCGCCACGGTCCGGCGGAGCTCGCGTTGCCGAACGAGACCAGCCGCCCGAAGGGCGCGAGGGAGGCGAGGCTGTCGCGGAAGGTGTCGCCGCCGACGGGGTCCAGGGCCAGATCCACCCCGCGCCCGCCGGTCGCGTCGCGGACCTCCCCGGCGAAGGAGCCGACGAAGACCTCGTCGTACCCGTGGTCCCGCGCGTACGCGGCCTTCGCCGCGCCCGACACCACCCCGAACGCCGTCCTCGCGCCCGCCGCCCGCGCCAACTGCCCCACGACCGTGCCGACTCCGCCCGCCGCGCCCTGCACGAGCACCGTCTCGCCGGGCTGGAGCCGGCCCACGCGGTGCACCAGCGCGTACGCCGTCGGCAGCACCGTCGGCAGCGTGGCGCCGGTGCGCGCGTCGACACCGTCCGGGATCGGGAAGACGGTCGCGGCGTCGGCGACGGCCACGTCGGCGTAGGCCCCGCCCTCCGTCAGGGCGGCGACCTCCTGGCCCACGGCGAGTCCCGTGACGCCCGCGCCGACCGCGCGCACCCGTCCGGAGACCTCCAGTCCCGGCACGAACGGCAGGGCCGGTACGCGGTAACCCTCCGACCGCGCCTTCAGGTCGGCGAAGTTCACGCCCGCGTAGGCGACGTCGACGCTCACCCGGCCGGGGCCGGGCTCGGGGACCTCGGTCTCCGTGACCTCCAGCACCTCGGGACCGCCGTACTCCTGGAACCGGATCGCGCGCATGCCACACACCCCTCACCACGTGCTCGACTGTTCGACGAGAAGCGAACACTCAGGACTGTATGGTTTTCATCGAACACTGGCAAGCGGACACCCGGAAACGCCCGGGGGCGCGGGACACAAGGAGACGGGCATGGCGGAACGAGCGGGTCACCGGGCGGCGCCCGCCCACACCCACCCCGAGGAGGTCCCCGTCCAGACGGCCCTCGCCGCCCTCGCGGACCCCGTGCGCATCCAGCTCGTACGCGAGCTCGCGGCCTCCCCGGTGTGGACGCGCAGCTGCGGCAGCTTCGACGTGCCCGTCGGCAAGGCGGCGCTCAGCCACCACTTCACGGTGCTGCGCGGGGCCGGGCTCGTGGAGCAGCGCGACGAGGGGCCCAGGCGCGTCAACCGGCTGCGCCGCGAGGAGTTCGAGGCCTGCTTCCCGGGCCTGCTGGACCTCGTCCTGCGCCCGGACGCCCGGACCCAGGACGGATGACCGGCGGCCCCCCCCCGTGGGGGGGGCCTGCTGGGGCCGCGTCAGCTGCCCGCGCCCTCTTCCTCCCCGCGCTCGCGCCGCTTCAGCTCCTCCTCGCGGCGGCGCAGGTCGGCCTCCCAGTCCTTGAGAAGGGCCTCGTCCTTCTTGCTCTCCTCCTTGAGGGACCGGAGGAACTCGGGGTTGTCGTCGGGCGCGACGTACTGGACGCGGTGGTTGCGGTGCCACTCGGAGGGGGTGGAGCCGCCGGCCGGGGCGCGGCGCGTCCGCCCGGCGACGAGCCAGGCGATGGGGCCGACCAGCACCTCGCCGAAGAGCAGGATGATGATCACCCACACCACCTTCGGCAGACCCCGCACCTCCTCCTCCGGGGTGTTCAGGCAGTCGATGAAGGCGTAGATCCACAGTGCCAGGACCAGCAGGAACGGCAGATACCTGAACATGGCCGAACGATCCCCCAGTGAGCGACGGCGGGGCGGCTCGGCCCCGGTGACGCGCACAGGCTAGCGGGGCGGCCCGTCAGCGGCTCCCCGGGGCCGGACTCCGGACGCCGAAGCCCCGCCGGACCCCGGACCCCGGGCGCCGAGGCTCCGCCGGGCCCCGTGACCGGAGACCCGGCGCCCGTGACCGGGACGCCCCGGCAAGATCCGCGGGGGAGGATGACAAACTGGACCGCATGGCTTACGACGATCTTCGCTCCCTGCTCAGGGCGCTGGAGCGCGAGGGCGACCTCAAGCGCATCAAGGCCGAGGTGGACCCGTACCTGGAGGTCGGGGAGATCGTCGACCGCGTGAACAAGGCGGGCGGCCCGGCGCTGCTCTTCGAGAACGTGAAGGGCTCCGGCATGCCCCTCGCGATGAACGTCTTCGGCACCGACCGCCGGCTGCTCAAGGCCCTCGGTCTGAAGTCGTACGGCGACATCTCCGACAAGATCGGCGGACTGCTCCGGCCCGAGCTGCCGCAGGGGTTCGTCGGGATGCGGGAGGCGTTCGGGAAGCTCGGCGCGATGGCGCACGTACCGCCGAAGAAGGTGAAGTCCGACAACGCGCCCGTGCAGGAGGTCGTCCTGCACGGCGACGACGTCGACCTCGACCGGCTCCCCGCGCTCTTCACCTGGCCGGACGACGGCGGCTCCTTCTTCAACCTGGGGCTGACCCACACCAAGGACCCGGAGAGCGGCATCCGCAACCTCGGGCTCTACCGGCTCCAGCGGCACGACAAGCGCACCATCGGCATGCACTGGCAGATCCACAAGGACAGCCGCAACCACTACCAGGTGGCCGCCCGTCGCGGCGAGCGCCTGCCGGTCGCGATCGCCTTCGGCTGCCCGCCCGCCGTGACCTACGCCTCCACCGCCCCGCTCCCCGGCGACATCGACGAGTACCTCTTCGCGGGCTTCGTCCAGGGCAAGCGGATCGAGATGGTCGACTGCAAGACGGTCCCGCTCCAGGTCCCGGCCAACGCCGAGGTCGTCCTTGAGGGCTGGCTGGAACCCGGCGAGACGCTGCCCGAGGGCCCGTTCGGCGACCACACCGGCTTCTACACGCCCCAGGAGCCCTTCCCGGCCCTGACCATCGACTGCGTGACCATGCGCGAGCGTCCGCTGCTGCAGTCGATCGTGGTCGGCCGCCCGCCGACGGAGGACGGCCCGCTGGGGCGGGCCACGGAGCGGTTCTTCCTCCCCCTCCTCAAGATCATCGTCCCGGACATCGTGGACTACCACCTCCCCGAGGCCGGCGGCTTCCACAACTGCGCGATCGTCTCGATCGACAAGAAGTACCCGAAGCACGCCCAGAAGGTGATGCACGCCGTCTGGGGCGCGCACATGATGTCCCTGACCAAGCTGATCGTGGTCGTCGACGCGGACTGCGACGTGCACGATCTGCACGAGGTCGCCTGGCGCGCGCTGGGCAACACGGACTACGCCCGCGACCTCACGGTCGTGGAGGGTCCGGTCGACCACCTCGACCACGCCTCCTACCAGCAGTTCTGGGGCGGCAAGGCGGGCATCGACGCGACACGCAAATGGCCCGAGGAGGGCTACACCCGGGACGGCGGCTGGCCCGAGATGGTGCTGCCGGACCCGGACACGGCGGCGAAGGTCGACCGCCGCTGGAAGGAGTACGGACTTCAGTGACCGGCGCATCGGCCGCGATCCCGCAACCGGGGCGCACCAAGGCCTTCCTCCGTCTCGTCATGATCGAGCACTCGGTGTTCGCGCTGCCCTTCGCCTACATCGCCGCGCTCACCGCGATGTTCCGCCAGGACGAGAACATCCACTGGGGCCCGCTGCTGCTCGTCACGGTGGCGATGGTCGGCCTGCGGACGTTCGCGATGGCCGCGAACCGGATCATCGACCGCGAGATCGACGCCCGCAATCCCCGCACGGCCCACCGCGAGCTGGTCACCGGCGCGATGTCGGTGCGGCACGCCTGGACGGGCGCGCTGGTCGCCCTCGTCGTCTTCCTCGGCGCGGCGGCCCTGCTCAACCCGCTCTGCCTGGCGCTCGCGCCCGTCGCGGTGATCCCGATGGTGGTCTATCCGTACGGCAAGAGGTTCACGAACTTCCCCCAGGCCATCCTGGGTCTGGCGCAGGCGATGGGCCCGGTCGGCGCGTGGGTCGCGATCACTGGCGAGTGGTCCTGGACCGCGGTGGTCCTGGGCCTCGCGGTCGGCGTCTGGATCGGCGGCTTCGACCTGATCTACGCCTGCCAGGACGTCGAGACGGACCGCGAGGTGGGCGTGAAGTCCGTCCCCGCCCGCTTCGGCGTCCCGGCCGCGATCCACGGCGCCCGCGTCTGCCACACGGTCACCACGGCACTCCTCGTCTGGTACGCCCTGCTCACCGACGCCGACGCCTTCTTCTGGCTCGGGCTCGTGATCGTCGCCGGTGCCTTCGTCTACGAGCACACCATCGTGCGCCCCACCGACCTGTCCCGCCTCAACAGGGCGTTCTTCTCGGTCAACGGCTTCATCGGCATCGCCCTGTTCGTGTGCGCGCTGCTGGACCTGCTGGTGCGGGGGCTGACGGTCTAGCCTGCCGCCGCCCACCGCCGAGAGGCCCGCCCGGCACGGTGCTTGGCGCGACGCCGGATAGGCTCGACACCATGAAGCCAGGACAGACGCAGCGCCGGCCTTGGATCGTGGGGGTGTCGGGAGCGTCCGGTACGCCGTACGCGGCGGCCGTGCTGCGGGGGCTGCTGGCGGCGGGCGAGAGCGTGGACCTGGTCGTCAGCAGGGCCTCGCGGCTCACGCTGCTCGACGAGACCGGCATCGCCTTCCGGGACGCGCACTGGCGGGACGACCTGCGGCAATGGCTGGCCCGGGGAGCCGACGGCAAGCCGGACACCTTCGACGTCGACCTCGGCGACGACGGCGCGGGCGTGCGGTACTGGAGCGCGGGCGACCTCGCGGCCGGGCCGTCCTCCGGCTCGTATCCCGCGAAGGGCATGCTGATCGTCCCGGCGTCGACGGCGTGCGTGGCCGGGGTCGCGCTCGGGCTGTCGAAGGACCTGTTGCAGCGGGCCGCGAGTGTGACCCTCAAGGAGGGCCGCAAGCTGGTCGTCTCCGTGCGCGAGACGCCGCTGAGCGGCCAGACGCTCAAGCAGCTGGTCGCGCTGGACGAGGCGGGCGCCGTCGTGCTCCCGGCCTCACCGGCGTTCTACGCGGGAGCGACCCACATCCAGGACCTGGTGGACTTCGTCGCCGGGCGGGTGCTGGACGCGGCGGGCGTCGGGCACGGGCTGTACCGCCGGTGGGAGGGCGACATCGGAGGCGCCTCCCGCGCGACGGGCGTGACCGACGCGACCGGCGTGACGGGCATGGCATGACGGGCGTGACGGACGCGTCGGGTACGGCGGACTGAGTACGGATCCGTACCCGGTACGGAGCAGGACCTCTTTCTCTTCCAGACTCTTTCAGAACTCTTCAGCGGAAGGCTATCGATCGCAATGGACGCGGTGGACAGGCAGCTCATCCAGGCTCTCAGGGAGAACGGCCGCGCCTCCTACGCGGAGCTGGGCCGGCTCGTCGGCCTCTCCGGGCCCAGCGTCACCGACCGCATCAACCGGCTGGAGGCCGCCGGCGTCATCACCGGCTACCGCGCCACCGTCGACTCCGCCTCGCTCGGCCTCGGCGTCAGCGCGCTGATCGGCATCTCGCTCTCCGACGCGGCCGACCACGAGGACGTGGCCCGGCGCCTCAAGGACCTGCACGAGATCGAGGACTGCTGGTTCATCGCCGGTGACGACTCCTTCATGCTGAAGGTGCGCTCCTCCGACGTGGACGGCCTGGAGCGGACGATCCGCCGGCTCAGCGGCACGAAGGGCGTCTCCCGTACCCGCACGACGATCGTGCTCTCCACGAAGTGGGAGAACCGGGTCGGTGAACTGCCCGAAGAGGGCTAGGCGTACGGTGAACATTCCACACAAGTCGATGTATGGGAGGCGGCCGGGAATGGACGTCGGACTCAAGCGCGAGCTGGAGGACAAGGTCCGCGCCGGTGAGCGGCTGACCCGCGAGGACGGCATCGCGCTGTACGAGTCGGACGACCTCGCCTGGCTCGGCGGCCTCGCGCACGAGGTGCGCATGCGCAAGAACGGTGACGTCGTCCACTTCAATGTCAACCGTCACCTCAACATGACCAACGTGTGCACCGCGTCGTGCGCGTACTGCTCCTTCCAGCGCAAGCCGGGGGAGAAGGACGCGTACACGATGCGCATCGAGGAGGCCGTCCGTCTCGCCAAGGCGATGGAGGGCGAGAACCTCACCGAGCTGCACATCGTCAACGGCCTGCACCCCAACCTGCCGTGGCGCTACTACCCGCGGTCGCTGAGCGAGCTGAAGAAGGCGCTCCCCGACGTCTCCCTGAAGGCGTTCACCGCGACGGAGATCCACCACTTCGAGACGATCTCCGGGCTGAGCGCGAGCGAGATCCTCGACGAGCTGATCGACGCGGGCCTGGAGTCCCTGACCGGCGGCGGCGCCGAGATCTTCGACTGGGAGGTCCGGCAGCACATCGTCGACCACCGCACCCACTGGGAGGACTGGTCGCGCATCCACCGGCTGGCGCACGAGAAGGGTCTCAAGACCCCGTGCACCATGCTGTACGGGCACATCGAGGAGCCCCGGCACCGCGTGGACCACGTGCTGCGGCTGCGTGAGCTGCAGGACGAGACCGGCGGCTTCCAGGTCTTCATCCCGCTGCGCTACCAGCACGACTTCGTCGACATGAAGGACGGCAAGGTCCGCAACCGCCTCCAGGCGCGGACGCAGATGGCGACCGGCGCCGAGGCCCTGAAGACGTTCGCCGTCTCCCGGCTGCTCTTCGACAACGTGCCGCACGTCAAGGTCTTCTGGGTCATGCACGGCGTCCAGACCGCGCAGCTCGCGCTGCAGCACGGCGCCGACGACATGGACGGCTCGGTCGTCGAGTACAAGATCACGCACGACGCCGACAACTACGGCACCCCGAACAAGCTGACCCGCGAGGACCTGCTCGACCTGATCCGCGACGCCGGGTTCCGCCCGGTCGAGCGGAACACGCGGTACGAGATCATCCGCGAGTACGACGGACCCGATCCGGCGCGCCGCGAGGCGCCGCAGCCGATGCGGGTCTGAGGACGCGGACCTGGCGCGTGCGTCACAAGCCCCGGCCGTTCCGGCCGGGGCTTGTCGCGTGCCGGGAGTAATAGCTAGCCTCGCGCTATGGCCCTTACCTTTGTCCTGGACCCGCCTGTCACCCCGGCCCTGCGCGACGGCGTGCTCGGCCTGTGGGTGGACGTCTCCAGCGCGGGCGGTTCCGTCGGCTTCGTGCCGCCCGTGGCCGCGGACGTGGTCCGGCCCGAACTGGTCAAGCACATGGTGGGGATGGCGGAGGGCCGCACCCGGCTGCTCGTCGGGTACGACGAGGAGGGCGCCGTCGCCGCCACCGCGTTCTTCTCCTTCAACACCCACCGGCTGATGACCCACTGGGTCTGGCTCTACACGGTCATGGTGCACCCCCGCCACCAGGGCAGGGGGTACGGGCGCGACCTGCTGGCCGCCGCAGGGGAGGCCGCCGCCGGCTTCGACGGGATCGAGGCGATCCGCCTCACCTGCCGGGGCGGGCTCGGGCTGGAGCGGTTCTACGCCTCCTGCGGGTACAAGGAGGTCGGCCGCGTGCCCGACGCGATCCGGGTGGCGCCCGGCGACGACCGGGACGACATCACGATGCTGCTCCCCCTGGCCCGCCTCGGCACCGGTGCCGGTGTCGGTGCGGGCGCGGGCGTCGGCAACTGAGGGGCGCCCGAGAGATCGGCTTCCCGCCGTGTTTCACTGGACGGTGCCGTTTGGGATTGTTCGGACAGGAAGAGTGGATTGAGATGCTCCGCTACACGCTGATGCGCCTCGGGATCTTCGTGGGCTGCCTCGTGGTCGTCTGGGGTCTCGTCCACGCCGGCATCGCCCCCCGCGGTCTCGGCGACTCCAACTACATGTGGGTCGTCCTGCTCGCCCTGGTGATCTCCGCGCCGATCAGCTTCGTCGTCCTGCGCGGAGAGCGCGACCGCGCTTCCGCCCAGGTCGTGGCCCGCGTCGACCGCGCCAAGGCCAACCTGGAGCAGAACCGCAACCAGGAGGACGGCGCCGACGACGTCGCCCGCGACGCCCAGAGCCAGGCCTCCTGACCGTCCGGGACCGGTCGGCCGTCGCCCTCAGGGGGCGGCCGCGGACATACGCTTGCCCGTATGGGTGCTGTGAAGAGCAAGCGGATGCCGCGTGCGGTGCGGGAACAGCAGATGCTGGACGCCGCCGTGCGGACCTTCGGGCAGCGGGGGTACCGGGCCGCGTCGATGGACGAGATCGCCGATCTGGCGGGCGTCTCCAAGCCGTTGGTGTACCTGTACCTGAACTCCAAGGAAGACCTGTTCACCGCGTGCATCCGGCGTGAGGCCAAGGCGCTCACCGCGGCGGTGCACGCGGGCGTCGTGCCCGGCCTCCCCGCCGACCGCCAACTCTGGGAAGGGCTGCGGGCGTTCTTCACGCACACCGCGCAGAACCCGGACAGCTGGACCGTGCTGCACCTCCAGGCCCGCACGCACGGGGAGCCGTTCGCGGCCGAGGTCACCGCGATGCGCGAGGAACTCGTGGCGTTCGTCACCCAGTTGATCGTGATCGCGGCGCGTGAGGCGCACCGCGACCCCTCCCTGCCCGAACGCGAGGTGGCGGGACTGGCCGAGGCCCTGGTCGGCGCGGCCGAGTCGCTCGCCGCCTGGGCCAACGCCACCCCGGGCGTCTCCGCCAAGCAGGCCGCCGCGACGCTGATGAACTTCGCCTGGGCCGGCCTCGGCGACCTCATGGAGGGGCGGCCCTGGACCCCGCCGGTCAGGGACGCCGCCGCCGACGCGGCCGACCCCGGGTAGAGCCCGCCGCGCGCGGCACGCTCACCCCGGCAGGTGGTGCACCTCGCCGGTGAGGTGGACGCGGTCCGCCGGGCCGCGCAGGGCGAAGTCCGGCCCGTCGGCGGCGTAGGTGACCGTCCCCGGGAGCAGGACGGGGGCCCTGAACCCGGCCCGTACCCGCAGCGCCCGGCCCGTCCCGTCCGCCGGCCCCGTGCCGTGCTCGGCCAGACAGCGCGCCACCGTCCACATGCCGTGGGCGATCGCGCGGGGGAAGCCGAACAGGCGCGCGGAGAGCGGGTGCAGATGGATGGGGTTGCGGTCCCCGGAGACGGCCGCGTACCGCCGTCCCAGGTCCCCGTCGAGCCGCCACTCGGCGGCGGCGGGCAGCGGCTTCCGCTCCTCGGGTACCGGCGCCTCCCCGGGCGCCCCGTGCGCCGCCCCGGCCGCCTTGTGCCGGGCGAGATACGTGCTCCTCGACTCCCAGACGAGCTGCCCCGCGACCCTCGCCTCGCTCACCACGGTGGCCTCGGTGCCCCGGCGGTGCGGCGCCAGTCCCTCGACGTGCACGCCGAGTTCGTACTCCTCCGCGGTGCTCGTTCCCGCCCGCCGGGTGATCTCGATCGAGGTGTGCACGAGGCCGAGCAGGGGCAGCGGGAACGCCCGTTCCGCCATCAGCCGCATGGCCAGCGGGAACGCGAGGACGTGCGGATAGGTGAGGGGCAGCGCGTCCGCACCCGTGGCGAAGCCGCAGACCCGTTCGTACGCGGCGAGCCGGGCCAGGTCGATCCGCACACCGGGGAGGACCAGCCGGGTGGGGGAGAAGACGGCGCCGGACCGCGGCCGTTTGAGCGGCGAGAGCAGGGCGCCCCGGGCCAGCAGCGGGGGCAGCGCGGGCGGAGCGGTGAGGGTTCGGGTGCGCACGGGGTCTCCAGGGTGCTCGGTGCGAGGGGACGGCGGGCTCGGCACGTTCGGCGGCGGGGCGAGGGCGGCAGACCCTACGCCCCCAGCAGGCTCTGTCCGCAGACCCGGACGACCTGGCCGTTCACCGCCCCGGAGCCGGGGGAGGCGAACCACGCCGTGGTCTCGGCGACGTCGACGGGGAGGCCGCCCTGGCCCAGGGAGTTCATCCGGCGGCCCGCCTCCCGGATGAACAGCGGCACGGCGGCGGTCATCCTCGTCTCGATGAACCCGGGCGCCACGGCGTTCACGGTGACCCCGTGTTCCGCCAGGGCCCGGGGGGCGAGGGAGCGGACGAGTCCGACGACGCCCGCCTTGCTCGCCGCGTAGTTGGTCTGGCCGGTGTTCCCCGCGATGCCCGCGATGGAGGCCGTGCAGACGATCCGGCCGCCCGCGCGCAGCGCCCCCTTCGCCAGCAGCGCGTCGGTCGTCCGCAGGACGCTCGCGAGGTTCACGTCGAGCACCGGCGCCCACCGGTCGGCGGGCATGTTGGCGAGCCTGCGGTCCCGGGTGATGCCCGCGTTGTGGACGAGGACGTCGAGTCCTCCGGGCAGCGCGTCGGCGATCCGCGCACCCGCGTCGGCCGCCGTGATGTCGAGCGGCAGCGCGCTCCCGCCGATCCGGGTGGCGGCGGCGGTGAGCTCGGCCCCGGCGGACGGGATGTCGAGGCAGACCACGTGGGCGCCGTCGCGGGCCAGGGTCGTCGCGACGGCCTCCCCGATCCCGCGCGCCGCCCCGGTGACGAGCGCGGTCAGTCCGGCGAGCGGGCGCTCCCAGTCGTCCGGCGCGGTCACGGGGGCGGTGCCGACCTCGACGACCTGGCCGCTGATGTAGGCGGAGCGGGGCGAGAGGAGGAAGCGCAGGGTGGACTCGGCGGCACCGGCGTCGGTGAGCCGGACCAGGCCGGCGGTCCTGCCCCGCCCGATCTCCTTGCCGAGGGAGCGGACGAACCCTTCGAGGCCCTGCTGGACGGCGGACTGGTGGTGGTCGGCCGGGTCGAGCGGCGCACCGAGCACCAGCACGCGGCCGCTCACGGCGACCGAGCGCACCACCGGGTGCAGGGCGGCGTGGACCTCGCCCAGGGCGTCGACGTCCGCGACACCGGTGGCGTCCAGGACGACGGCCGCGACGGGGGCGTCGGCGGACGCGGGCACGGACGTCCGCACGTCGAGGCCGGTACGCGCCAGCACCGCCGCGAGGCCCCGGCCCGCGGCGGACGACGAGCCGCCGTTTTCGGACGTTCCGCCCGGTCCGGCCGCCGCGTCGCCTCCGATCGCCGAGGTCCCGGCCGTGAGGTGCAGCAGCACGCCGTCCAGTGCCGGCCGCTCCGGTGACCAGCGGTGCAGCGCGGCGGGCCGGGGCAGGCCGAGCCTGCGGGTCAGGAATCGACCGGGTGCGGTGCCGGTGAAGCGCAGATAGCGATCGGCCATTCGTCCAACTCCCGGCTCGGCTCCTATTTACTCTTGAGTAAGATTACTCAGAAGTCAGGAACTGGTCGAGGTGCCCCTCTCCGTACCGCCGCCGGAGCCGCACTCCCCCCACCCCGGACGTGCACGAACCCCTCACCCACGCGCCGTACGATCCCGGTCTCACCCCCCGTGCGGCGTTCGCCCCCCTACAGCTGAACCCCGCGGAGTCCGCGGCCGTACGAGGCGGAGCCGTGCCTCGCACCGCCGGGCACCCCGCAGTCAAGGAGCCGTCCTGTGTCCAGCCTCTACTCGTCCGAACGACCGCTAGCGACGCCCGAGATCAAGCGGCTGGACGGAGTGGTGCGGGAGGTGGCCGTGCCGCCGCTCGTCGCGCCGGTGACACACGGTTCGCTGGCGGACCTGCCGTTCGACAACGCGGACGCGGCGCCCCGGGACGCGGTCCTCAGCCGGAAGGACGCGAGCGGCCGGTGGGTGGACGTGAGCGCCGCCGAGTTCGCCGCGCAGGTGCTGGCGGTCGCCAAGGGCCTCGTCGCGGAGGGTCTGGTGCCGGGCGACCGGCTCGCGATCATGGCCTGTACGACGTACGAGTGGACCCTGCTGGACTTCGCCGCGTGGGCGGCGGGCCTGGTCACCGTGCCGGTCTACCCGACCTCGTCGCCCTTCCAGACCCGCTGGATCCTCCAGGACTCCGGGGCGGTGGCGCTGGTCACCGAGACCGCCGGGCAGGCCGCCGCGCTCGGCCCCGAGCGTGACCGCATCCCGGACCTGCGGCACGTCTGGGTCTTCGAGAAGGGCCACGTGGACCGGCTGGCCGAACTGGGCCGGGGCGTCCCGGACCAGGAGATCGCCGTACGGCGTGGCGTGCTGGGCCCCGGCACCCTCGCCACCCTCATCTACACCTCGGGCACCACCGGCCGCCCCAAGGGCTGCGCCCTGACGCACGGCAACTTCTTCGCCGAGGTCGACAACGCGGTCGAACTGCTCTACCCGATCTTCAGGGCGCGCACCAGGGAGCAGCCGTCCACGCTCCTCTTCCTGCCGCTCTCGCACGTCTTCGGCCGGATGGTCGCGATCGCCTGCCTGCGCGCCCGGGTCAAGCTCGGTCACGCGCCGAGCCTGCGGACCGACGACCTCCTCGCCGACCTGGCGTCCTTCAAGCCCACCTTCCTCCTGGCCATCCCCTACGTCCTGGAGAAGGTGTTCAACACCGCCCGCGCGACGGCCGAGCGGATGGGGCGGGCGTCGTCCTTCGACCGCGCCGTCTCCATCGCCTGCCGCTACGGCGAGGCGGCCGAGGCCCGCCAGCACGGCAGCGGCCCGGGCCCCGGCGCCGGTCTGCGCACCGCCCGCGCCCTCTACGACCCGCTGGTCTACCGGCGTATCCGCAACGCCCTCGGCGGCCGGGTCCGGTACGCGATCTGCGGCGGCTCCCCGCTCGGACGCCGTCTCGCCGCGTTCTACTCGGGGGCCGGGATCGACATCTACGAGGGGTACGGACTGACCGAGACGACGGCCGCCGCGACCGTCACGCCGCCGGACAGGCCCCGCCTGGGGACGGTCGGCCGGCCACTGCCCGGCACCCGGGTGCGGCTGGCCGCGGACGGGGAGATCCTGGTCGGCGGCGATCAGGTGTTCCGCGGGTACTGGGACCCGCACGCGGGCGGGGTCGTCTCCGCCTCCCCGGGCGGCTGGCTGCCCACGGGGGACATAGGCGAGTTCGACGACGACGGCTATCTGATGATCACCGGGCGGAAGAAGGAGATCCTGATCACCGCGGGCGGCAAGAACGTGGCCCCCGCCCCGCTGGAGAACTGGCTCCGCTCCCACCCGCTGATCTCCCAGTGCGTCCTCGTCGGCGACCGGCGCCCGTACGTCGCCGCGCTGATGACCCTGGACCCCGAGGGCATCACCCACTGGCGTCACATGAACGGCAAGCACAGCGTGCCGCCGGAGCTCCTGCTGGACGACCCCGACCTGCGTGCCGTCCTGCAGCGGGCCGTCGACGAGGCCAACAGGCTCGTCTCCCGCCCCGAGTCGATCCGCCGCTTCACGATCCTCCCCGGCGACTTCACGGAGGAGGCGGGCCATCTGACCCCGTCGATGAAACTGCGCCGGGACGCCGTCGCCAGGGACTTCGCCAAGGAGATCGAGGGCCTGTACGAGCGGTGACGCGAAGGCAGGAGCCCCGCGGCCGGCTGGCGCGGGGCTCCTTGGGTACTGCTATCCGTTCCGGATCAAAGCACTGGGCTCATGGAGCCGACGGCTTAGAGCGGGGTGACGTTCTCCGCCTGCGGACCCTTCGGGCCCTGCGTGACGTCGAAGGAAACCGACTGGTTCTCTTCGAGAGAGCGGAAACCGCTCGCGTTGATCGCGGAGTAGTGGACGAAGACGTCCGGGCCGCCGCCTTCCTGGGCAATGAAGCCAAAGCCCTTTTCGGCGTTGAACCACTTCACGGTTCCGGTAGCCATAAGCCCTCCTTGGGCCCAAAGGGTTGCCCTGCTCCAGAACCTGCACCGTGCAAACAACTGCGTGTTAACAACTGGCATTCATCTGAAAACGACGAGAGCCCGCGGTCACATGCTCCGCAGGCTCTGTACTGCAAGGGAAACCAAACTGCAACTTGCGGATGAGACTAGCACGCAGGCAGCCGGAAGCAATAGAGGGCAAGATCACGTCACCCGAATGTTTGAGCCCGTTCGGAACCGGGTTGACGCCACGGTGTCGAAACACTTGACACAAGAGGTCGGGAGGGTTTCGAGAACCTCTCGGGGACCTGGAGCCTGCACCGTATCGCATGACGGACGGCCGCCGCCCGGGGGACCGGTCCCGCCCCGCGGGGACACCCTGGGGCGGGTCGGTCCGGCCCGGCGGGCAGGGGCTAGCCTCACGATGTGGACAATTCTCGCAACCGGCCGCGCGTCGGCCACATCCAGTTCCTGAACTGCCTGCCCCTGTACTGGGGGCTCGCGAGAACGGGAACGCTCCTCGATCTCGAGCTCACCAAGGACACCCCTGAGAAGCTCAGCGAGCAGCTGGTGCGCGGGGAACTCGACGTCGCACCCGTGACGCTCGTCGAGTTCCTCCGGCACGCGGACGAACTCGTCGCCTTCCCCGACATCGCTGTCGGCTGCGACGGGCCCGTCATGTCCTGCGTGATCGTCTCGCAGGTCCCCCTGGACAGCCTGGACGGCGCGCGTGTCGCCCTCGGCTCGACCTCGCGCACGTCCGTGCGCCTGGCCCAGCTGCTGCTGGCCGAGAAGGTCGGCGTGCGGCCCTCGTACTACACGTGCCCGCCCGACCTGAGCCTGATGATGCAGGAGGCGGACGCCGCCGTGCTCATCGGAGACGCGGCGCTGCGGGCCAATCTGCTCGAGGGCCCGAAGTTCGGCCTGGAGGTGCACGACCTCGGCGCCATGTGGAAGGAGTGGACGGGGCTGCCGTTCGTCTTCGCCGTGTGGGCGGCCCGCCGCGACTACCTGGAGCGCGAGCCGGTCGTCACCCGCAAGGTGCACGAGGCGTTCCTCGCCTCCCGCAACCTGTCGCTGGAGGAGGTCTCCAAGGTCGCCGAGCAGGCGGCGCGCTGGGAGTCCTTCGACGAGGCGGTGCTGGAGCGCTACTTCACGACGCTCGACTTCCGCTTCGGCGCGCCGCAGCTGGAGGCCGTCGCCGAGTTCGCGCGCCGGGTCGGCCCGACGACCGGCTTCCCGGCGGACGTGAAGGTCGAACTGCTGACACCGTGACACCGGGACGCCGTGGCACCGGGATGCCTGGCACCGGGCCCGGCGCCGTGGGGCATCGGGCCTGACGCCGTGACGCAGTGGGGCATCGGGCCCGCTCCGTGACGCCGTGAGGTGCGGCGCCGTGGCGGCCCGGGCGCGGCAAGGACGGGTGGGCTCCCGCGCGCACGCACTACCCTGCGGGAGAGTGCGCGCGGTGCGTACGGGGGAGGTGCGGGCGCCATGCAGCCGCTCGACGTCGGCGAGCCCATGGTCGTGGGTCCCTACCGGCTGCTCGGCCGGCTCGGGTCGGGCGGCATGGGCCGTGTCTATCTGGGCCGCAGCGCGGGCGGCCGCACGGTCGCGGTCAAGATCGTGCATCCGCACTTCGCGCTCGACGAGGAGTTCCGGGCCCGGTTCCGCCGCGAGGTCGAGGCCGCGCGGCGGGTGGGCGGTGCCTGGACGGCGCCCGTCCTGGACGCGGACCCGGAGGCCCCGGTCCCGTGGGTGGCGACGGGGTACGTGGCGGGACCCACGCTGACGGCCGCCGTCGCCGGCGGCGGCCCGCTGCCCGAGCACTCCGTACGGGTGCTGGGCGCGGGGCTGGCCGAGGCGCTCGCGGCGGTGCACGGACTGGGACTGGTCCACCGCGACGTCAAGCCGTCGAACGTCCTGCTCACCCTGGACGGCCCCCTGCTCATCGACTTCGGCATCGCCCGCGCCACGGGAGGCACCGCCTCCCTCACCTCCACCGGCGTGTCGGTCGGCTCCCCCGGCTACATGTCGCCCGAGCAGATCCTCGGCAAGGGTGTCGCGGGCGCGGCGGACGTCTTCTCCCTGGGCGCGGTGCTGGCGTACGCGGCGACGGGGACGTCACCGTTCCCCGGCGACTCGTCGGCGGCGCTGCTCTACAAGGTGGTGCACGAGGAGCCCGAACTGGGCTCCCTGGACGGCGGCCTGAGGGAACTCGTGGGCCGCTGCCTGGCCAAGGACCCGGCCCGGCGCCCGGCGCCAGGCGAGGTGGCCGCGGCGCTGGCGCCCGAGGGGGCGGCCCGTCTGGTGGCCGCGGGCTGGCTGCCGGGGCCGCTGGTGGAGCAGGTCAGCCGCGGCGCGGTGCGACTGCTGAACCTGGAGGCGTCGGACGCGGCCCCCTCGGGCCCGGTGGGGTTCAGCACCCCGTCGGTGCAGGCGCCGCCGACGGTGCCGCCCGCAACGACGGGACCGGACGGACAGGTTCCGGTGCCCCCGGCGAGCGGGGTGTTCGGTCCGCCGCCGCCCGGGTTCGGCCCGCCGCCGGCCATGGCGCCCGGCGGCCCGCCCCTGCCAGAACCGCGTGCGCCGAGGCCGGACGTTCCCCGTCCGCACCACGACCCGGGTCCGGAGGGCGCCGGTCACCCCGGCCGGGTCTCCGTCAGCGTGGCGGCCACCGCCGCGCCGGGGGCGGACGGCCGCGGACGGAAGGTGAGTTGCACGGTCGCGCTGGCGGTCGCCGGGGCGCTGGCGGCGGTGACGGTGGGATCGGCGTTCGTCTTCGACCTGATGCCGGGCGGCGACGGCGGTTCCGACACCGGTGCCGCGAGCCCGCCCTCGGCCACGGCGAGCGCGTCCGGCCCCGACGCCGGACAGGAGCCCGGTGCGATTCCCGCCGCCTACCTCGGCACGTGGGAGGGCGACGCGCTCGCCCTCGGCGGCACCCTGCCCGCGGGGACCTTCCGCGTCACGATCAGCCAGGGCGGGGTGGGCGACCGGATCGCCACCTTCCGCTCGACCGACCAGATCGGCGGGACCTGCGACGACGTGCTCTTCCTCAAGAGGGCCACGCCCCAGCAGCTCGTCGTCAGCAGCGTGGCCGTGAAGTCCAACCCGTCGACGTGCACGACCGGGAAGCACGAGGTCCGGCTGACCCCGGTCGGCGACGACCTCAGGTACGAGACCGACAACCCGGAGGCGGGCGATCCGACCTCCCGCATGTCGAAGGTCAAGTAGCCGTGGACATCCTGACGTTGTCGGCTCTCGCCGCCGCCCTCTGGGGGGCCGCGGCCGGGCTGCTCCTGCCCCGCGCCGCGTACCGGCTGTCCGTCGAACCGGACGAGGACTGGCGCGACCGGTGCCCGGACGGCCACACCATCGCGGGCCCCGGCGGCGGGTGGCTGGGCCGGGCCCGGTGCGCGGACGGCAGCCGGTACGGGCCCGGCACCGCGCCCGTGGCGCTGGCCACCGCCCTCGTCTGCGCGCTCCTCGCCCTCGCCACCGGCACCCGGCCCGAACTCGCCGTCTGGCTGCTGCTCGCGCCCGTCGGCGTGCTGCTCGCGGTCGTCGACTTCCGGGTGCAGCGGCTGCCCGACCCGCTGACCCTGCCGCTCGCGGGCGCCGCCCTGGTGCTGCTCGGCGGCGCCGCGCTCGCGCCCGAGCACGCCGGCTCCTGGCGGACGGCGCTGTTCGGCGCCCTGGCCCTGGGCGGCGCCTACTACGTCCTGTTCCTCCTCAACCCGAACGGCATGGGCTTCGGCGACGTGAAACTCGCCCCGGGACTCGGCGCGATCCTCGGCTGGTACGGCTGGAGCACGCTGTTCCTGGGGACGTTCGCCGGTTTCCTGTTCGGCGGTCTGTACGGGCTGGCCCTCGTCGTCGCGGGCCGCGCCGGACGCCGTACGTCGATCCCGTTCGGGCCGTTCCTGATCGCGGGCGCCTACGTCGGCCTGCTCATCGGGGCCTACGCCGCCTGAGGCAGTGCCTGGTCAGAGCGGGTGCGGCCTGGCGTGAGGGGTCGCGGCCGGCTGGCGTAGGCTGGATCGGTCCGTGCACAAGCATGATGAACCCTCCGAAAGGGACGCCCGGTGACCGAGAAGGCCGACCTCACCTCAATTGATGTCACAGCCGTCCTCGACCGTGCCGCCGCGGGCGGGCGCATCACTCCCGAAGAGGCGCTCGTCCTCTACCGGGACGCCCCGCTGCACGCGCTGGGCGCCGCCGCCGACGCCGTACGCCGCCGCCGCTACGCGGGTACGGAGCACATCGCGACGTACATCATCGAGCGGAACATCAACTACACGAACGTGTGCGTCACCGCGTGCAAGTTCTGCGCCTTCTACGCGGCCCCCAAGGACACGGCCAAGGGCTGGACGCGGGACCTGGACGACATCCTGCGCCGCTGCGCGGAGACCGTCGAACTCGGCGGGACGCAGATCATGTTCCAGGGCGGCCACCACCCCGACTACGGCGTCGAGTACTACGAGAAGCACTTCTCCGCCATCAAGGCCGCCTACCCGCAGCTGGTCATCCACTCCCTCGGCGCGTCCGAGGTCGAGCACATGGCCCGGATCTCCGAGGTGTCCGTGGAGGAGGCGATCCAGCGGATCCACGCCGCCGGACTGGACTCCTTCGCCGGAGCCGGAGCCGAGCTGCTGCCGGAGCGTCCGCGCAAGGCCATCGCCCCCCTCAAGGAGTCCGGCGAACGCTGGCTGGAGATCATGGAGGCCGCGCACCGGCTCGGCGTCGAGTCGACGTCCACCATGCTCATGGGCACCGGCGAGACCAACGCCGAGCGCATCGAGCACCTGCGGATGATCCGTGACGTACAGGACCGGACGGGCGGCTTCCGCGCCTTCATCCCGTACACCTACCAGCCGGAGAACAACCACCTGAAGGGCCGCACCCAGGCGACCCTCTTCGAGTACCTCCGGATGATCGCCATCGCCCGGCTCTTCCTCGACAACGTCGCCCACATCCAGGGCTCGTGGCTCACCACCGGCAAGGAGGTCGGCCAGCTGTCGCTGCACTACGGCGCGGACGACCTCGGCTCGATCATGCTGGAGGAGAACGTCGTCTCCTCGGCGGGCGCCAAGCACCGCTCCAACCGCATGGAGATCATCGACCTGATCCGCAAGGCCGGGCGCGTCCCCGCCCAGCGGGCCACCACGTACGAGCACCTGGTCGTGCACGACGACCCGGCCAACGACCCGGTCGACGAGCGCGTGGTCTCGCACATCTCGTCCACGGCCATCGAGGGCGGCACCGCCCACCCGGAGCTGAAGCTCCTGTCCGCCAACTGACGTCCCCGTGCTGACCCTTCACACCGCCGACGCCTCGCCCGAAACCGCCGTCGTGGTCGACGGCGCGCACATCGCCGCCGTCGGCCCGTACGAACAGCTGGCAGCCGGTCATCCGGGCGCCCGGCTGCGGCGGTGGCCCGGCATCCTGACGCCCGGTCTGCTCAACCCCTACGGTCCGGAACTGCTGGAGCAGGCGTACCACCCCGACCCGCGCGAGGCGGACCGGCTCGGTACCGAGCCGGTGTTCGGGCTGCGCGCGCGGGCGCTCCTGGCCGCCGGACCGTCCGCGCGGGGCGCCAGCGCACGCCGCGGGGTGCAGCGCATGCTGGCGCACGGAACGGTCGCGGTCGCCGGTGAGCTGCGCAGCCGCGAGGCCCTGGACGCGGTGCGCAGGGCCGGGCTCGCCCTGGCGGGGCGTCCGGCCGCACTGCCCGGGCCCGCGGCGCTCTCCCCGGTTCCGCTCGTCCTGCTGCCGGGCCTCGGCGCCGGGAAGCCCGCGCGGTTCGCCGTTTTCGACGTGCCCGACCGGGACGCCCTCGTGCGGGACGGCGCGTCCACGTGCGTGGCCACCGTCGTGGGCGGACGCCTGGTGTACCGGCGCCGCTGACCCGTGGCGGCGCCGGCCCGTGGCGGCGCCGGCCCTCACCCCGCGAACACCTTCCCGAACGCCCCGTTCTCCTGCTCCACCCCACTGCAATTGATCAACGGGTCATCCGCAGCGGCGTCCTCGCCGCACTCCCGGTCGCGGAACGTCGCCCACATCGACACCCACGCGATCCCCTTCTTCTCGGCGAACGCCCGCACCTCGGCGGCGTCGTCGAGGGTGAACGTCTCGTTGTCGACGTCCTGGACGCCGAGCATCGAGGTGAGCGCGAGCCCCTGCCAGGCGCCCTTCGACGACTGGCCGAAGACGTCCACCAGCTGGTCGTGGGTCTTCTCGGCGGCGGCCAGGGCGTAGTCGCCCATGTCGTCGTCGTACGACTCGGCGTAGTTCATCGTCATGATGTCGACCGTGGCGACCTCCACGCCGTGGTCGTTGGCGGACTCCAGCAGCGCGAGGCCGTCCTCGTCGAGACCCGACGGCATGACGGGCAGCGTGAACGACACGCTCAGGCCGTCGCGTTCCTTCTGCAGCAGGGCGATCGCCTCCGAACGCAGGGCCACCGAGTCCGCGTCCTTCAACTGGTCGCCCTCGACGTCGAAGTCCGCCAGCGTCGTCCCCGCCGCGTCCAGTGCCTCGCCGTAGGCCGCCGCGAGCTCGGACGCGCTGTCGCAGACCGACGCCAGCTCCTTGCCGGACGCACCGCCGAAGGAGACCCGCAGCGAGGCGCCGGTGTCCGTCAGCTTGTCGATCCGCGCCTTCACGCCCGCGTCACCGACCTCGTGCACCCCGTCCCAGGACGGCGTGCAGTCACCGCCGTCCGCGATCACGAACGCCAGGTTGTACGTCCCCGGCGACCCCGCCGTGTCCATGGGGGAGGCGGACGTGGCACTGACGTAGGGCGCGTACGAGGTCGACGACGAGCCCGCCCCCGGGGTGCGCGCCGGAGCCGCGTCCGAGGAACCGCCACCGCCCGAGGAGCACCCCGCACACGCCAGCAGCACCAGGCCCGCGAGCCCGGCGGCCGGCTTTCGGAAACCCCTCATCGCACCTGCACCCGCTTTCGGAATTCGTGATTTCTGCCTCGATGCGGAAACGAAAGCGCGTTTCCCGATGAGAACGTCTCACACCCGGCTGTGCCGCCCCGACGCGGCCGCACCGCGGGCCCCCAGCAGAAAGAAAGCCCTGGCCCGAGTGCGCCGGGGTGAAAATCCGGACATACGGTTCGGCCCCCACCCCCGGCGGGCACACAGGCGCCCGCGTTCCCTCAGGAAAAATACAGGATCCGGACTTATCCATGGGCCACTCACAAGAAAACTCCGGATGCGGTCACATAAAGGCGTTCTAGCGTCCGGAGAATGCATTCCGAGTCCGCCATCGAAAAGCCCGCTCCCGTGCGGGGCCGCGGCCGCAGGCGCGGCACCGGTCCGGGCGACGGCCCCGTGTTCGTCGACAGCTCCGGCCGCAGAGCGCGCCTGCTGCGTCGCCTCGGCGTCCTCGTCGGCGTCGTCTGCCTCGGCTACGCGGTCGTGCTCGGCATGGCGTTCATGGGCTGGGGGACCGCCCTGGCCCCGTCCTCCCTGCTGCCCTTCGGCGGCCGGGCGGGAGCCGCGCCCGGGGGAGGGACCGGGCCGCGGGACGGCATCGCCCCGACCGGACGGCCCACCGGAGCGCCCCCGTCGGACAGGCCCGCGGCCCCGTCCCCCGCCGCCTCGGCCTCCGTGAGCGCCGCCCCCGTACCCGCCTCCGACGTATCCGCCTCCGACGGCGCCAACTGACCGGGACCCCCTCACCCCCATGACCACGACGACACCCTCGCGCGGCCGCCGCCGCGCCCCCTCCCGCATGGAACGGGCCGCCGGCCGGGCCGCCGCACTGCAGAGGCCCCGCGTGATCCTCGCCCTGCTGCTCCTGCTGGCGCTCACCAGCGTGATGCTCCTCGACGGCTATCTGCGCGCCGAGGTCGGAGGCGACCAGCGCGTACGGACCGGGGCCAGTGCCTCCGACGTGCCCGACTCCGTCCTGGACGGCGGTCCGATCCTCTCGTTCCGCGACGGGCGGGCCGTGACGCGGTCCGTGCCGGACAGGACCATCGTCCTCACCTTCGACGACGGTCCCGATCCCACCTGGACGCCCCAGGTCCTCGACGTGCTGGAGGAGAACGACGTCCCCGGCACCTTCTTCGTGGTCGGCTCGATGGTGTCGCGCCATCCGGACCTCGTGAGGGACCTGGTGGACCAGGGCAGCGAGATCGGCGTCCACACGTTCACCCACGTCGACCTCTCCTACCAGAGCACCGCCCGGATCTCCCGGGAGATGGCGCAGACCCAGCTCGCCCTCGCGGGCGCGGCCGGCATCACGACCACGCTCTTCCGCGCGCCGTACTCCTCCGAGACGGACGCCATCGACAACTACAGCTGGCCCGTCTACAAGGAGCTCGGCGCCCAGGGCTACACCAGCGTCTTCGTCGACACCGACAGCGACGACTGGAAGAGGCCGGGCGTCTCGAAGATCGTCAAGTGGGCGACGCCGAAGAAGAACAAGGGCGCCGCGGTGCTCTTCCACGACGCCGGCGGGGACCGCAGCCAGACGGTCGAGGCCCTCGGTACGTACATCAGGAAGATGAAGGCGAAGGGTTACACCTTCACCACCGTCAGCGGAGCGTCCCGGCAGCAGGACGGCGCACAGGACAGCGCGCAGGACGGCGCGCAGGACGAGGACCGGCTGGCGGGTGCGGCGATGGGCGCGGGCGCGGGTACGGCCGCCGGTGCGGGCGGCGCGTCGTCCGGGCTCACGGCCGCCCATCGCACGGCGACCGGCGCGACCCTCTACGAGGGCAGGGCGCTCATCTGGGCCGTCAGGGTCGCCGAGTGGACGGTACCGGGGCTGGCGTCCGGACTGGCCGTGGTCGGCGTCGCGGTGCTGGGCCGCTTCGGGATGATGCTGATCCTGGCCCGCCGCCACTACCGCCAGCGCAACAGACGCCGGTTCTCCTGGGGGCCCGAGGTCACCCGCCCGGTCAGCGTCGTCGTGCCCGCGTACAACGAGAAGGAGTGCATCGCGAGCACCCTGGAATCGCTGGCGCGCAGTACCCACCCGATCGAGATCATCGTCGTCGACGACGGCTCGACCGACGGCACCAGGGAGATCGCCGAGTCCCTGGGGCTGCCCGGCGTACGGGTCGTCCGCCAGGAGAACGCGGGCAAGTCGGCCGCCCTCGACAACGGTGTCCGCCACGCCCGCCACGACATCGTCGTGATGATGGACGGCGACACCGTCTTCGAACCGGACACCGTCCACCAGCTCGTGCAGCCGTTCGCGGACGAGGAGGTCGGCGCGGTCGCGGGCAACGCCAAGGTGGCAACCGGGACACGGTCATCGGCGCCTGGCAGCACATCGAGTACGTCATGGGCTTCAACCTCGACCGCCGCATGTACGACCTGCTGCGCTGCATGCCCACCATCCCGGGCGCGATCGGCGCGTTCCGCCGGGAGGCGGTCCTGGAGGCCGGGGGCATGAGCGACGACACCCTCGCCGAGGACACCGACATCACGATCGCGCTGCACCGCAGCGGACGGCGGGTCGTCTACCAGGAGCACGCCCGCGCCTGGACCGAGGCGCCCGGTTCGCTGGGGCAGCTGTGGTCGCAGCGCTACCGCTGGGCGTACGGGACGATGCAGGCGCTCTGGAAGCACCGCAGGTCGCTGACGGACAGGGGGCCCTCGGGCCGCTTCGGCCGGGTCGGCATGCCCCTCGTGGTCGTCTTCCAGATCCTGACGCCCCTCTTCGCGCCGCTCATCGACGTCTTCACCGTCTACTCGATGATCTTCGTCGACTTCCGGGCCTCGCTGCTCGCCTGGCTGGCCGTGCTCGGTGTCCAGCTCGTCTGCGCGGCCTACGCCTTCCGGCTGGACCGCGAGAAGTACCGGTACCTGCTGATGCTCCCGCTGCAACAGCTCGCCTACCGCCAGATGATGTACCTCGTCCTGATCCACTCCTGTGTCACCGCCCTCACGGGCGGCCGCCTGCGCTGGCAGAAGCTCAAACGCACCGGCGAGGTCGGCACCCCGGTGGGGAGCGGCTGATGAGCCGGGGGGTGAATCGAGGCCGGCACGCTCACTACGGACCGCGGGGGCAGGCACCCGGCCCCGCGCGCGAGCCGGGCCCGGAGCCCGAAGCCGCTCACGGACCGAGGCCGTCGCCGCCGGCCGGTGGCGGCCGGGACCGGTACTTCGACACGCTGCGCGCCGTCGCGCTGGTCCGCGTGGTGGCGTACCACACCTTCGGCTGGGCCTGGGCGGGCCTGGTCTTCCCGTCCATGGGCGTGATGTTCGCGCTGGCCGGGACGCTGATGGCGAAGTCGCTGGAGCGGCCCGCGGTCCGGGTGATCAGGAGCCGGGTGCGCAGGCTGCTGCCGCCGATGTGGTTCTGGGGTTTCTTCGTCGTCCTCGCCATGCTGGTCCACGGCTGGGTGCCGGGCCGGGACATCGTCTACTGGGTGGTGCCGCTCGGTGATCCGCGGGGTGACGCGTGGGGCGCGCAGGCCTGGGAGGTCCTCTGGTACCTGCGGACCTATCTGTGGTTCGTGCTGCTCTCCCCGCTGCTGCTGAGGGTGTTCCGGGCGGCCCCGGTCCCGGTGCTGCTGCTCTCCCTCGTACCGGTCGTGGTGCTCACCCTGGTCCGGCGGCCGCCCGACGACCGGCTCGGCGTCGCCCTCACCGACCTGGCCACCTTCCTGTTCTGCTGGATGCTCGGCTTCGCCCACCGCGACGGGGTCCTGCACAGGCTGCGGCCGGGCCCGGTGGTCGCCGCCTCGCTCGCGGCGCTCGCGTACGGCGGGTGGTACGCCCTGACGCACCAGGCGGAGACGGGCACGTACGACCTGGACGACATCCCCCTCGCCCAGGCCTTCTGGTCGGCCGGGTTCGTGACGCTGCTGATGTACTCCAAGGCGTACTGGGCGGTCGACTTCGCCCGCCTCGCTCGGTCGCGGCGGCTGGACCGGCTCGTGACGGTCTTCAACTCCCGTGCCGTGACGCTGTATCTGTGGCACGAGGTCGCCCTGATCCTCGCGGTCCCGCTGATCGACACGTTCTGGGACGTGCCCGCCTTCGAGCGGTACCTGCCGCTGGAGAGCCAGTGGTTCCTGTTCGGTGTCGCCTGGGTGCTGATCGCCGCCGCGGTCCTGCTCTTCGGCTGGGTCGAGGACGTCGCGGCGGGGAAGAGGCCGAGACTGCTGCCCTCAGGGTGCGACGGGCCGGGTGCCAGGGGGACGCCCGGCCCGGGTGCCGACGGGGCGTCCGGCCCGTACTGACACAATGGGAGCGTGACCCGCGCATCCCTGGACAAGCAGCCGCACGAAGTCGCCTCGATGTTCGACGACGTGGCGGAACGGTACGACCTCACCAACGACGTGCTGTCCCTGGGGCAGGCCCGGCTCTGGCGCAAGGAGGTCGCGCGGGCGGTGGACGCGCGTCCGGCGCAGAAGGTCCTGGACCTCGCCGCCGGCACGGCCACCTCGTCGCTCCCCTTCGCCCGCACGGGCGCGTACGTCGTCCCCTGCGACTTCTCCCTCGGAATGCTCCAGGTGGGCAAGAAGCGGCACCCGTGGCTGCCGCTCACCGCGGGCGACGCGACGAGGCTCCCGTTCAGGGACGACACCTTCGACGCGGTGACGATCTCCTTCGGTCTGCGCAACGTCCAGGACACGGACGCCGCGCTGGGCGAGCTGTACCGGGTGACCAAGCCCGGCGGGCGGGTCGTGATCTGCGAGTTCTCGCAGCCGACCTGGGCGCCGTTCCGCACCGTGTACACCGAGTACCTGATGCGCGCGCTCCCGCCCACCGCCCGGGCGGTGTCCTCCAACCCCGACGCGTACGTCTACCTCGCCGAGTCCATCCGCGCCTGGCCCAACCAGCCCGAACTCGCCGCACGCCTGCGCGGGGCCGGCTGGTCGAAGGTCGCCTGGCGGAATCTGACGGGCGGCGTGGTGGCGCTCCACCGGGGCTTCAAGAAGGTCTGAGTCACCGGGCGCATTCCGGAAGTCCCGAATCCGCTTTGCGTGTCCGGGAGTTCGCCCGTACAAAATGACCGTTGTCGGGAACCGGTCAATGGGAAACTGTGTCCGTTGATGTCGCGGGCGTGCGTGCACGGCCCGCGGCAGCCGGCTTTCCGGTTCCTTCCCCGGGCGCTTCTGCTCTCGGCTTTCCTGGATGACGGAGCGTTTCCATGGCGTTGTACTGCCCGCACTGCGGAGCACCCGCTCCGGACGAGGCGCGCTTCTGCATGAAGTGCGGGCGGGAACGGCCTCCCCTGCCGACAGCGCCCGCCTCCGCACCCGCCCTGCCTCCCGCGGCCGGGCCCGCCCCCGCCCTGCCCCCGGCGCCCGCGTCCGCGCCGGCACCGCCCCCGGCGCCGCCCGCGTCGGCTCCCTTCGCACCGGCGGCACCCTCCGCCCCCGCGCCGTTTCCCGCGTACGCCCCCGGCGCGGCCGTAGCCGCCCCGCCCTCGCCCTTCGGCGCCTTTTTCGGCCGGCTCTTCCGCGGTGACTGGGCGGGCGCCGTACAGGCCGCGCTGTGGCCCGTGGGACTGCTGCTGGTCGCCGCCCTCGCGCTGGCGATCCCCTCGTACGGGCAGGCCGATGACGGCGGGGACGTCGTCATCGGCTTCGGCGACCGCGTGCAGGTCGCCCTCGCCGCGCTGCTCCAGGCCCTCGGCGGCGGGTTCGAGGTGAAGGCGGCCGCCGGTTCGTCGTACGGGGGCAGCCTGGCCGACGACCTCGACCTGCGCGGAGGCTCCTCGCTGAACCTGGTGCCGCTCACCGTCACCGCGCTGTGGATCGCCATGCTCCTCGTCGGCGCCCGGCTGCTGCGCACGCGGACCGCCCGGCGGTCCCTGCAGTACGGGGCGGGCCAGGGCGGCTTCGCGCCGGGCGCGGGCCGGACCGCCGGACTGGAGGCCGCGGTGCGGATCACCCTCCTGGCGACGGTGGCGGTGTTCGTCCTCGGTCTCTTCGCCCGGCCGACGCTCGCCGGGGCGGTACGGATCTCCTCGTCGCCGTGGCTCGCGGCCCTGGGCACCCTGTTCCTCACGCTGCTGGTGACCGGCGGTGTGCTGCACCGCGACGACCTGGCCCACCGGCTGGCCGGACGCCCGGGGATCCAGGCGCTGTTCCGCGCGACCGGGACCGCGCTGCGCGCCCTGACCGTCGTCCTGGTGCTCTGCTCCGTCGTCGCGTTCATCTGCCTCGCCCAGATCGACGAGCTGAACGACTCCGGGGACTCGGACGGGATCCCGCCGCTGCTCGCGGCCCTGCTCGTGCTGCCCAACCTCGCCGTGGCGGCCCTCGGGATGTCGTGGGGCGCTCCGGTCGAGGCGGAGGCGCGCGGGGGTTCCTCGTCCTACGGCAGCGGGTACGAGCACGAGTCGTTCGGCCTGTCCGAACTCGGCGACGTCACCAACTCCTGGGCGATCGTGGGCGCGCTGGCCCTCGGCCTCGTGTGCGCGCTGACCATCGGCGTCATGGCCGCGCGCCGCTCCGCCGACCGGCGCGAGCAGATGCTGGCCGCGGGCGTCTTCTTCGGCCTGTTCCTGCTGCTCGCGGGGATCGGCGGCTTCGGCTGGGAGGCACACGCGCGGTCGGCCGGCGGGTCGGGCTACGGCTCGGACTACGACTACGGGTCGGGGTCGGACTACGGCTCCGGCTCCGGCTCGGACTACGGTTCCGGCTCGGACTACGGGTTCGACTACGGTTCCGGCGGCTCCGTCGGCGGCTCGGTGCACGGGGGCCTGAGCATCCCGGACTCCCTGCTGTTCGGCCTGCTGTGGATCTTCGTCGCCGCCTTCCTCGCCCCGTACCTGATGCAGATGGCCGGCGCCAGGACCGGCCTGATCGCACCCCCCGTCCCGCCCATGCCGAGTGCCCCCGCCGGTTACGGGACGCCCCACCCGGCCGGTGCGGCCGGCGCCGTCGGCGCGGAGGGCGCCGCGGCGCCGCAGCAGCCCGCCGCCCCGCAGCCGCCGCCCGGCACGCCCGCGCAGCACCCGGCCACCGCCCCGCAGCCGCCCGCGCCCGCCGCCTTCTCCACCCCCGCCCCCTACCCCGTGCCCGCACCCGCTCCGGGCGAGTCCGACCCGTACGTCCTGCAGCTCGGCCAGACGCCGCCGAAGGCCCCCGGAGGGCGTGGCCGCGGCTTCGTCTGGGCGGTGACCCTGGTGGTCGCGCTGGTCGTCGGGGGCGGCGCGGCGGCCGGCGTGCTGCTCTGGCAGGACCACGGGAAGGACGACTCCGACAAGCCGAGGACCAAGTCGTCGTCCACGGCGCCGGCCAACCCCTCGCAGACCCCGGCCGACGAGGCCACGGACGAGGCCACCGGCGACGCCACGGACACCGGCGCGCAGGAGTCCGACGACGACGGCTCCTCGGTGGACCGCGTCCCGGACGGCTACCACCGGCTCACCGACCCGATGGGCTTCTCCCTCGGCGTCCCCGACGTCTGGGCCCGCGAAGGCGTCAAGAACGGTACGCAGGTGACGTACGCGGGATCGACCGGCCTGGAGCACATCCAGGTCGGCGTCATCGCGGACGCGGGCTACACCTCGTACGACAACTTCGTGACGCTGGAGAAGACGGCCAGGAAGAAGGACGACGACTACCACCGCGTGACGCTGGAGCGGAACACCTTCCAGGGGCGCGCGGGCGCGGTCTGGGAGTACACGTACACCGACGCGTCGGGGCGGACCGTCCACGCCAAGGACCAGGGCTACGTCGCCGACGACGGCACCGAGTACGCGATCATGATCGTCGGGCACGACGACACCTGGGAGGCCGGACTCTCCGAGACGTTCCGCGTCGCCCTGGACACCTGGAAGCTCACCTGAGGACCCCGGACGGATCGCCCGGCGCGTCCGGGCCCGTCCGGCGCGGCTCCCGCGCCCCCGCCCGCTCCGGGGCCGGGGCCGGGGCCGGACGATGAGGGCGCCCTCCGCGCCCTCCGCGCCCTTCCGTGTCCCGGCCGCCGCCGGCGTCAGAGGTCGAGCCGGAAGCGGTACCCCTGCTGCTGCGACACCGGCGTCACGAACGTCTCCGCCAGTTCCATGCCGAGGCGTCTGGTCACCGCGACCGAACGCTCGTTGCGCGCGTTGACCATCGCGACCACGCTCGGGACGCCCGCCGCACGCACCCGCTCCAGAGTGGTGCGCGCCGCCGCCGTGACGTACCCCTTGCCCCAGTGCGCCCGGCCGAGCCGCCAGCCGATCTCGATCTGCCCGGCCGGACCCCAGGCGTGCGGCCAGGGCTGCGCGCCCGTGAAACCGACGGCCTCCCCGGAGGCGTCGACCAGCGTCCACAGACAGAAACCCAGCTCGGCGTCGTGCCGGCGCTGGCGCGCGGTCAGCTCCTCGTAGACGGAGAGTTCGGCCGGCCTGCCGCCGTGGAACTCCATGACGTCGGGGTCGGCGAAGATCCGGTGCCAGGCGACGGCGTCCTCGTCGGTGGGGACCCGCAGTCGTACGGCGGGCAGTGCTCGGTTCACGGCGTTCACGGGGCGGGCCCTTCCGGCAGGTGATCAGTACCGCTGCATAGACTGCCCATGTCCAGTGCCCGTCAGCACGCAGATTTCGAACCTTGGGGAGAACCCGCCGTGACCGAGCCCCTCTCCGAACACACCGCCGATGTGATCGTCGTCGGCGCCGGGCCCGCCGGTTCCACCACGGCGTACTACCTGGCGAAGGCCGGACTCGACGTCCTGCTGCTCGAGAAGACCGCGTTCCCGAGGGAGAAGGTCTGCGGCGACGGACTGACGCCGCGCGCCACCAAGCAGCTCGTGGCGATGGGCATCGACATCTCGGAAGAGGCCGGCTGGCTGCGCAACAAGGGCCTGCGGATCATCGGCGGCGGGGTCCGCCTCCAGCTGGACTGGCCGGATCTCGCCAGCTATCCCGACTACGGACTCGTCCGCAAGCGGGACGACTTCGACGAGCAGCTGGCCCGGCAGGCGCAGAAGGCGGGCGCGCGGCTGTACGAGCGCTGCAACGTCGGAGCCCCGGTCACCGACGCCCGTACGGGCCGCATCACGGGCGTGCACGCGAAGCTCGGCGAGGAGAAGCGCGAGGTCACCTTCCACGCGCCGCTCGTCGTCGCGGCCGACGGCAACTCGACCCGGCTGTCGCTGGCCATGGGCCTGCACCGCCGCGAGGACCGTCCGATGGGCGTCGCGGTGCGCACGTACTTCACCTCCCCCCGCCACGAAGACGACTACCTGGAGTCCTGGCTGGAGCTGTGGGACCGCCGGGGGCCGGGCGAGGACCGTCTGCTGCCCGGCTACGGCTGGATCTTCGGCATGGGCGACGGCACGTCGAACGTCGGCCTCGGCGTCCTCAACACCTCCGACTCCTTCAAGGAGCTGGACTGGCGCGAGGTGCTGAAGGCCTGGTGCGCCTCGATGCCGGAGGACTGGGGCTACACCCCGGACAACATGACCGGACCGATCCGCGGCGCCGCCCTGCCGATGGCCTTCAACCGCCAGCCGCACTACACCAAGGGCCTGCTCCTCGTCGGCGACGCGGGCGGCCTGGTGAACCCCTTCAACGGCGAGGGGATCGCCTACGCCATGGAGTCGGGGCAGCTCGCCGCCGACGTCATCGTCCAGGCGCACGCCCGCGCCACCCCGGCCCAGCGCGAGCTGGCCCTGCACAACTACCCGAAGATCCTCAAGGACACCTACGGCGGCTACTACACGCTGGGCCGCGCCTTCGTGAAGCTCATCGGCAACCCGAAGATCATGAAGATCGCCGCCCAGCGCGGCCTCACCCACCCGATGCTGATGAAGTTCACGCTGAAGATGCTCGCCAACCTCACCGACCCCACGGGCGGCGACGCGATGGACCGCATCATCAACGGCCTGTCCAAGGTGGCCCCGAAGGCGTAGCGGCCGGGCTCCCGGCGCCGGACACCCGCGAGGGACACCGGCGCCGCACACGGGCGCCGGGAGCCCGCGCGGCCCGGCGCAGGGCCTCGGAGCAGACCGAAGGGCGGCCTCCCCGTCGTGGGGAGGCCGCCCTTCGCCGTACGCGGTGGAGCGGGGCCGGTCGTCAGAGGACGCGGACCGCGCCGGTCGCCGGGTAGCCCGACAGGTCCTGGATCACGACGCCCTTGGACGGGTTGGCCGCGTCGAGGTACTGGCCGTTACCGATGTAGACGCCCACGTGGTAGGCGGAACCGGCCGAACCCCAGTAGAGGATGTCGCCGACCTGGACGTTGGACAGGGAGACCTGCGTGCCGGCCGTCGACTGGGCGCCGGAGACGCGCGGCAGGTCCACACCGGCCTGCCGGAACGCGGCCTGCACCAGACCCGAGCAGTCCCACGAGTTGGGGCCCGTGCCGCCCATGACGTAGGCGTCGCCGACCTGAGCCTTGAGGAAGCTGATGACGGTCGCGACGCTGCCGCTGGCCGGGGCGGAGACGTCCGCGGACGCGGAGAGCGTGGTGCGGTCGGAGGACCGCGAGGCGCGGTCGGCGGCGGCCTGGCGCTTCGCCTCGGCCTCGGCCTTCTTCTTGGCCTCCGCCTTCTTCTTGGCGACGGCCAGGTCCTGCTTGGCCTCCTCGGCCGCCTTCTCGGCGGCCGCGTCACGCTCGGCCCGCAGCTGGTAGTCGGCCGCGGTCTGCTCCGTGGCGTCCGCGGACTGGGCGACCTGAGCGGACAGGTCGGCGGTGAGCGTGGGCAGTTCGACGGTCTGCGTCACGGGCTCAGCGGCGTTGGCCGCACCCGACGCGCCGGCCACTGCCAGGGTGCTGAGGACGCCACCGGCAACTCCGGCGCGCATCGCGAGCTTCGACGCGCTGCGGCGGGGCTTCCGGTGGCTGCGTATGTGAGCGGTGTGGGACATGGGTACAACCGGTATCAGGGGCTCCCTCATACCTTCAAGAAACGTGTGCTGCGCCACAGTTGTTCAATCAACCGGTGAATCCCGGGCGCGTCGCGTCCTATTGACGCCGTAACGGGCATTGCGGGCAGAGTTGATCATGCCTGTGATCATGGTGTTTCCGCATTACGTCCGGATTGCCCGCTGCTTACCACCAGTCGCACCGCGTGGCCAAGCCCGGCTTGTCGGAGCCACACACGGATGTGGCGCAGGTCACGGAACGGTCACCGCCCGGCGTGCGTCCCGCGCGGGAACGACGGCCGTCCGGGGCGGGAGGGGCGGGCCGCCGCGAGGTGATGGTCCGCGGCGGCGGGTGCGGCCGGCCGGGGGTGGGGGGAGTCGACCGCTTTTCGGCGTGAGTGTCCCGTCTCGTCCGCTCGTGAACGCGGGCACGCGCCCCTCTTCGCCGACCCCCTCCCCCGTACGCGTGAGGAGGAGTCGCCCGGGCCCTCTATCAAGGGCTTCCGTCCAGCACCAATTTGCATGCACGAGAAGCCTCTTGATATGGAGACGCACCCCTTACCAGCGGCAACGCGCGGAAATGTCACGTCTGGTGACCACTCGGACGCCTCACGTGTGAAGATCACCGCTCATCCGACCTGATGATCGTCTGCCAGGTGGTGGAGATCACAAAGGCGTTGTCGTACCCCGTGTCGCAGATCACAGACCGGCGGGCATAGGATGCGGGGCAGTTGGGCTTGTGACCTGCTTCACATGTACGCGATCTTCGTCGGGACGCACGGAGTTCACGGGACGGACGGGGCGGCGAGCGGGCCCGGTACGAAGCCTCCCCGGCTCTCGGCCACGCGGCGAGCGGGCGGGGGAGGCCCCGCCAGCAGTCAGTGCCGACTGAGAGGAGCGAGGAGCGGTGAACGCGTATGCGCCCATCCTCGTACTGGGAGCCCTCGGGGCAGGCTTTGCGATCTTCTCCGTGGTCATGGCCACGCTTATCGGTCCAAAGCGCTACAACCGGGCCAAGCTCGAGGCCTACGAGTGCGGCATCGAGCCGACCCCCACGCCGGCCGGCGGCGGGCGTTTCCCCATCAAGTACTACCTGACGGCGATGCTCTTCATCGTCTTCGACATCGAGATCGTCTTCCTCTACCCCTGGGCCGTCACCTTCGACGCCCTGGGTGTTTTCGGGCTCGTGGAGATGCTGCTCTTCGTGCTCACCGTCTTCGTCGCGTACGCGTACGTGTGGCGGCGCGGCGGGCTGGAATGGGACTGAGGGGCCTTAGGACATGGGACTCGAAGAAAAGCTGCCGAGCGGATTCCTGCTGACCACCGTCGAGCAGGCCGCCGGCTGGGTGCGCAAGTCGTCCGTCTTCCCGGCCACGTTCGGCCTCGCCTGTTGCGCCATCGAGATGATGACGACAGGCGCCGGCCGCTACGACCTGGCGCGCTTCGGCATGGAGGTCTTCCGCGGATCACCGCGCCAGGCCGACCTGATGATCGTCGCCGGACGGGTCAGCCAGAAGATGGCGCCGGTGCTGCGGCAGGTCTACGACCAGATGCCCAACCCCAAGTGGGTGATCTCCATGGGGGTCTGCGCCTCCTCGGGCGGGATGTTCAACAACTACGCGATCGTCCAGGGCGTCGATCACATCGTCCCCGTCGACATCTACCTGCCCGGCTGCCCGCCGCGCCCCGAGATGCTGATGGACGCGATCCTCAAGCTCCACCAGAAGATCCAGACCTCCAAGCTCGGCGTCAACGCCGAGGAGGCGGCCCGCGAGGCGGAGGAAGCTGCGCTCAAGGCGCTTCCCACCATCGAGATGAAGGGCCTGCTGCGGTGAGCGACGCGAACGGCAACGGGGTGAACCCCGAGAAGGACCTCGGCGCCTCCAACCTTCCGGGCCAGCGGGGCGACCAGGGCGAGGAGATCCGCGTCCAGCGCGGCATGTTCGGCGCCGACAACGGCGGCGACACCTCCGGCTACGGCGGCCTGGTCCGCTCCATCCGGCTCCCCGGCCCGGCCGCCCGCCCCTACGGCGGCTGGTTCGACGAGGTCGCCGACGAGCTGGAGGGCGCCCTGGAGGAGCAGGACCTCCTCCCGGGCAACGTCATCGAGAAGACGGTCGTCGACCGCGACGAGATGACCTTCCACATCGAGCGGGAGCACCTGGTCCGCGTCGCCAGGACCCTGAGGGACGACCCGGCACTGCGCTTCGAGCTCTGCACCGGGGTGAGCGGAGTCCACTACCCCGAGGACAAGGGCCGCGAGCTGCACGCCGTCTACCACCTGCGCTCGATCACCCACAACCGGCTGATCCGCCTGGAGGTCAGCGCCCCGGATTCGGACCCGCACGTCCCGTCCCTGGTCTCCGTCTACCCGACGAACGACTGGCACGAGCGCGAGACGTACGACTTCTTCGGCCTGGTCTTCGACGGCCACCCGGCGCTGACGCGGATCATGATGCCGGACGACTGGCAGGGCTTCCCGCAGCGCAAGGACTACCCCCTCGGCGGCATCCCCGTCGAGTACAAGGGCGCCCAGATCCCGGCTCCGGACCAGCGGAGGTCGTACTCGTGAGCACGCAGTCACAGTCAGCATCGGCCCGTGAGACCACCGAGGGCCCCGTCTACACGGTCACCGGCGGCGACTGGGACGAGGTCGTCGAGACGGCGGCGAAGGCCGACGACGAACGCATCATCGTCAACATGGGGCCCCAGCACCCCTCCACGCACGGCGTCCTCCGGCTCATCCTGGAGATCGACGGCGAGACGGTCACCGAGGCCCGCTGCGGCATCGGCTACCTGCACACCGGCATCGAGAAGAACCTCGAGTACCGCACGTGGACGCAGGGCACCACGTTCGTGACGCGCATGGACTACCTGACGCCGTTCTTCAACGAGACGGCGTACTGCCTGGCCGTCGAGAAGCTCCTCGGCATCGAGGACCAGATCCCCGACCGGGCCTCGGTCGTCCGCGTACTCCTGATGGAGCTCAACCGGCTCTCCTCGCACCTGGTGTGCCTGGCCACCGGCGGCATGGAGCTCGGCGCCACCACGATCATGATCTACGGATTCCGTGATCGTGAACTCATTCTCGACATCTACGAACTGATCACCGGCCTGCGGATGAACCACGCGTACATCCGGCCGGGCGGACTCGCCCAGGACCTGCCCCCGGGCGCGGTCGACCAGATCCGCGAGTTCGTCAAGAAGATGTGGAAGAACCTTCCCGAGTACGACAAGCTCGCCACCGGGAACCCCATCTTCAAGGCCCGTATGCAGGACGTCGGCCACCTCGACCTGACCGGCTGCATGGCCCTCGGGGCGACCGGCCCGATCCTGCGCTCGGCCGGCCTCCCGCACGACCTGCGCAAGGCGCAGCCGTACTGCGGCTACGAGACGTACGACTTCGACGTCCCGACCGCCGACACCTGCGACTCCTACGGGCGGTTCCTGATCCGCCTGGAGGAGATGCGCCAGTCGCTGCGGATCGTCGAGCAGTGCCTGGACCGGCTCGCCCCCGGCCCGGTCATGGTCGAGGACAAGAAGATCGCCTGGCCCGCCCAGCTCGCGCTCGGCCCCGACGGCCTCGGCAACTCCCTCGACCACATCAAGAAGATCATGGGCACCTCCATGGAGGCCCTGATCCACCACTTCAAGCTGGTGACCGAGGGCTTCCGCGTCCCGCCCGGCCAGGCGTACGCGGCGGTCGAGTCACCCAAGGGCGAGCTGGGGGTGCACGTCGTGTCCGACGGCGGCACCCGGCCCTACCGGGTCCACTTCCGCGACCCGTCCTTCACCAACCTTCAGGCCATGGCGGCGATGTGCGAGGGCGGCCAGGTCGCCGACGTCATCGTCGCCGTCGCGTCCATCGACCCCGTGATGGGAGGCGTCGACCGGTGACCACCACCCCCTCCGAGGGCGTCAGCCTGGGCATGCCGCAACTGCCCGCGCCCGCCTATCCGGACGACGTCCGGGCCCGGCTCGAGGCCGACGCCCGCGAGATCATCGCCCGCTACCCGGACTCCCGCTCCGCCCTGCTGCCGATGCTGCACCTCACGCAGGCGGAAGAAGGGCACGTCACGCGCACGGGCATGCAGTTCTGCGCCGAGATCCTGGGCCTCACCACGGCCGAGGTCACCGCGGTCGCCACCTTCTACACCATGTACCGGCGCAAGCCGAGCGGTGACTACCAGGTCGGCGTCTGCACCAACACCCTGTGCGCGGTCATGGGCGGCGACGCCATCTTCGAGGCCCTCCAGGACCACCTCGGTGTCGGCAACGGCGAGACCACCGGCGACGGCAAGGTCACGCTGGAGCACATCGAGTGCAACGCGGCCTGCGACTTCGCCCCGGTCGTGATGGTCAACTGGGAGTTCTTCGACAACCAGACCGTGCAGTCCGCGAAGCGCCTGGTCGACGACCTGCGCGCGGGGACACAGGTCGAGCCGACCCGCGGCGCCCCCCTGTGCACCTTCAAGGACACCGCCCGCATCCTGGCCGGCTTCCCCGACGAGCGGCCCGGAGCCGTCGAGGCGACCGGCGGCGCCGGCCCCGCCTCCCTGATCGGGCTGCGGCTGGCCAAGGGCGAGACGTCCCCCGCGCGCGTGGTGCACCCGCGGGGCGCGGGCACCGCCCAGGACGCGGCGCACGACGCGCCCGCGCACGAGCCGTCGCCGACCGAGCACCTGAGCTCGCACGACGCGCCGCAGGACACATCGGCCTCCGACCCGTCCCACCCGGCGGGTCCTGTCGCCGAGGAGGGGGAGTGATGACCGTGTCCACCCAATACGGGGGTGCCTCCGGGCCGGAGGCCGGGGGCGGAAACAGCCCCGAGAAGCTGCTCGCGCCCGTGCTGTCGGCCTTCTGGGACGAGGACGAGTCCTGGACGCTGGACGTCTACCGCAGACACGACGGCTACGAGGGTCTGCGCAAGGCCCTCGCCATGTCGCCGGACGACCTCATCGCCTATGTGAAGGAGTCCGGGCTGCGCGGCCGGGGCGGCGCCGGATTCCCCACCGGAATGAAGTGGCAGTTCATTCCGCAGGGCGACGGCAAGCCCCACTACCTCGTGGTCAACGCCGACGAGTCGGAGCCGGGAACCTGCAAGGACATCCCGCTCCTCTTCGCGAACCCGCACAGCCTCATCGAGGGCATCGTGATCGCCTGCTACGCGATCCGGTCGTCGCACGCCTTCATCTACCTGCGCGGCGAGGTCGTCCCCGTACTGCGCCGGCTGCACGAGGCCGTCCGCGAGGCCTACGCGGCGGGCTACCTCGGCGAGAACATCCTGGGCAGCGGACTCGACCTCCAGCTCACCGTGCACGCGGGCGCGGGCGCGTACATCTGCGGCGAGGAGACCGCGCTGCTCGACTCGCTCGAAGGGCGCCGCGGCCAGCCGCGCCTGCGTCCCCCCTTCCCCGCCGTCGCGGGTCTCTACGCGTGCCCCACCGTGGTGAACAACGTCGAATCGATCGCCTCGGTTCCCGCCATCCTGCACAAGGGCAAGGAATGGTTCCGGTCGATGGGCAGCGAGAAGTCCCCGGGCTTCACGCTCTACTCGCTCAGCGGCCACGTCACCAACCCCGGCCAGTACGAGGCCCCGCTCGGCATCACGCTGCGCCAGCTGCTCGACATGAGCGGCGGGATGCGGCCCGGCCACCGGCTCAAGTTCTGGACGCCCGGCGGCTCCTCGACCCCGATGTTCACCGACGAGCACCTCGACGTCCCACTGGACTACGAGGGCGTCGGCGCCGCCGGATCGATGCTCGGCACCAAGGCCCTGCAGTGCTTCGACGAGACCACCTGCGTCGTCCGGGCCGTCACCCGGTGGACCGAGTTCTACGCCCACGAGTCCTGCGGCAAGTGCACGCCCTGCCGCGAGGGGACGTACTGGCTGGTGCAGCTGATGCGCGACATCGAGGCGGGCAAGGGCGTCATGTCCGACCTCGACAAGCTGAACGACATCGCCGACAACATCAACGGCAAGGCGTTCTGCGCCCTCGGTGACGGCGCCGCCTCACCGATCTTCTCCTCGCTCAAGTACTTCCGCGAGGAGTACGAGCAGCACATCACCGGCCGCGGCTGCCCCTTCGACCCGGCCAAGTCGACCGCCTGGGCGGACAAGCACACGGAGGTGAACGCATGACGGCCCCCACCAGCGCTCCTTCCGGGGGCGGCGAAGCCGCGGCCGCGCAGGAGGACCTCGTCTCGCTGACGATCGACGGCGCCGGGATCAGCGTGCCCAAGGGCACCCTGGTCATCCGGGCCGCCGAGCAGCTCGGCATCGAGATCCCTCGGTTCTGCGACCACCCGCTCCTCGACCCGGCCGGCGCCTGCCGCCAGTGCATCGTCGAGGTCGAGGGCCAGCGCAAGCCCATGGCGTCCTGCACGATCACCTGCACGGACGGGATGGTGGTGAAGACCCACCTCACCTCGCCCGTGGCCGAGAAGGCCCAGCACGGCGTGATGGAGCTGCTGCTCATCAACCACCCGCTGGACTGCCCGGTCTGCGACAAGGGCGGCGAGTGCCCCCTGCAGAACCAGGCGATGTCGCACGGCAACGCCGAATCCCGCTTCGACGGGAAGAAGCGGACGTACGAGAAGCCGGTCCCGATCTCCACCCAGGTCCTGCTCGACCGCGAGCGCTGCGTGCTGTGCGCCCGCTGCACGCGGTTCAGCAACCAGATCGCCGGCGACCCGATGATCGAGATGGTGGAGCGGGGCGCCCTCCAGCAGATCGGCACCGGCGAGGGCGACCCCTTCGAGTCGTACTTCTCCGGAAACACCATCCAGATCTGCCCCGTCGGCGCGCTGACATCGGCCGCCTACCGCTTCCGCTCCCGCCCCTTCGACCTCGTCTCCTCGCACTCCGTGTGCGAGCACTGCTCCGGCGGCTGCGCCACCCGCACCGACCACCGGCGCGGCAAGGTCATGCGGCGGCTGGCCTCCCCGGACCCCGAGGTCAACGAGGAGTGGCTGTGCGACAAGGGGCGGTTCGGCTTCCGCTACGCCCAGCGGCCCGACCGGCTGACGACGCCGCTGGTGCGCGGCGCGTCGGGTGAGCTGGAGCCCGCCTCCTGGCCGGAGGCCCTGCGGGCGGCGGCCGAGGGTCTGCTCGCGGCCCGCGGACGGACCGGTGTGCTCACCGGCGGCCGTCTCACCGTCGAGGACGCCTACGCGTACAGCAAGTTCGCGCGGGTGGCCCTCGACACCAACGACATCGACTTCCGCGCGCGCGTGCACAGCGCCGAGGAGGCCGAGTTCCTGGCCGCCCAAGTCGCCGGACGCGGACGGGACCTCGACGGGACGGGGGTCACCTACTCCTCGCTGGAGCAGGCGCCCGCCGTGCTGCTCGCCGGTCTGGAGTCCGAGGAGGAGGCGCCCGGCGTCTTCCTGCGGCTGCGCAAGGCCTGGCGCGGACACGGCCAGCGGTCGTTCGCGCTGGCCACCCACGCCACCCGGGGTCTGGAGAAGGCCGGAGGCACCCTGCTGCCCGCCGCGCCGGGCACCGAGACCGAGTGGCTGGACGCGCTCGCGAGCGGCGTCGGGCTGGACGGCGACGGGGCGAAGGCGTCCGAGGCGCTGCGCGCCGAGGGCGCCGTGATCGCCGTCGGCGAGCGGCTGGCCGCCGTGCGGGGCGGGTTCACCGCCGCCGTACGGGCGTCGGCCGCGACCGGCGCCCGGCTGGTGTGGATCCCGCGCCGGGCCGGTGAGCGGGGCGCGGTCGAGGCGGGCGCCCTGCCCGCGCTGCTGCCCGGCGGCCGTCCGGCCACCGACCCGCGCGCGCGGGACGAGGTCGCCGTCGCCTGGGGCGTCGCCGCGCTGCCCCACCGCTACGGCCGCGACACCGGCGAGATCGTCGAGGCCGCCGCCACGGGCGAACTGCGGGCCCTGGTGGTGGCGGGCGTGGAGGTCGCCGACCTTCCCGACCCGGCACGCGCGCGTACGGCCCTGTCCGAGGTCGGCTTCCTGGTGTCGCTGGAACTGCGCCCCGGTGACGTCACCGAGCACGCCGACGTCGTCCTGCCGGTCGCCGCGGTCGTCGAGAAGGCCGGAACGTTCCTCGACTGGGAGGGCAGGGCGCGGTCGTTCGAGGCCGCGCTGAAGCCCGACCAGATGACCCGCAGGCTCGCGCCGCCCGACATGCGGGTGCTGCAGATGCTCGCGGACGCCATGGACGTCCACCTCGGTCTGCCCGACCTGCGCACCGCGCGCGCCGAGCTGGACCGCCTCGGCGGCTGGGACGGGCCGCGCGCCACCGGGCCGCTGGAGACCGCGGAGCCGCTGCCGCGGCCCGCCGCCGGAGAGGCCGTCCTCGCGGGCCACCGGCTGCTGCTCGACCAGGGCCGCCTCCAGGAGGGCGACGAGGCGCTGGCCGGCACGCGGCACGCCGCACACGCGCGCGTGTCGCCCGCCACGGCCGCCGAGGCGGGCGTCAAGGACGGCGACGTCCTCGAGGTCACCGGCCCCACCGGGACGGTGGCGCTCCCGCTCCAGGTCACCGAGATGCCCGACCGCGTGGTCTGGCTCCCGCTGAACTCCGCCGGGGGAGGCGTCGCCTCGGACACGGGGGCGCTGCCCGGCGCCCTCGTCCGCATCGGCCCGGCGACGCTCGCCTCCGAGGCCCTCAAGGAGGTGGAGGCATGACTGCGAACCTCGCCGCGGAAGACCTCTCGCTGTTCGGCACCGACCCGTGGTGGCTGGTCGTCGTCAAGGCCGTCTTCTGCTTCGCCTTCCTGATGGTGACCGTGCTCTTCTCCATCGTGTGGGAGCGCAAGGTCGTCGCCTGGATGCAGCTGCGCATCGGCCCCAACCGGCACGGCCCCTGGGGCATGCTCCAGTCGCTCGCCGACGGCATCAAGCTGATGCTCAAGGAAGACGTCATCGTCAAGCGCGCGGACAAGGTCGTCTACGTCCTCGCGCCGATCGTCGCCGCGATCCCCGCGTTCATGGCGATCGCCGTGATCCCCTTCGGGCCCGCGGGCAACGAGGTCTCGATCTTCGGGCAGCGCACCACGATGCAGCTCACCGACCTGCCGATCGCGATGCTCTACATCCTCGCGGTCGCCTCGGTCGGCATCTACGGCATCGTGCTGGCCGGCTGGAGCTCCGGGTCGACGTACCCGCTGCTCGGCGGCCTGCGCTCGTGCGCGCAGATGATCTCGTACGAGATCGCCATGGGCGCCGCCTTCGCCTCGGTGTTCCTGTACTCGGGGTCGATGTCGACGTCCACGATCGTCGAGCAGCAGCACGACCGCTGGTACATCGTGCTGCTGCCGGTGTCGTTCCTGATCTACATCGTGACGATGGTCGGCGAGACCAACCGCGCGCCCTTCGACATGCCGGAGTCCGAGGGAGACCTCGTCGGCGGCTTCAACACCGAGTACTCGTCCATCAAGTTCGCGCTCTTCATGCTCGCCGAGTACGTGAACATGGTGACGGTCTCGGCGGTCTCCACGACCCTCTTCCTGGGCGGCTGGCGGGCCCCGTGGCCCATCAGCACCTTCTGGGAGGGCGCCAACCACGGCTGGTGGCCGATGCTCTGGTTCGTGGTGAAGGTCCAGCTGCTGCTGTTCTTCTTCATCTGGCTGCGCGGCACGCTCCCGCGCGTGCGCTACGACCAGCTGATGAAGCTCGGCTGGAAGGTCCTGATCCCGGTCTCCGTGGTCTGGCTGATGCTCGTCGCGACCGTGCGGACCCTGCAGAACGAGAACTACGACTTCGCCGACATCGCGCTCTACATCGGCGGCGGTGTCCTCGTCCTGCTGCTGCTCTCCTACGTCGCGGACGTGTTCCGCGACCGCGGCCGCAAGGACGGCCCCGAGCAGGAGGAGCCCGCCGCGTTCGACCCGATGGCGGGCGGATTCCCCGTACCGCCGCTGCCGGGACAGACGCTGCCACCGGTGCCCCGGCGGACCCCGCGTCGGGAGCGGGAGCTGATTGTCAGTGGTGGGTCCGATACTGAGAGTGACGGATCGCTTGGCGGATCTCGCGACGGAAAGGAGGGGTCCGATGGCTGAGGAGCCGAAGGACACCACACCCGGTTTCCTGAATCCGGTCGCCGGCTTCGGCGTGACCTTCAAGGCCATGTTCAAGAAGCGGCTGACCGAGCAGTACCCGGAGCAGCCGAAGACCACCGCCCCCCGGTTCCACGGCCGGCACCAGCTCAACCGTCACCCCGACGGTCTGGAGAAGTGCATCGGCTGCGAGCTGTGCGCCTGGGCCTGTCCCGCGGACGCCATCTACGTGGAGGGCGCGGACAACACCGACGAGGAGCGCTACTCGCCGGGCGAGCGGTACGGCCGCGTCTACCAGATCAACTACGCCCGCTGCATCCTGTGCGGGCTGTGCATCGAGGCGTGCCCCACGCGCGCGCTCACGATGACCAACGAGTTCGAGCTGGCCGACAGCAGCCGCGCCAACCTCATCTACACCAAGGAGCAGCTGCTCGCCGGTCTCGACGAGGGCATGGTCGACAGCCCGCACTCGATCTTCCCCGGCATGGACGAGCAGGACTACTACCGGGGCCTGGTGACCGAGGCCGCACCGGGTACGGAGCGGCAGGTGGCCCTCTCCAAGGGCGAGGTGCCGCAGGAGGCCTCCTCGACCTTCGGTGAGGACGAACCGGCGTCGGAGAAGGTGAACGGCCGATGACGCAGCTCGCCGCCTACGCGACCTCGACGGGCGAGGCCGTCCAGTTCTGGGTCCTCGGCACCGTCGCCGTGATCGGCGCCCTGTGCACCGTCTTCATGAAGAAGGCCGTGCACAGCGCGCTCTGCCTGGCCGGGACCATGATCGTCCTGGCCGTGTTCTACCTCGCCAACGGCGCCTACTTCCTGGGCATCGTCCAGGTCGTCGTCTACACCGGCGCGATCATGATGCTGTTCCTCTTCGTGGTCATGCTCGTCGGTGTCACCGCCGCCGACTCCCTGAAGGAGACCATCAAGGGCCAGCGCTGGCTGGCCCTGCTGTGCGGGCTCGGCTTCGGCATCCTGCTCTTCGCGGGCATCGGCAACGCCTCCGTCAGCGAGTTCAACGGCCTGAGCAAAGCCAACGCCGGCGGCAACGTGGAGGGCCTCGCGGCCCTCCTCTTCACGAAGTACGTGTTCGCCTTCGAGATCACCGGCGCCCTGCTCATCACGGCCACCGTCGGTGCCATGGTGCTCACCCACCGGGAGCGCACCGAGCGCGCCAAGACCCAGCGCGAGCTGGCCGAGCAGCGCGTGCGCGAGGGCAAGCACCTGCCGCCGCTGCCTGCGCCCGGCGTCTACGCCCGGCACAACGCGGTGGACATCGCGGGCCTCCTCCCGGACGGCACCCCGTCCGAGCTCACCGTCAACAAGACGCTGCGCCGCCGCGGGCAGATCCGTGACGTGTCGAGCGAGGCGCTGAACGACCTGAAGGCCCTGGAGCAGAGCGCGACCGACCGCCTCGGCCGGACCGAGGAGGCGAAGAAGTGAATCCCGTCAACTACCTCTACCTCGCCGCCCTGTTGTTCACGATCGGCGCCACCGGGGTGCTGATCAGGCGGAACGCGATCGTGGTGTTCATGTGCATCGAGCTCATGCTCAACGCGTGCAACCTCGCGTTCGTCGCCTTCTCCCGGATGCACGGCAATCTCGACGGCCAGATCATCGCCTTCTTCACGATGGTCGTCGCCGCCGCGGAGGTCGTGGTCGGGCTCGCGATCATCGTGTCGCTGTTCCGTTCCCGCCACTCGGCCTCGGTCGACGACGCCGGCCTGATGAAGCTGTAGGGGGTCGCTAGATCGTGGAGAATCTGATTGCGCTGCTGGTGGCGGCGCCTCTGCTCGGAGCGGCCGTACTGCTGTGCGGCGGCCGGCGGCTCGACGCCGTCGGCCACTGGATCGGTACCGCGCTGGCGGCCGCCTCCTTCGTGATCGGCGCGGTCCTCTTCGCCGACATGCTCGGCAAGGACGCGGCCGACCGGGCCCTCGGCCAGCACCTGTTCAGCTGGGTACCGGTCGAGAGCTTCCAGGCGGACGTCGCCTTCCACCTGGACCAGCTGTCGATGACGTTCGTCCTGCTGATCTCCGGGGTCGGCACGCTCATCCACGTGTACTCGATCGGGTACATGGAGCACGACGAGCGCCGGCGCCGTTTCTTCGGTTATCTCAACCTGTTCCTCGCGGCGATGCTGCTCCTCGTGCTCGCCGACAACTACCTGCTGCTGTACGTCGGCTGGGAGGGCGTCGGCCTCGCCTCGTACCTCCTGATCGGCTTCTGGCAGCACAAGCCCAGCGCCGCGACGGCCGCGAAGAAGGCCTTCCTGGTCAACCGCGTCGGTGACGTGGGCCTGTCCATCGCCATCATGCTGATGTTCACCACCTTCGGGACCTTCGCGTTCGGGCCGCTGCTCGGAACCCACGAGGACCCGGGCCTGGCCGCGGGCGCGAGCGAGGGCAAGCTCACCGCCGTCGCCCTGATGCTGCTGCTCGCCGCCTGCGGCAAGTCCGCCCAGGTGCCGCTGCAGTCCTGGCTCGGCGACGCGATGGAGGGCCCGACCCCGGTCTCGGCCCTCATCCACGCGGCGACGATGGTGACGGCGGGCGTGTACCTGATCGTCCGCTCCGGCACGATCTTCAACGCCGCCCCGGACGCCCAGCTGGTCGTCACGGTGGTCGGCGCGGTCACGCTCCTGTTCGGTGCGATCGTCGGTTGCGCCAAGGACGACATCAAGAAGGCGCTCGCCGGATCGACGATGTCGCAGATCGGCTACATGGTGCTCGCCGCGGGTCTCGGCCCCATCGGCTACGTCTTCGCGATCATGCACCTGGTGACGCACGGCTTCTTCAAGGCCGGGCTCTTCCTCGGTGCCGGTTCGGTCATGCACGGCATGAACGACGAGGTCGACATGCGCAGGTACGGCGGCCTCAGGAAGTACATGCCGGTCACCTTCGTGACGTTCGGGCTCGGCTACCTCGCGATCATCGGCTTCCCCGGACTGTCCGGCTTCTTCTCCAAGGACAAGATCATCGAGGCGGCCTTCGCCAAGGGCGGCACCGAGGGCTGGATCCTCGGCGGCGCGGCCCTGCTCGGCGCGGCCATCACCGCGTACTACATGACCCGCGTGATGCTGATGACCTTCTTCGGCGAGGAGCGCTGGCGCAACGCGCCGACGCCGTCACCGGCCGAGCCGAGCGTGGAGCCCGCGGCGGAGGCCGGCGGCGAGCACGCCGAGCCGCACCCGCACGAGTCGCCGAAGTCCATGACGATCCCCATGATCGTGCTGGCCTTCGGATCGGTCTTCGCCGGCGGTCTGTTCAGCGTCGGCGACCGGTTCCTGCACTGGCTGGAGCCCGTCACCGGACACGACCACGGCGACGCGCCGATCAGCGCGCTCACGGTCACCCTGGCCACCATGGCGGTCCTGGTCGTCGGCGTCGCCATCGCCTACGCCCAGTACGGCCGCAGGCCCGTCCCGGCCGTCGCCCCGCGCGGCTCCCTGCTCACCCGGGCCGCCCGGCGCGACCTGCTCCAGGACGACTTCAACCACGTCGTGCTGGTGCGCGGCGGGGAGCACCTCACCCGCTCCCTGGTCTACGTCGACCACACCCTGGTCGACGGCGTCGTCAACGGCACGGCGGCGTCGATGGGCGGGCTCTCCGGACGGCTGCGCACCCTGCAGAACGGCTACGTCCGTTCGTACGCGGTCTCGATGTTCGGCGGTGCGGCGGTCCTCGTCGCCGCGACCCTGCTGATGAGGGCGGTCTGATACCGATGTCCTTTCCTCTGCTGACAGCGACGGCGGTGCTCCCGGCTCTCGGGGCCATCGCCACGGCCGCCGTGCCGGCCGCGCGGCGCACCGTCGCCAAGTGGCTGGCGCTGCTCGTCTCGCTCGCCACGCTGGCGCTCGCCGGGATCGTCCTGGTCCGTTTCGAGCCCGGCGGCGACCGCTACCAGCTCACCGAATCGCAATCCTGGATCAAGGACTTCGGGGTGCGCTACGAGCTGGGTGTGGACGGCATCGGGGTGGCGCTCGTCGCGCTCACCGCGCTGCTGATCCCGTTCATCATCCTCGCGGGCTGGCACGACGCCGACCCCCACGAGACCGGAAGCAGGCGCTGGCGGCCGACTCAGGGCTACTTCGCCCTGATCCTGGTCGTCGAGGCGATGGTGATCCTCTCCTTCGAGGCCACCGACGTCTTCCTCTTCTACATCTTCTTCGAAGCCATGCTCATCCCGATGTACTTCCTCATCGGCGGCTTCGGGGACAAGGCGCACGAGCACGGAGAGGGCACGGCGGCGACCCAGCGTTCCTACGCGGCCGTGAAGTTCCTCCTCTACAACCTCGCCGGCGGTCTGATCATGCTGGCCGCCGTGATCGGCCTCTACGTGGTCGCCGGGAACTTCTCGCTCCAGGAGATCGCCGAGGCCCGCGCCAACGGCTCGCTGCACATGGCGCAGAGCACGGAGCGGTGGCTGTTCCTCGGCTTCTTCTTCGCCTTCGCTGTGAAGGCCCCGCTGTGGCCGCTGCACACCTGGCTGCCGAACGCGATGGGCGAGTCCACCACCCCGGTGGCGGTGCTGATCACGACGGTGATGGACAAGGTCGGCACCTTCGCGATGCTGCGCTACTGCCTCCAGCTCTTCCCGGAGGCCTCGAAGTGGGCCACCCCGGTGGTCATGGTGCTCGCCACGGTCAGCATCATCTACGGCGCGCTGCTCGCGGTCGGCCAGCGTGACATCAAGCGGCTGGTGGCGTACGCGTCGGTCTCGCACTTCGGGTTCATCATCCTGGGCATCTTCGCGATGACCAGCCGCGGCCAGTCCGGCGCGACGCTGTACATGGTCAACCACGGGCTGTCGACCGCCGCGCTGCTGCTGGTGGCGGGCTTCCTGATCTCGCGGCGCGGCTCGCGTCTGATCGCCGACTACGGAGGGGTGCAGAAGGTCGCCCCGGTGCTCGCGGGCACCTTCCTGATCGGGGTCCTCGCGACCCTGTCCCTGCCGGGACTGGCCCCGTTCGTCAGTGAGTTCCTGGTGCTGGTCGGCGCGTTCGAGCGTTATCCGGCGATCGGCATCGTCGCCACCGTGGGCATCGTCCTCGCCGCTCTCTACGCGCTCGTCCTCTACCAACGGACGATGACGGGCCCGGTGAAGCCCGAGGTTGCACGGATGCCCGACCTCAGGGTGCGTGAGCTCCTGGTCGTCACCCCGCTGATCGCACTGCTGATCTTCCTGGGTGTCTACCCGAAGCCGGTCACCGACATCGTCAACCCGGCGGTCAAGCAGACCATGTCAGACGTACACAAGACGGACCCCAAGCCCGAGGTGGAGGCGGCCAAGTGAGCGCATCAGCCGTCCACAGCCTGTGGACAACGGCGGCCACCGCGGCCGATCCGATCTCCAAGATCGACGCTCCGAAGATCGAGTACGGGCAGCTGTCGCCCACCTTGATCGTCATCGGCGCGGCGGTCGTCGGGGTGCTCGTCGAGGCGTTCGTGCCGCGCAAGCACCGCTACTACACCCAGCTGTTCGTGTCCGTCGTCGCGCTCGCCGCCGCCTTCGCGGCGGTGGTCGGCCTGGCGGCCGGCGGGTACGGCACGACCAAGGCGCACATCGCCGCGATGGGCGCCGTCGCCGTCGACGGACCCGCCCTGTTCCTCCAGGGCACGATCCTGCTCGCGGGACTGCTCGGCGTCTTCACCTTCGCCGAGCGGCGGCTGGACCCGGCGGCGCACGGCAACCGCGTGGACTCCTTCGCCGCGCAGGCCGCGTCCGTGCCCGGCAGCGACAGCGAGAAGGCCGCGGTCAAGGCGGGCTTCACCACCACCGAGGTGTTCCCGCTCCTGCTCTTCGCCATCGGCGGCATGCTGGTCTTCCCGTCGGCCAACGACCTGCTGACCCTGTTCATCGCCCTGGAAGTCTTCTCGCTCCCGCTGTACCTGCTGTGCGCCGTGGCCCGCCGCAAGCGGCTCATGTCGCAGGAGGCCGCGGTCAAGTACTTCCTGCTCGGCGCCTTCGCCTCCGCGTTCACCCTCTTCGGCATCGCCCTGCTGTACGGGTACGCCGGATCGGTGTCGTACGCGCGGATCGCCCAGGTCGTCGACGGCACCGTGCAGAACGTCGACCCGGCCCTCGCCGACACCATGGGCAACGACGCGCTGCTGCTCATCGGCGCCGCCATGGTCGTCATGGGTCTGCTCTTCAAGGTCGGCGCGGTGCCGTTCCACATGTGGACCCCCGACGTCTACCAGGGCGCGCCCACCCCGGTCACCGGCTTCATGGCGTCGGCGACCAAGGTGGCCGCCTTCGGCGCGCTGCTCCGGCTGCTGTACGTCGTCCTGCCGGGCCTGCGCTGGGACTGGCGCCCGGTCATGTGGGGCGTCGCCATCGTCACCATGCTGGGCGGCGCGATCGTCGCGATCACCCAGACGGACATCAAGCGGCTGCTGGCGTACTCGTCGATCGCGCACGCGGGCTTCATCCTGGCCGGTGTCATCGCGACGACACCCGACGGCGTCTCCTCGGTGCTCTTCTACCTGGCCGCGTACTCGTTCGTCACGATCGGCGCCTTCGCCGTGGTGACCCTGGTACGCGACGCGGGCGGTGAGGCGACCCACCTCTCCAAGTGGGCGGGGCTCGGGCGCCGCTCGCCGATGGTGGCGGCCGTCTTCGCCGTCTTCCTGCTGGCCTTCGCGGGCATCCCGCTGACCTCCGGCTTCACCGGCAAGTTCGCGGTGTTCAAGGCGGCGGCGGAGGGCGGCGCGGCCCCGCTGGTCGTGGTCGGTGTGATCTCCTCGGCGATCGCGGCGTTCTTCTACATCCGGGTGATCGTGCTGATGTTCTTCAGCGAGCCCCGGCCGGAGGGCCCGACGGTGGCCGTGCCGTCCCCCCTGACCACGACGGCGATCGCGGTCGGCGTCGCGGTCACGGTGGTCCTGGGTGTGGCGCCGCAGTACTTCCTGGACCTGGCGGGCCAGGCGGGAGTCTTCGTGCGCTGAGACGTCCGTCTCACACAACCGGCCCGGCACCCCACCTGGGGCGCCGGGCCGGTTGTGTTGTCACACGGGTGACCTGTGGACAACTCCGTGGCTGTCGGTGCGGGGCCCTATCGTTGCAGTCGTGGGCGGGTGCGACGGAGCACGCGGCCCGCGGCACGGGGCAGGGGGTCGGGCGATGGACGGGACAGGCGAGACGATGGTGATGGCCGGAGAAGGCGGAGTGGGCACGGCGGCCCCGGGACCGGCCGAGAGCGAGGCGCTGGCGACGCTGCGCCGGGTCTTCGGCTACGAGGCGTTCCGGGGCGACCAGGAAGCCGTCATCGACCATGTGGTGGCGGGCGGCGACGCCGTCGTGCTGATGCCGACCGGTGCCGGGAAGTCCCTCTGCTACCAGATCCCGTCCCTGGTCAGACCGGGCACGGGCATCGTGCTCTCCCCGCTCATCGCGCTCATGCAGGACCAGGTGGACGCGCTGCGCGCGCTGGGCGTGCGCGCCGGGTTCATGAACTCGACGCAGGACTTCGACGAGCGGCGGACGGTCGAGGCGGAGTTCCTCGCCGGCGAGCTGGACCTGCTCTACCTGGCGCCGGAGCGGCTGCGTCTGGACGCCACGCGGGATTTGCTCGCGCGCGGCAAGATCGCGGTCTTCGCGATCGACGAGGCGCACTGCGTGTCCCAGTGGGGCCACGACTTCCGCCCCGACTACCTGGCCCTGTCCGTGCTGGGGGAGCGCTGGCCGGACGTGCCGCGGGTCGCGCTGACCGCGACGGCCACCCGGGCGACGCACCGGGAGCTCACCGAGCGCCTCGGCATGCCGGACGCCCGCCACTTCGAGGCCAGCTTCGACCGGCCCAACATCCAGTACCGGATCGTGCCCAAGGCCGACCCCAAGAAGCAGCTGCTGGCCTTCCTCCGCGAGGAGCACGCGGGCGACGCGGGCATCGTGTACTGCCTCTCCCGCAACTCGGTGGAGAAGACCGCCGAGTTCCTGACGCGGGGCGGCATCGAGGCGGTGCCCTACCACGCGGGCCTGGACGCGGGCACGCGCGCGGCCCACCAGTCGCGGTTCCTGCGGGAGGACGGCCTTGTCGTGGTGGCGACGATCGCCTTCGGCATGGGCATCGACAAGCCGGACGTGCGCTTCGTCGCCCACCTCGACCTGCCGAAGTCGGTCGAGGGCTACTACCAGGAGACGGGCCGCGCCGGCCGGGACGGCCTGCCGTCCACGGCCTGGATGGCGTACGGGCTGCAGGACGTGGTCCAGCAGCGCAAGCTCATCCAGAGCGGAGAGGGCGACGAGGCCTTCCGCCGCCGTGCCGCCGCCCACCTGGACTCGATGCTCGCCCTGTGCGAGACGGCCCGGTGCCGCCGGGGACAGCTCCTCGCCTACTTCGGCCAGGACCCCTCCACACCGGCGTGCGGCAACTGCGACACCTGCCTGACCCCGCCCGAGACCTGGGACGGCACCGTCGCGGCGCAGAAGCTGCTGTCCACGGTGGTGCGGCTGCAGCGGGAGCGGGGGCAGAAGTTCGGCGCGGTCCAGATCGTCGACATCCTGCTGGGGCGCCGCACCGCCAAGGTGATCCAGTTCGACCACGACCAGCTGTCCGTGTTCGGCATCGGCGAGGATCTGTCCGAGGCCGACTGGCGTGGCGTCATACGGCAATTGCTGGCACAGCGGCTGCTCGCGGTCGAGGGCGAGTACGGGACGCTGGTGCTGACCGAGGAGAGCGGGACGGTGCTGCGGCGCGAGCGGGAGGTGTTGCTGCGCAAGGAGCCGCCGAAGCCGGTGGTCTCCCGCTCCTCGTCCGGCTCCGGGAAGGGCGAGCGCAAGACGAAGGCCGCGGCGGCGGAGCTGCCCGCCGGACTGCTTCCCGCCTTCGAGGCCCTGCGCGCGTGGCGGGCCGAGCAGGCGAAGGAGCAGGGCGTCCCGGCGTACGTCATCTTCCACGACGCGACGCTGCGGGAGATCGCCACGGTGTGGCCGGCGTCGGTGGCGGAGCTGGGCGGGATCAGCGGGGTGGGTGAGAAGAAGCGCGCGACCTACGGGGAGGGCGTGGTCGCGGTCCTCGCCTCCCTGGAGCGGCCCACCGAGGCGGGCACGGACGCCGGCACGGGCACGGGCACGGACGCCGGCACGGGCACGGACGCGGCGGGTGCCGGGCGCGGTGCCACAGGGGCCTTCGGTGGCCGGAGCACGCGCGGGCCCGCTCCGGCCGGCGCCCGCGCCGACGACGTACCGCCTCTGGACTGGTCAGGCACGGAGCCCGAGCCCGAGCCGGACGACTGGATGTAGCCGCCCGGCGCGGGGGCCGTGGGCGGGTCAGCGGGCCGGGGTGATCCGGCCCGTCACCTCGCCCAGGCCGACGCGGCTGCCGTGCGGGCCGGGCGCCCACGCCGTCAGGGTGACCTCGTCGCCGTCCTTCAGGAAGGTGCGCTTGCCGTCCGGGAGTTCGAGGGCGTCGCGGCCGTTCCAGGTGAGTTCCAGGAGGGAGCCGCGTTCGCCCTCGGTGGGGCCGCTCACGGTGCCGGAGCCGTACAGGTCGCCGGTGCGCAGCGACGCGCCGTTCACCGTCATGTGGGCCAGCTGCTGCGCGGCCGTCCAGTACATGGTGGAGAAGGGCGGCTCGGAGACGACGTGGCCGTTGATGGCGACGGAGATCCGCAGGTCGTAGCCGCCCGGTTCCTCGGTGGCGTCGTCCAGGTAGGGGAGCAGGGGGTGGGTGCGGTCCGGGGGCGCGACCCGGGCGTCGTCCAGCGCGTCGAGCGGGGTGATCCAGGCGGACACCGACGTGGCGAAGGACTTGCCGAGGAAGGGGCCGAGCGGCACGTACTCCCAGGCCTGGATGTCCCGCGCCGACCAGTCGTTGAGGAGGCAGAGGCCGAAGACGTGGTCGCGGAAGTCGCCGAGCGGCACCGGCGTGCCCATGGCCGTGGGCGTGCCCACGACGAAGCCGACCTCCGCCTCGATGTCCAGGCGGACGGAGGGACCGTAGGCGGGCGCCGTCTCGGCCGGGGCCTTGCGCTGGCCCGAGGGGCGGACGACGTCGGTCCCCGAGACCACCACGGTCCCGGCCCGGCCGTGGTAACCGATGGGGAGGTGCTTCCAGTTGGGGGTGAGCGAGTCGGCGGCGTCGGGGCGGAAGATCTGCCCGACGTTGCGGGCGTGGTTCTCGGACGCGTAGAAGTCGACGTAGTCGGCGACCGCGAAGGGGAGGTGCAGGGTCACCTCGGAGAGCGGGATCAGCAGCGGCTCGACGGTCGCGCGGTGGGAGGGGACGGTCACCCAGGCCGTGAGGGCACGCCGTACGTCCGACCAGGCGGTGCGGCCCGCGGCGAGCAGCGCGTCGAGCGACGGCCGGGCGAGCAGGGAGACGTACGGGGAGCCGAGGGCGGCCGCCGCCGCACCGGCGTCGAGCACGTGGTCGCCGAGCCGGACACCGACGGTCCGCTCATCGGAGCCGGTACGGGAGAACACGCCGTACGGAAGATTGTGCGGACCGAAGGGATCGCCCTCGGGGACATCGAAGGGGGGCATCGGGTACTGCCTCGCTTTCCGTGTGGTTGCGGCACACGTTACGTGGGAGGACCCGCCTCGCGGCAGTGCCTGAAGAGTTCGTAATGTCCGTTCGGTACTGTTCGAAGCCGCTGGTTCGGTCCGGTCGGTCCGGGTCAACCGGGCGGCCCGGGACGCGACTTCGCGCGGTGGACGGCGATGCGGGCGGGATACCGGACGACGACCGGTTCACGCCGGGCCGCTGGGGCGTGGGATCCGTATTCTTCGGATCATGGCCGCTCCGACTGCATATTCACTCATCGCCACTGACCTGGACGGAACGCTGCTGCGCGGCGACGACAGGGTCTCCGACCGGTCGCGTGCCGCGCTGGCGCGGGCGGCCGGAGCGGGCGCCACGCATCTCGTCGTGACGGGGCGGCCGGCGCCGAGGGTGCGTCCGCTGCTCGACGCCCTCGGCTGCCGGGGCCTCGCGGTGTGCGGGCAGGGGGCGCAGGTGTACGACGCCGGCACCGGCCGGATGGTCTGGTCGGTCACCCTGGAGAGGGAGTCGGCGGAGACGGCGCTCGGCAAGATCGAGGCGGAGGTGGGGGAGTTGTACGCGGCGGTGGACCAGGACGGCGTGGACGGGCTGACACTCATCGAGCCGGGTTACGTCATGCCGCACCCGACCCTGCCTGCGGTCCGTGTGGAGCGCCGGGAGGCCCTCTGGGCGAAGCCGGTCAGCAAGGTGCTGCTGCGGCATCCGGTGCTGTCGGACGACGAGCTGACGTCGGTGGCCCGTGCCGTGGTCGGTTCTCTCGCCACCGTGACCATGTCGGGTCCCGGCACCGTCGAACTCCAGCCATGCGGCGTGACGAAGGCGACGGGACTGGCGCGCGCCGCACGTCACCTCGGTCTGGACGCGTCCGCGACCCTCGCCTTCGGTGACATGCCGAACGACATCCCGATGTTCGACTGGGCGGCACACGGCGTGGCCATGGCCAACGCCCATCCCGAACTGCGGTCCGTCGCCGACGAGATCACCCTCTCGAACGAGGAGGACGGCGTCGCGGTCATAGTGGAACGGCTGTTCCCCGGCCCCCGCGGCGAAGCGGGAACCGGGGAACAGCCGGGCACCGGGCGCCGGTCAGGTGGGCGCCGATCCCTGGGTGACGGTCAGTAGGCGCCGTTGACGTTGTCGATCGAGCCGTACTTGTCCGCCGCGTAGTTGCAGGCGGCCGTGATGTTCGCGACCGGGTCGTACGGGTCCATCGAGGTGCCCGCCACGTGGTAGGCGGCGAAGGTCGGGTCGATGACCTGCAGCAGCCCCTTGGAGGGGGTGCCGGCGACCGCGTTGGAGTCCCAGTTGTTGATGGCCAGCGGGTTGCCCGAGGACTCACGCATGACGTTGCGGTAGATGCCGTCGTACGAACCGGGGATGCCGTTGGCGGCCATGATGTCCAGCGACTGCCGGATCCAGCCGTCGAGGTCGTTCGTGTATGTCGTCGCCGCGACCGGAGCGGCCTCGATGGACGGCGCGGAGGTGGTCGCCGTGGCGCTCTCCGTCTTCGTCACGCCGCTGCCCGCCCTCCCGGTGGAGTTCTCGCCGGAGCTCTTGTGGGCGCTCGTCGGGTTCTGGTTGCTCGCGGTGCCCTTCGAGGCGTCCGCGCTCTTGGCGCCCAGCGTCAGCCGGAGTCCGGGGTGGATCAGGGACGGGTTCTCGCCGACGGCCTCGCGGTTGTCGGCGTAGAGCTGCTTCCAGCCACCCCGCGTGGAGTGGTCCCGCGCGATCTTCGCCAGAGAGTCGCCCTTGACCACCCGGTAGCTGTGGTGCTTGACCTGCGCCTTCTCGCCCGCCTTGGCGGTGGCGTGCTGGGTGGACGCCGCCGACGCCACGGATGCCGCGGAGGTCACGGCACCGGTGGGCTCGGCGGCACTGGCGACGGTCGCGCCCATGAGGGGGAGCGCGAGGGCGGCTCCGCCCGTTCCGGTGGCGACGATGCCACGGAGGAGGGGGCTGGAGGTTCTGGTGAGGCGGTGCTTGCCACGAGCGGACATGACTGAGTTCCTCTCCGCGCCTGCGAGGTGAGCTGTCGGGTTCGGGCGGGAGGTGCCCGGCCGCGCTGACGCGTGGCTTAACCCCGAGCCGTGCCGGCTGGACCGGTACGGCGACCTACCTGGGTCCCCCGCTCCTGCCGTACTGGGTCGGTGGGTTGGTGCCGGGCGGCGGCAGGATTGGGCGGTCCGTCCGGTTCGACCGAAACGTATGCGAGAGCACATGTGCGGAACAAGGTTTGAATCCATGACGCAACTCACCTGATCAGTATGGAGTGGGTGATGTGTCGTCAGATCAAACGGATTCACAGGTTCAACTTGCAGTGCGCAAAGGCAAATGCACACACCCGGCGATATGGATCTTTCTGTCCGGCGTGACCCAATTCACGTGCTGTGGGCGGGTGTTGATGTATATCCAACCCCTGCAAAGCGCCTCATTGAGTCACGTAAGTGCTCAGGTCGGAGCTTGGTGAGGTACGTGAGATAGCGCCTATGAAGGACAAGAAGGGGAGCTAACGCACGGAGGGGCGCAAAGCGGCAATACGGGCAAGAGTGCCGCCGTCGCCGTCGCCGTCGCCGTCGCCGTCGCCGTCGTCCCCGTCGCCGTCGCCGTCGTCGTCGGCGTCTCGGCGCCCGGTGGCGGCGCGCCGGGCGACGGGCTCGGTCGAGGCCGACGTCCGCACCCGACCGGTTATCGAACATGTGGCCGAATTTGCTGAGGGGTGCGAGGTGGACGAGGGGCCGCCGGTGGTGAAGTGCCGCCGCGCGCATTCAGGTGCGGGGTCTCCTCCCGTCCGGGGGAGACGCGGGCGGGGACGGTGGGCGCTCGTGGTGATCGAAACGTGACCGGATACGCTGACTTGAGTGATGGCAGCGACACATCGACAAACCGTGTCATCGACCGAATGATCGACCGAGTTCGCCATGTGATCGTCAGCAGACAGGAGAACCTCTCGTGACCGTCGTCGGGCCGTTCGGGCTGAGCGTGCGGGACCAGGCTCTCGAAGCCGATGTCCAGGCCGGATTGGCGGCTGTCGAGTCGGGTTTGCTCGAAGCCACCAAGAGCGGGGTCCCCTTCATCACGGAGGCCGCCCAGCATCTCGTCCGCGCGGGGGGGAAGAGGTTCCGCCCGCTGCTGGTGATGCTCGCGGCACAGTTCGGTGATCCCTACGCGCCGGGTGTCGTCCCCTCGGCCGTGGTCGTCGAGCTGACCCACCTGGCCACGCTCTACCACGACGACGTCATGGACGAGGCGGAGGTGCGCCGCGGGGTGTCCAGCGCGAACACCCGCTGGGGCAACTCGGTCGCGGTCCTCACCGGCGACTTCCTCTTCGCGCGCGCCTCGCACATCCTCGCCGACCTCGGGCCCGAGGCGGTCCGCATCCAGGCGGAGGCGTTCGAGCGCCTGGTGACCGGCCAGATCCTGGAGACGGCCGGCCCCCGCGACGGCCGCGACCCCGTCGACCACTACCTGGACGTCCTCGCCGGCAAGACCGGGTCCCTGATCGCCGTCGCCGGCCGCTTCGGCGCGATGATGTCGGGCGCCGACGAGACGGTCGTGGACGTGCTCACCCAGTACGGGGAGCGGCTGGGCATGGCGTTCCAGCTCGCCGACGATGTACTGGACATCGCCTCCGACTCGCACGAGTCCGGGAAGACCCCGGGGACCGACCTGCGCGAGGGCATCGCCACGCTGCCGGTGCTGCGGCTGCGCGAGCGCGCGGAGCGGCTCGGGCTGCCCGAGGACATCGCCCTGTGCGAGCTGCTCGACTCGGATCTCACGGACGACGCCCGGCACGCCGAGGCGCTCGCCCGGCTGCGCGCCCACCCGGCGCTGGAGCAGGCCCGCCGGGACACCGTGCGGTACGCGGAGGAGGCGCGGGCCACGCTGGCGCCGCTGCCCGACTGCGACGCGAAGGTCTGCCTGCTGGAGCTGTGCGACGCGGTGGTGCACCGGGCGGGCTGACCCCCGCCCCCCCGTCCTCGGAGCGGCGGCGCTCTCCTCACGACCCCTACGGGTCGGGGGAGGCGCCGCCGCTTCGTGTCATACCGCAGCAGTACACGCAGTTGCGTCCCCGGTCTGACGCTTCCGCGGGTCCGATTTGGTCAGATGGAGAACACCACTCCTCACCGATTCGGGTGAGAATGGCGGCTCGGGGTGGAAAGCGCAGGACGGTAGGAAGGCCGCCGCCGACGACGGAGGTAAGGCACACATGGCACCGTACGAATCCGACAGGACCGCCGGGGCGGACGGCCTGCCCGACGACGCCGACGAGATGCGCGGCGGGCGGCGGAGGGCAGCGCGTTACGTCGTCCCGGTCGCGGTGGTGGGGGTGGCGGCGGCGACCATCGGGCTCGTCCCGGCGCTCGCCGACTCGGGCGACCCGGATCTGCCCGAGGTCAGCGCACAGCGGCTCATCGAGAGGATCGCCGCGTCGGACACCGAGCAGCTGTCCGGCACCGTGAAGATCAGCACCGATCTGGGGCTGCCCGACCTGGGCGGGCTCGCCGGCGGTTTCGCGTCCGGCCCGGCCGGGGACGACGGCGGCTCCTCCGCGGACCCGACGTCCAAGCTGACGGAGCTGGCCTCCGGCACGCACACGCTGCGGGTCGCGGCCGACGGTCCCGACCGGTCGAAGGTCTCGCTGCTCGACAAGACGTCCGAGTACAGCCTCGTCCACAACGGCGACGACGTCTGGGGGTACGACAGCAAGTCGAACCAGGTCTACCACGCCACCGCGTCCGGCTCCGGTCACGCGGACGGCCGGAAGGGCGAGGCGCCGAAGGGCGTCCCCGCCACCCCGAAGGAGCTGGCCGAGCAGGCGCTGAAGGCCGCCGACGGCACGACGTCCGTGACCGTCGACGGGACCGCGCAGGTCGCCGGCCGGGACGCGTACAGGCTGCTGATCAAGCCGAAGCAGTCCGGGACCACGGTCGGCGCGATCACCGTCGCCGTGGACGCGAAGACGGGCACGCCGCTGAAGTTCACGCTCACTCCGGCGGGCGGGGGCGCGGCCGTCGTGGACGCCGGCTTCACCGAGGTCGACTTCTCGAAGCCGGCCGCGTCGACCTTCGACTTCACCCCGCCGAAGGGCGCGAAGGTCACGCAGGACGGCGAGGCCGGGGCGTCCGAGGGCGTCCCGAAGGGGTCCCCGCAGGACCTCGCCTCAGGGCTGGAGGGCCTGAAGGTCGTCGGCGAGGGCTGGAACACGGTCGCCGAGTTCGACACGGGCGGCCAGGGCATGCCCTCCGCGTCCTCGGGCAACGGTGACGTCAGCGGCTTCCTGAACTCCCTCGGCGACCAGGTCCACGGCACGTTCGGCTCCGGCACGGTCTTCTCGACCCGCCTGGTCAACGCGCTGATCACCGACGACGGCAAGGTCTACGTGGGTACGGTCACCAAGGACACACTGGTGAAGGCGGCCGACGCGGCGGGGTGACCCGGCGGGACGGCCCGTGACGTGGTCCCGTTCGAGCGAGTGAACGGGGCGAGTGAACTGGGGGAGAGCCCATGGAGGAACGGTCCGCCGCGGAGCCCGGCACGGGGGACACGGTGATCGCCACCCGCGCGCTCACCAAGCGGTACCGCGGCGGACAGCTCGCCGTGGACGGTCTGGACCTGACCGTCCCGGCGGGCAGCGTCTTCGGCTTCCTCGGACCGAACGGCTCGGGCAAGACCACCACCATCCGCATGCTGATGGGGCTGATCGAGCCGACCTCGGGCTCGGCGCGCGTGCTGGGGCAGCCGATGCCCCGCGCCGCGCGCGCCGTGCTCCCGGAGGTCGGCGCGCTCATCGAGGGCCCCGCGCTGTACGGGTTCCTCTCCGGCCGGGACAACCTCCTGCGGTACGACGCCGCCGACCCGAGCGCCGATCCGCGCACCCGGCGGGCCCGCGTCGCGGCGGCGCTGGACCGGGTCGGGCTGACGGCGGCCGCGGGCAAGAAGGCCAGGGCGTACTCGCTCGGCATGAAGCAGCGGCTCGGTCTCGCCGCCGCGCTGCTGCGGCCCCGCCGTCTGCTCGTCCTGGACGAGCCGACCAACGGGCTCGACCCGCAGGGGATGCGGGAGATCCGTTCGCTGGTCAGGGAGCTGGCCTCGGACGGGACCACGGTCTTCCTCTCCTCACACCTGCTCGACGAGATCGAGCAGGTGTGCACGCACGCGGCGGTGATGGCCCAGGGCCGGCTGATCACCCAGGGCGCGGTGGCCGAGCTGGCGGCCGGGGCGCGCGGGCGGCTGGTCGTCACGACCCCGGACACGGCGGACGCGGCCCGGGTCCTCAAGGAACAGGGCGTGGCGGACCTCGTCGTCACCGGCACCGGGGTGAGCGGTGAGCCACCGGACCGCGAACTCGCCGAGCTGAACGCGGCGCTGGTCACGGCGGGCGTCCGGGTCCGCGGCTTCGGGGTCGAGCGGGCCTCGCTGGAGGACGCCTTCATGGCGCTGACGGGGGAGGGCTTCGATGTCGCGAGCTGAGGCGCCGCGGGCGGACGCGCGGACGGACGACGGGTTCGCGTCCGGGGCCGGGACCCCGGCGGCGGACGCGGCCCGGGCGAGCGTACGGAGGCCGAGCCCGCTGTGGACGTTCGGGCTGTTCCGCGACGAACTCGTCACCACGTTCCGGCGCTGGCGCACGCTCGCGCTGCTCGGAGTGCTCGTCGCCGTGCCGGTGCTCATCGGCATCGCCGTCAAGGTGGAGACGAGCGACGGTTCGGCGGCGGGCGGCGGGAGCGGCGAGGGGCCCGCGTTCATGGCCCAGATCACCAACAACGGCCTGTTCCTCGTGTTCACGGCGCTGGCCGCGACGCTCCCGTTCTTCCTGCCGATGGCCGTCGGCGTCGTCGCGGGCGACGCGATCGCGGGCGAGGCGAACGCGGGCACGCTGCGCTACCTGCTGGTCGCGCCGGCCGGCCGGACCCGGCTGCTGCTCACCAAGTACGCGACCACGATGACGTTCTGCCTGGTCGCGACCCTGCTGGTGGCGGTGTCGGCGCTCGCGGTCGGGGCGCTGCTGTTCCCGCTGGGCGAGCTGACGACGATCTCCGGTACGCGGATCGGCTTCGGCGAGGGGCTCGCGCGGGCCCTGCTGATCGCGCTCGTCGTGGCCGCGTCCCTGGTCGGCGTCGCGGCGCTGGGGCTGTTCGTCTCGACCCTGACGAACAGCGGGATCGCGGCGATGGCGACGACCGTGGGCCTGCTCATCACCATCCAGATCCTGGACCAGATCCCCCAGCTCCACGCACTGCGGCCGTACTTCTTCTCGCACTACTGGCTGTCCTTCGCCGACCTGATGCGCGACCCCGTCTACTGGGACGACCTCGTCCGCAACCTCGGCCTGCAGGGCCTGTACGCGGCGGTGTTCGGCTCGGCGGCGTGGGCCCGGTTCACGGCGAAGGACATCACCGCGTAGAGGTGCCCGCCGGGCTCAGGCCGTCTCGTGCGGGAAGCGGGCGAGCGGCGGTTCCTGGGCGAAGAACGTCTTCGCGCGCGTCAGGGCCGCCGCGTCCTCCAGTACGTCCCCCGGCTTGCTGCCGTTGCCGAGGAGGACCCCGCCGAAGCGCATCCCCAGATACGCGGCCGTGTGGTGCAGGGTGCCCACCAGCGGAGCGGCGACCGCGTCCTCGGGGGCGGCCAGCGCGGTGACGCCCCACAGGCGGCGGCCCGCCATCGTGGCCTTGAAGTCCACGCCGGGGGTGCGCAGCCAGCCCGACCAGTGGTCGAGGTAGCGCTTGGTGGAGGCGGACACCGAGTACCAGTACAGGGGCGAGGCGATGACGATGTCCGTGGCCGCGAGCGTGGCGTCGAGCAGCATCGCGGTGGTGCCGGAGGTGGGCCGCGCGAAGTCGTCGTGGCGCCGGTCGGTGAAGTCGGGCAGCGAATGCTCGGCGAGGCTCACCCACCGCCGGCCGACGTCGCCGGGCAGCTGCTCGGCGGCCTTGCGGGCGAGCAGTTCGGTGTTGCCGTCGGGACGGCTGCTGCCGAGCACGAAGAGGAACTGACGGCTCATGGGGACCTCCGGGACGTGACGGTGGACAACTACTTGCACGTACATTAGATGCGTACGCAAGTAGCTGTCCATCGGGTTCGAGGAACCCCCAGGTCAGCGCCCAGGCCACCGCCCAGGTCAGCGTCCGGGTGCGCCGCCTCCGGACGGTTTCGGCGCCCTGGGAACGCGCGGCGGCTGGGCGGGGGCCCCGCCGGCTCCCGCCGGACCGGACGCCGGGCGCCCGGACGCGGCGGCCCGCCGCCCGGAGTGCAGCCGGGCCGCGCCCGCGACCGGGTTGCCGGCGGCCGGTGCGGCGGCGGCCTTCGCCGGCGCCGGTCCGCCGGGCGTGGCCCCGGCCGGGGTGGCCCCGGGGGTGGCACCGGCCGGGGTGGCCCCGGGGGTGGCCCTGTGCGGCGCGGTCCCGCCGGGCGTGGGCGCACCCGGAGCCGGCCCGCTCGGCGCGGGGGTCCCCGCCGCCCGGGTGCCGGCCGTGGGAGTACCGGCCGTGGGCCCACCTGCCGCGGGCCCGCCCGCCGTGGGCGCCCCGGACGCGGGGCCGCCCGTCGCCGGCCCCGTCGCAGGCCCTGTCGGCGGGTTCGGAGCGGGCGGGGTGGAGGCGGGCGGTCCGCCCGGGCCGCCGCCCGCCGCGCGGTGCTGGGCGAGGTGGGAGCCCTGGAGGGCGGTGGCCATGAAACCGGCGGCGACGTTGCCGCTCTCCGGGGGTGCGGTCTTGGCGTCGAGGACGGCGAGACGCGCCATGTCCTCCTTGCCGAAGACGTTGCCGGGCAGCATCCGGGACGCGGCGCCGGTGACGTCGACCGTGTGCTGCCGTCCGTCGGCCTCGAACGCGAGCCGGTAGCCGAGGTACTGGCGGTCCTTGTCGAACATCAGCTCCCCGCGGACCTGTCCGCTCGACTCCCGGGCCCAGGACTCGACGGAGTCGAGGGCCTGCGGCAGCCGGGAGACCCGCCCGAGGCAGGCGACGTACGCGTCCCCCTCGACGCCGAGCGAACGGCCGTGGTCGTCCAGGGCGGCGAGCCGGACCCGCCCGTCCGGCGCCGTCACCGTGCCGACCTCGCCGAGCCGCCGGTCGGAGTACGTCACCAGCCGCCCGTCACCACCGAGCGCGGCGTCGTGCGCCTGGCGCAGCGCCAGATACTGGGCGTCGTTCTTGAGGACGAACGGCGCGTCCTTGCCGACCATGGACACCGTGGCGTCGGGGTTGGCCTGCAGAATGATCTCCGCGTTGGCGATGGCCGCGCCGCCCACGCCCGCGATCAGCCACTCGTTGGCGACCTGCGGGTCGTAGTCCCCGTCCCCGACCTCGTCGCCCATCAGGACCCGGCCGGGCGCCGCGGCGCGGGCACCCTCCCAGGCCGCCGTCGCGCGCAGGGTGTCGGTCGCCCCGGCCACCCGGGGATCACCGGCCGCACCCAGCGCGCCGGCCACCGCCGGGTCGGCGAGCACGTCGAGCGAGGCAGCCGCGCGGCCCTCGCCCTCCGGCAGCGCGAGCAGCCGGTCGCGGGCCCCGAGCGCCTCCGGCGTGCCCGCGGCGGCGAGCTGCTCCGCGAGGACCCCGGTGGCCTCGGGCACCGTGGGTATCCCCCGGTCGGCGCCCGGGACGATCTCGGGCGGGATCCCGGTGGCGACGAGCGGGGACCCCTGGACCTCGACCCGCACCGGGGGCGAGCCGTCGGCCGGGCTGATCTCCGCGATCAGCCGCCCCTCCTCGCCGATGCTCAGCCCCGCCCGGCCGTCGACCAGCGGCCCCCGGGCCGCCGCCGTGTCCTCCCACAGCTGCAACGCCGGGAGCGGTACGCGCTGCTGGGGGTCCGCGAACTGGTAGGGGTCGCCCATCCCGCTCTCCCGCAGATGGCGCACCTGGTCCGCCGACTGCACGATGGCCTCGATGGGGTCCACGTGCCAGCGGCCCCGCGCGTCCACGAGCAGGACGTCGGGGTCGCGGCCGGCGAGCGAGGCGCCACCGCCGATCATGATCTCCCGCTGCGGATACCGGCCCTCGGGCAGAGTGGCCTGCTCCGCGCGGAGCTGATCGAGGGTGTGAGCGCTGAGCGCCGTGCGCTGTTCGGCGGCCGCGGCCACCGCCTGGCCCAGTTCCTCGCGCGGGATGGGCGTACCGTCGGCCCGCCGGCCGGGCATGGGGAAGGCAGGGGCGGTGCCGAGCGCGGCGGCCTCCCGCGGGTCCTGCGCCCGGGCCGTCCGTGCCGCGGCCAGCGCCTGGGCGTCACCGGGAGCCAGCTGCTCCGCCGGCCGGGCGAGCTGGTCCATCGCGTCACGGGCGTCCGGCGTCAGATGCTGCCGGGCGAGGTCGAGCCGGATGTTGGCCGCGTACTGTTCGAGGGCGTGCGCGGCGGTGTCGGTGGCGGGCGCGCCGGTGCGCAGGCCCGACTCGTCGATCAGGGCGGAGAACCGGTCGCGGGCCTCCTGGCGTTCGGGGCCGCCGGCCGCCGGGTCGGTCATCAGGGACGCCAGGTAGTTGAACTCGCCCACGCGCCCCAGGTCCGCGTCGGACAGCTCCCGGCCGGTGGGCGGTGTGGCACCGGCGGCCAGCAGGTTGTCCAGAGGCGCTCCGCGGCCCACGGCCGACCGGTCGCGTACAGCGAGCAGTTCGCCCACCTCGCGGCTCAGCACCTGGCCGGTCATCTCGGGCGGCATACGGTCGGAGAGCTGGACCACGTACCGGTCGGAGGTGGTGTTGGTGAACGTCCGGGACAGCCGGGGCTCGGGCAGCGGCGCCGTCTCCAGGCGCAGTTCGACGCGCTTGCCGGCCGTGTCGTTCAGCGCGAAGAAGCGCCGCCCGTCCTCCTCGGTGATGCCCTGGTCGCGCAGTCGTCCGGCGTAGAGCTTCCGCAGCACCGCCGGCAGGGCGGCCTCCGCGTCGGCAAGCAGCCGTGTCTCATCGGTGTTCGGATTCACTGACGTTCCCCCGTCCGGCGTCTGGATTCCCGTAGGATCATGGCATGTTGATCGCTCGTTCGATGCAGGAAGCGCACCTCTACATGGATCTCCACGCCTGCGTCTGCGGCGCGGAGGAGTTCGACCGTCAACATCGTCTGGAGAACCACGACGGTGCGGTGGTCAGCGTGTACGAGGGCCCGTGCGCGCAGTGCGGCCGTACGCGGTCGTTCGCGTTCGTCGTCCCCGCCGAGGACCCGCCCGCGCCGCCCGCGTTCGGCGGCGCGGAGCCGTCACGGATCATCGACCCCGGCGAGTTCCTGTTCATCGGCGACCGGGTGTCGACCGACGCGGGACTGCGTCTGCTGAACACACCGCCGGCCGAGCACCGCGAGGTCCGTCCGGCCACCGCGTACGCGCTCGCCGCGTTCGAGGAGGTCGCCAAGTTCCTTCCGGAGGGCGCGGACCGCGTCCCCGAGGCCCGGTTCACCTCCGACCGGGGCCGCGAGGTGTACGCTAAGGACCCCTCGCGCTTCACGCGTAAGGAGATCACCGCCGCTCTCGAGCTGAAGCGGAAGATCCTCGCGGACATCGACCGCTTCAGCCCGCCGCAGGACTGACCCGCACGGGTCCGGGTACGGCCCGCGGCCCTCTTCCCCGGCTCCGGCGAGCTCAGTCGCCGAGGAGCGTCGCCCACGTGCCCAGATCCAGCAGCAGTGCCATGACGCCGACCAGGGTCGCGCTGCTCACGATCTCCCGTCGCGAGATCATGCCCGGGATGTCGGCCAGCGGGATCCACTCCAGCCGGTCGGACTCGTTGCGTTCGGTGGGTTCCCCGATCAGTACCGCGTCGTTGACGCGGTACACGAAGTGCTGGGAGTCGGTGATCCCGCCCGCCGGCTGTGCGTAGACCAGCTCCCGTACCGATCCCGGGCGCCATCCCGTCTCCTCCTCCAGTTCGCGTGCGGCCGCGTCCTCGGGCCGCTCACCGTCCTCGACGAGCCCCATGGGCAACTCCCACCCCCAGGTGTCCGTGACGAAGCGGTGACGCCACATCATCAGGACGCGCTGCCTTGCGTCGACCGTCACGGCGACGGCGAGGTCACGCAGCCTGACGACGTGGTAGTCGACGCGCGCACCGTCGGGCTGTTCGACGTCGAGGCAGCGCAGCCGGACCCAGGGGGTGTCGTGCAGGGTGCGTTCGCCATGGATGGTCCACTGCATGCGGGGGGTCCTGTTCTCTCGCCGGCGTGAAGACGGAGCGGGCCGACGGCCGGGCCGTGCGGGAGCCGCTCACCACAGGCTCGTGTCGTAGGGGCCGGGCTCGGCCGCTTCCGGGGCGCCGTGCCCGGTGGGCGCGTCGGCGCCCGGCTGCGCGAGCACCTCGTACGGCTCGGTGACCGGGTGCTGTTTGTCCCGGTGGCTGCCCTCCTTGCACCCGGCGAACGGCCCCGACGGAGAGCGCAGTTCGGCCAGTACGGGACCGAGGTGGTCCCGGTGCCAGACGGCCGGCCCCGACGCGCCCGCGGCCGGGTCGGTGAACTCCTGCCAGGCCAGCCACAGCCCGTGCAGCCGTGCGACCGCCTCCATGTGTTCCCACCAGCGGGGACACCACGGCTGCTGGGAGGTGACCTCGCGCCCGTAGACGGGCAGCAGCAGATCGCTCACCCAGAGGGCGAGCCGGCCCATCTCCTCCAGGTACTCGCGGCCGTCCAGGTAGAGGATGAACGGCGGGGCACCCTCCGGGCCGGCGGCGGTCTGTTCGGTGTCGGGGGTGGTCATCGCAGCGTGATCCCTTCGGCGGCGCGGGCGGTGATGGCCTTGACCTCGGCCTGCGCCGCGGTCGCGATACGGTCGGCGCCCGGCTCGGAGTACCACGGCCGCAACCGGACCAGCGCGGGCTTGATCCCGGTGGCCAGCAGCAGCGCGGTGCCCTTGGGCAGGGCGCGGATGCGGTCGGCGGGCAGGATGCGTTCGAGGCGGTACGAGGTCGAGCGGGACCGTCCGTCCTTGCTCCTGGAGTAGCTGACCGTGGAGACGTCGTGCTCACCGACCAGCCGCGACACCTTCTCCACGAAGTCCGCGTCGTCCAGGCCCGCGCCGAGCAGCTTGATGGTCGCCGCGCCCCACAGCGCGTCCATGCCGGCCTCGCCCCAGACGCGCGCCCCCTGCCGGTAACTCTGCAGCAGCGTCACGATGTTGATGCCGCGCGAGCCGAAGTGCGAGTACAGGTCCGGCAGATCGGAGATCCGGCAGACGTTGGCGGCCTCGTCGAGCACCGCCGTCATCGGCGGATCGAGCCGGCCGCCCATCCGCTCCGCGGCGACGACGCCCGCCCGCAGCACGGAGTCCGCGGCGGCCGCGATGACACCCGCGGCCGAACCGCCGCCGTCCTTGGACAGCAGGTACAGCGTGTCGGTGGACAGGACGTGCCGCTCCGGGAGGAACTGCGGCAGCCCGGGGTCGGGGCTGACCCAGGCCGCGATCTTCGGGTCCAGCAGACAGGCCACGCACTGGCGGGCCGTCTCGTAGATGCCGTCACGGGTCTCCACCGCGCCCTGCACGGTGCCCTGGAGCTGGTCGGCGAGCGCCGCCATCCCGGCGTCCCTCAGCAGGTCGACGGGCGTACGGTCGGCCGGGTCGGCCAGCCACGCCAGCACCTCGCCGACCTGCCGTCCGCCCCGGTTGGCGGCGTGGAACAGGGCGGTCAGGGTGTTCTGCGCGGCGGAGATCCAGAAGTCCCGCTTGGACGCGTCGTCGTTGACCGCGCCCACGAAGTGCCCGGCGAGACGGCGGGCGCCCTCGATGGTGGCGGCGTCGGCGAGCATGTCCCACCACAGGGCGCGGGGCGAGTGCGCGATGGCCTGCGGGTCGAAGGTCCACACCTGGCCCGCGCGCTCGCGTTCCGCGCGCGTCACGCTGTACACGTCGGCCTTGTTCGAGGTGAGCAGCACGCTGCCGCGGGCGCGCAGCACCCGGGGCACGGCGATGCCGGTGGACTTGCCGGCGCGCGGGGCCATCAGGTCCAGCTCCACGTCCTCGTAACTCGACCGCAGCTCCGGGCCGTTCGGCTCCAGGTTGCCGAGCAGGTTGCCGGTGTCGTCCGGGGCGAGCCGGCCGCCCGTCTTGGCGAGGGAGGGGCGCAGCTGCCGGGCGCGCTCCGCGGCGCCCTTCGGGAGCATGCCGGCCAGTTCCCGGCGCCCCGCGAGCCCGGAGGGCTTCGCGACCCGGCGCCGTACGAGCGTGATCAGGACGACGACCAGGGCCACGACGGTGCCGAACACGCCTGACATGCCCGCCGCGACCGCGCCCGTCGAGGCGTCCGGCCACAGGGTGGCCGGGCCGTCCTTGACGAGCGTGGACAGCGTGGAGAGCCCGAAGGGGGGCGGGTCCCAGCCCGCGCCGGACACGGCTGCGCCCAGGCTGCCGCCGAGCCAGGCGCCGAAGAACAGCGTGCCGATGAGGAGCGCGGCGCCGGGGACGACCCAGGGCAGCAGGTCGTCGCCGGTGGATCGTCGCGTCGTGCGTGTGGTCATCTCAGGTTCCCCCCGTGGTCTGGCCGCGGCCCGCTGTGGTCCTACGGCTCGTCTCGCCCCCTCCGCCGCCGGCGGGAGCTCAGCGCATGCCCCCCTTGGTCAGCGAGGGCCCCTCGGCCTGCGACCACCGCGTGTTCGTGTTGTGCAGCGCCCGCTCCGTGTCCGTGATCGACACCTTGATCGGGATGCCGGGCCGGCCGCCCACCTTGATGAGGAACCTGCCGCGTCCGGGCGGTTCCTCGTTGCCGCCCGTGCTCGCCCATCCCGGCGGCGACGACCACGACGACACCAGTTCGATCTCCCGCTCCGACATGCCCACGATCTCGCCGAGTTCGCGCATCTCCGTACGGGGCAGCCCGGCGCAGACCACCATCCCGGCCCGCTCCACGAAGCCGCGTGCCTTCGCCCGGTCGGCCTCGGAGCCCAGGGCCTCGGCGTCCTTCAGGGTGTGCGTGATCTTCGCGTCGCCGAGCCCGAGGGAACGGTTGAGCCGGGTCAGCGCGTCGATGCGCTCGACGATGCCGGAGGCGGCCCGCAGCGGGCGCCACAGCTCGTCGAGGACGGTGAAGAACCACCGCTGCGGCGCGAGCCCGGCGTCGGCGAGGGCGTGCGCGGCGGCGACCGTGCCGAGCCCGTCGGACCAGGCGGCGAGCATCGCCGCCGCGGTCAGCTGGGTGTCGGCCTCACCGATCCGGGAGATGTCCACGCAGACCGCCGGCGAGGCCGGGTCGATCCGGGTCGACGTCTCGGTGGCGAACGTGTCGCCGAGGGGCCCGTCGAGGACACCGAGCAGCGAGCGGTGCAGGGGGTCCACGGCCTCCTGGTAGCGGGCCACGTCGCCCCGGTCGAGGGTGACGGCACGCACCCGGTCGGGACCCTCGTCCAGCACCTTCAGCAGGTCCGGCAGGAGCGGCGCCCGCCCCGGCTTCGTACGGTCAGCGAGGTGGTGCAGACAGGCCGAGAGCACCGACTGCTCGTGGTCGTCCATCGGCCGTCCGCGCACGATGGTGATCAGCGCGGCGACCATGTTCAGGACACGGCCGTGCGCCTCCGCGGCCAGGACGCGCCCCCGCTCCCCGCCGATCCGTACCGCCGCCTCGCCCATCGCCCCCGGGTCGAGGACGTTGATGCCGCCGACGCCGCGCCCGATGGAGATCACCTGGCCGCCCAGCGCCCGTACGGTGTCGGCGTAGTCGGGCTTCAGGTCGCCGAGGACCAGCGGGGTGATGCCGGTGGCGGACATGCCGATCAGCATCCGGTTGACCAGAGTCGACTTGCCCAGGCCCGGCATGCCGAGCATGAACAGCGACGGGTTGGAGATGTAACGGGCCCGGGTGAACCACGAGATGGGGTCCCCGCACACGGTCGCGCCGGTGTGCAGGTGCTGTCCGAGCGGGACGCCCGTCATCGGCGCGCCCGAACCGGCCGCGAACGGCCACAGCCCGCAGGCCTGCACGGTGGTCGCCCGCCACATGGCCGGCGGGTCGACATGGGCGACCTGCCCGCCGCCGGGCCCGAACCATCCGCGCGGCGGCGCGAGCCGGGGTCCCTGCGAGGACGGCGAGGGGGACGAGGAACGCTTGCTCACAGCGCCTCCCGGATCTGGTACGGAACGAGGGTGTGCTCCCACGGCAGCAGGCCGACGGGGAGGGTGCAGGTGAACGCGGAGGCCTGCATGCGGTCAGCGGGCCGCATCAGGATCCGCGACGACGCCTGGAGGTTGCGCACGGTGATGCCCGCGTCCTGCAGCTCCTCCTCGTCGTCGACGGTGACCGTCACCATCATCGAGAACTCCACGAGGCCGGCGCCCGCCGCCTCCTCGGCCGCGGTCTGCTCGGCCGCCTGCATCTCCGAACTGGCCCGCGCCTGGACGAGACCGCGCCGCGAGCCCGCCATGAAGTGCGCGGAACGGCGGTCGGACTCCACGATGCGCGCGGAGGTCGCCGGGTCGATCGGGCGGTAGATCAGCGAGACCCGCTTGCGGCGCGTGCCCGCCGCGGGCTCCAGCAGACCGCGCAGCACGCTGGAGCGGACGGTCCCGCGCGGGGCCAGCGTCAGCATCCAGGTGCGCGAGACACCGGAGTCGTGCCGGTAGGTGTTCACCGTCTCCACCGCGGCGGCGGGGCCGGCGTCGGCCCATTCGAGGCCGGTCGTGGTGTGCTCGGCACGGGCGCTGAGGACGTCGGGGGCGATCGCCGGGTCGTAGGCGACGCGCACGATCTCCGCGAGCCGCTCGGCGGACAGCGGGTAGGCCGAGCCGCCGCCGGCGGCGACGAGTCCGGCCAGCAGACCGGGCAGCCGCATCGACAGCTCGGTCACCACGTCGGCGGTCTTCCGCTTGGGACCGGCCGTCGGACCGTAGGTGAGGGCGATGTACGTGTGCATCTCCGAGGACGCCGACGGGTAGCGCTGGACGACCTCTTCCATCACCGCGCGGGCGGCGGGCGGCGCGTCGGGGGAGATCCTCGGCAGCACCTCGGCGGCGAGCCGGGTCCCGGTGTCCGGGGCGGTCTCGACGACGACCTGGGCGCCGCGCAGCCCCGGCTCGTGGGAGAGCCGGGAGAGCCAGTCGCCCCAGGACGCCACCCAGATGTCGACCTGCTCCGGGTCGACCAGGGAACCGCCGTCCGGCTCACAGGCCAGGACCACCGTGTAGAGGCCGCGGCCGGGGTGGTGCAGCACGCCGAAGGAGCGGTTGTAGGCGTCGCGGCCCTCGTACATCCTGGTCCGCGCGAGCAGCCCGGGCGGCTGGAAGCGGCCGCCGGGACGCTTGGACAGCGGCCCGGAGACGTAGGTGTGCGAGCCGTTCGCCTTGCGCCGCATCCAGCCGATGCGGATCGCGACGACCTGGTAGACGTTGCGGCCGTCGACCGTGCGCAGCGCCAGCGGGGCGAGGAAGAGGCCCACCGGCACCAGGACGGCGATGGCCAGCATGAGGGAGAGCAGCGAGGCGAGCAGCGCCACCAGGAGTCCGCCGAAGGCGACGACGGTGCCGAGCAGACCCAGCGGACCGAGTCCGGGACGGCGGGGCCTGCGCCAGTTCCCGTAGGTGGGACGCGTCATGGCGTCGGCTGACATGGGGTTCCTTCTTCCGGCTGTGAGCTTCGGGACAGCTCGGTGCGAGCGGGGATGTGGGGGCTCGGGGCGTGAGGCGCCCCGGGCCCCCGGGGGCGGCGGGCCGGGCCCCGGTCCGCCGCCGACGGGCCTTCGGCTACTGGTTGTGGCCCTTCATGCCGTCGTTGTCGTCGAGTGAGTTGGCCACTTCGGACGCCGCCGCGACACCGGTCTGCACGGCGACCGCCGCGGCCTGCACCGCGAGGGCCGCACCACCGGTGGCCGCACCCGCGGCCGCGGTACCTCCCGCGGCCGCCGCGCCACCGCCGCCGGCACCGGCACCGGCGCCGCCGCCGGCCGAGGCGCCCGCGCCCGAGGACGGGGAGCCCTGCGGTCCGCCGCCGCCTCCGCCGCCACCACCGCCGCCTCCGGCACCGCCGGCGGCGATGCTGACGGCGCCGCTGGCGACGTTGTTGACGGCGTTGAGCGTGACCGTGCCGCCGGACGTGGAGCCCAGCGCGGCGGTGGCCGGGACGATCAGCTTGAGCAGGGCGGGCAGCGCGAACACGGACAGGATCAACATGCCCATGCCGGCGATGGTCTGGTTGAGATGACCGGCCTCGTTCTGCTGGTCCTCGGCGCTCTGCGTCATCGCCGTGGCCGCGTAGATGATCAGCGCCGCCGCCGGTTTGTAGAGCAGCCAGGCCGCGAGCCAGCCGATGTGCTTCTTCCACCAGCCCTCGCCCCATCCGGTCATCGAGGAGGCGGCGGCCAGCGGCAGCGTGCCGACCAGCATGATCAGTACGCCGATGCGGATGTACATCAGGCAGATCTGCACGAAGCTCGACAGCATCACCAGCAGGCCGAAGATCAGGACGAGACCCGGCGAGTTCAGGATCATGACGCCGAGGATCGTGTCCGCCGTCGAGCCGAGGTCGGACTTGGCGTAGACCTCGGAGGCGTACGCGTCCGAGGCGTCGGCCAGCAGTTTCACCCCTGTCGTGGCCACCCCCGCCACCAGGAGCACTTTCCACATGCCGTTGAACGCCTGGCGCATGGACTGGCCTTTTCGGTCGATGGCCATGCGGATCGCCGCGATCAGCAGCGAGGCCACGGCCACGTAGCCCACGATCCAGTCGGTCTCGGTCGAGATCTTGGTGGCGGCGGTCTCCGGGTTGCCGAGGCTGACGTCCATCCACACGCCGTTGAGCGCCTTCAGGACCTCGGAGGCGGCCTCGCCGATCGCCTTGGCGAACGTCTCGACGGCACCGTTGGCGAGGGCCTCACCGGTCTCGCCGAGGCCCCACTTCAGTCCCTCGCCGACACAGTCGTAGACCTTCCAGGTGCACCCCATCTCAGGCCTCCCAGCTGACGAAGCCCTGAGTACCGGTCACCTTCGACATCCCCGCGTAGATCGTGCCGTCCGTGTCGGGTGCCAGCTTCCAGTCGCCGTCCTGCCAGCGCATGCTGACCGAGGTGCTGCCGTAGCTCGAACCGGGCCCGCGCAGCAGGAACATCAGCGTGGCCTCCTTCTTGTTGTAGGCCAGGACGGAGAACCCCGCGTAGCCGCCGACGTCCGGCTTGCCGGAGGTGGGCTTGTCCTCGGCCTTCGAGCGGTCGCTGATCAGCGCGTCGCGCCCCGCGCCGGGCACCACCTGGCGGTCGACGACCTCGCGCCAGCCCGGGTAGCTCAGGTGGTCGGTGATGGCGTGGGCCGCCAGCACCGCGCCCATCGGGGTGTGCGCGAAGCAGGACCAGACAGGGCCGTCGTACTTCAGCGGTCCCGCCGTCTTCGACACCGGGACCAGCCCGGTGCCGTCCGCCTTCCAGCGGAAGTCCTTCGGCGCCTTGGTGGGCTTGTCCTGGTCGCTGTCGTCGGTGTGACAGCCGGCGGGGCGGCCGTCCGCCTCCCGGCCCTTGCCCTTGCCCTTGTCCTTGTCTTTGCCGGAGGTGGCGCCGGGCTTGGGGCTCGGGTCGCCGGACGCGCCGGTGGACTCGTCCCCGTCACCGCCCCGCACCAGGACGACGGCCGCGATGACGAGCAGCACCAGCAGGAACCCGGCCGACGCGATCCAGCCTCGCTGCTGCCAGAACGGCTGCTCCCACTCGCCGCTGCCCCCTCGGGACCGGCCGGATCTCAGCATGGTGCGCTCCCTTCGTCTCGGTCGTTCGGCGGGTCAGGCGAAGACGAACGTGACGACGGGGCCCGCGGTGGCCACCAGGACACAGCCGCCGAGGACCATGCCGAGCCGGCCCATGTGCTCCGAGCCCTCGCCGCGGCGCATCGAGATCGCCATCATGGCGCCGGTGATCAGCACGCCGGCGACGCCCGCCGCGGTACCGGCCCAGGCGAGGATGCCGAGGACGGTGTTCACCTTGCCGGTCAGCTCGCCCGGCGCGTTGCGGGTGGGCTTGGGGACGTTTCCGTCCGCCAGGTAGACATGGGCCTTGGCCAGTTGGACGTGGGCGTTGGCGATGGCGTTCAACATCTGGCTTCTCCCCGATTCGGTCGGCTGCCGGGCCGACAACCTGCTTGCTGCGATGGGTGGTTCGGGTGTCCGAGGGCTGAGTGACGCCCTGGGTTCCCGGTGGCACTGTGAGCTTGGCGACTCCTGGGGGGGTGAGCCAAGCGATGTAGTGATCCAGCACCTGACGGTGACGTGTCCGTGACACACGGGAAGTTCTCGTCATGTTCCGTGGGCTGACGGGACGTCACGGACCCGTCGCCACGCGACGGAAGGCGGGCGCCGGTCGGGCGATGTGAGAGGCACGTCAGATCCGGGGCATGACAAACGAGGGCCTTCGTCGGGCCGCCGGACCGTCAGGCTCGTGCCGTCGTGCCGTCGTGCCGTCGTGCCGTCGTGCCGCACCGTGGCGGCGGGCCTGTGCCCGCCGAGGCGTCAGATCCAGGGCATCACGAACGAGACGATGGGACCGGCCGTCGCGCCGATCACGCAGGCGCCCATCACCGTCAGGAACTGGCTGAGGTGCTCCTCGCCGTCACCGGTCCGCACGGCCAGCGCCATCCGCGTGCCCACGATCAGCAGCCCGGCCACCCCCGCCGCGGTCACCAGCCAGGCGATCCATCCGAGCACCGTGTTGAGCGGTCCGGTGACCGCCCCGCTCGGCGCGGCGAGCGGGGCGGCCGTCATCGCGGTGTCGCGGACGGCGCCCACGGTGTGCAGCACGTCCGTGCCCATGCTCATCGTCGTACTCATGGTCGTGATCAGGGTCATCGGGAACTCCCTTTCCCGGTCGGCGATGCCGCCGCCCCGGTGAGACGGGCCAGCCGGTCGCATTCGCGCGGCGGAGGGGCGGCCAGGTCGCCGGTGCGCCACGCGGGCACCCACGGCACCCGGTAGACGTCGATCACCGAGGCGATCACCTTGATCCGCTGGGCGAGCTGGCGGGGCAGCCGCCCCGGTGCGTCGGCGACCAGGACGATGGCGTCCAGGTCGAGGCCGGGCGGCGCGTCACCCCGCCGGAAGATGTCCAGGGTGTGCGAGGCGGCGTCGAGCCCCGAGGCGTGGGTGCGGGCCACCAGCAGCACCGACGCCGGATCGCCCTGTTCGGGCCGGGGCCAGTCGCGGCCCGCGTCATGGCCGCCGAAGACGGCGGCGAGCGTCGAGGTGCCGGCCCCGCCGTGCGTGGCGATCCAGGAGAACCGCCGCGCCGTCACGGTGACGTGGGCGGCGCCCTCGGGCTCCTGCTGCTGCACCCCCGGACCGCCGACCGGCCCGCGTATCCAGATCTCGGGCCCACTCGGGGCCCCGGGCCCGCTCGGCCCTTGTGCGGCCATCCCCTGCATCTGCTCTCTCCTCCGTCGTCTGCCCCACAGATCCTCACGGCGACCGGCCCGGTTCGGTAACGGGGCGTGAGTTCCTGGGACGAGTCTGTGACGCACCGGTGACGCGCGGAGCGGCTGTGAACCGGGAGACTCGACTCGCGGCGCTGCGGCGGAGGTTGGGCCCGGCGGGGCGGCGGGAACCGCGCCGTCCGCCGACCGCGTACGGACGGGAAGCACACGGAATCGCGAGGCTGAGGGGAGCCGATGTCCAACGGGGGTGGATCCACCATGACCTGGGTGGTCGGCGGCTGCGTGGCGGCCGTGATCATGCCGGTCGTCATGATGGTCGCGGTGAGCGGATCGCCGAGCGAGGCGGACACGCCGTCAGGCGTGGGAGGCGGGCTCAAGGAAGGCGAGGTTCCGGCGCAGTACGTGCCCTGGGTCCTGAAGGCGGGCGGCCTCTGCGAGGTCATCAAGCCCGCCGTGATCGCCGCGCAGATCGAGGCGGAGTCCGGCTGGAACCCGAACGCCGTGTCACCGGTCGGCGCCGAGGGACTGTCGCAGTTCATGCCGGGCACCTGGACCACCTGGGGCCGCGACGACGACGGCAACGGCCGGATATCCCCGTACGACCCGGGGGACGCGATCATGGCGCAGGGCCGTTACGACTGCGCCCTGGCCAAGCAGGTCCAGGGCTACAAGGACCGCGGCAAGGCCAGCGGCGAGACGCTCGACCTGGCCCTGGCCGCGTACAACGCGGGGCCGGGCGCGATCGAGCAGTACGGCGGGATGCCCCCGTACACCGAGACCCGGAACTACGTGGCACGCATCAAGTCCCTGATCGCCAAGTACGAGTCGGTGGACGACCCGCCCGGGACGATCCCGGCGGGCCAGAAGATGGCGATGCCGCTGTCGGGCAACCCGCCCGTGACCTCGCCGTACGGCATGCGGATGCACCCGATCCTGCACGTGTACAAACTGCACACGGGCATCGACTTCGGCGCCGCCGCCGGTACGCCGTTCAAGGCCGCGCGGGACGGCAAGGTGACCTTCGCCGGCTGGTCCAACGGGTACGGCAACCGCGTGGTCATCTCCCACGGCACGATCGGCGGCGCCCAGATCTCGACCACCTACAACCACATGAGCGCGCTCAGCGTCAGTGTCGGGCAGGAGGTCAGGGTCGGACAGCGGGTCGGCGCCGTCGGCTCCACCGGCTACTCGACCGGCCCGCACGCGCACTTCGAGGTCATGAGCAACGGCAAGTACGTGGATCCGGCGCCCTGGCTGGGCATGAAGTGAGGAGGGAAACCATGCTGCTCACGAGGGCGGCCGCCGTCGCGGTCGCATCCGTCACGGCTCTCGCCGCGCTGACCGGCTGCGGCCTGGCGGACCACCGCGAGGCGGGCGCCGCCGCGCCGAGCACGTCCGGCACACCCTCGGTGTCCCCGAAGGCACCGCTGCCGCCCGGGAAGCCGCTCGGCGGCGACGCCCACGTGCCGAGCGTGCTCGGGGTGGACCGCACGGACGCCGGCGAGCTGGCTCGGGCGTGGGCGCGGGTGGCGTACGGCTTCGACACCAAGTACGACTCCGGCCCGCACGACGCCCTGCTGCGCTCGGCCCGCTGGTTCACGCCGAAGAAGGCGGCCGCCGAGCGTTCGTACCGGCCGGCGGCCGGAGCGGGCGACGACTGGAACGCCTGGGCCTCGCACAAGGCGTGGACCACGGTGAAGGTCGAGGCCGACGAGGACGGCGACGCACCCACCGACACGCGTACCCTCGCCTACCGGGGCCTGTTCGTGGACGGCACGGCGCACGGCCGTGACGGCTGGACCGGAACGGGCCCGCGTGCCAACGTCTTCGTGAAACTGGTGCGTTCGCAGGACGGGAAGCCGTGGCGCATCGCCGACGTCATCACGGTGGACGCCGCGACGCCCCCGTCGCCCTCGCCCTCGTCCTCCTCCACTGACCGACCCGAGTGAGGGAACCGATGTCTCGACTCAGCCGCGAACAGAAGCGGGAAGCGCAGCGCGCGGCACGACAGGCCGCCTCGGCTCCACCGGGAGCGACGCCGATCGAGGTGTACGTACCCGCCTCGGCGCAGCCGGCGCCCGGCGCCGGGGGCGCGACGGTCGGCGGGATGCCGGTGGTCGCCGCGCCCGGCGAGTCGACGCAGGCCGCCGTCCTGAACTACCTCCACCGCCTCGCCCTCGCCACCGGTCACCCCGTCCTCGCCACGGTCCACGACGAGCGCATCGGATACGTCGTCCCGCTCCAGGTGCGCGTCGACGGCTCCAGCGGACTCGCGGGCGACCCGGTGCAGGTGGCACCCCCGGCGGCCTACGTTCCGGAGCCCGTGACGCCTGCGGTGCCTGTGACGCCTGCGGTGCCCGCGGCGCCGGTGGCACCCGTGACGCCTGCGGTGCCCGCTACGCCTGCGGTGCCCGCGGCGCCGGTGGCACCCGTGACGCCCGCGTCCCGGACCACGGAGGCCGCGCCTGCCGCGCCTGCCGCGCCTGCGATGCCCGCGGTGCCTGCGATGCCCGTGGCGCCCGCTGCCTGGGCCGCGGAGGCCGGGGGTGCGCCGGGGGACAAGGCCACGTACCTGCTGCGGGCGGTGCCCGAGCAGGCGACCGGTCCGGTCGCTGAGCCGACGCCCGCGCCGGCCCCCGGCTCGGAGGCGCGAACCGTGACCCCGAGCCCGGCGAAGCCCGCCGAGGCGATGCCGCCGGGGGGCACGGCCCCCACGTTCGCCCTGCGCGCGGTGCCGGAATCAGCCGCACCGTCGCTCCCGGCACCTTCCCTCCCGGCACCTTCCCTCCCGGCACCGGAGCCGGTCGCTGCGCCGGTCCCGGTCCCGGAGCCCGCCGCCGATGTGGCGCCCGCGCGACCGGAGCGGGCCGAGCCGCCCCGGCAGCCTGAGCGGCCCGTCGCAGCGCCCGCACCCGCGCCCGCCCCGGTGCCCGCGCCCGCGTCCGCGCCGGTCCCGGCACCTGTTCCCGCCTCCGCGCCGAGCCCGGCCGCTGCGGCCCGTGGGGTCACCCCGGCGACGCACGTCCTGCGTGCCGTGCCGGAGTCGGCGGCGATCCCCGCGGCCGAGCCCGTGACATCCCAGGCCCCCGCACCCCGGACTCCCGCACCGGAGCCCACCGCGCCCGAGCCCACCGCGCCCTCCCAGGCTGATCCCGTGCCGACGGAAGGCACCTTGGCCACGTTCGTGCTGCGCGCGGTGCCGGAGCCCGTGGCGTTGCCCGCGGGGACGCCCGGACTCGCTCAGACCCTGCCGGGTGTTCCCGCACCGGCGCCGTCCGACGCCGTGCCCGCCGGTACCGTCTCCGCGCCGACGGGGGAGTTCGGCCCGCTCACGGACCCGGCCCCGGCGTCCGTCGACCCGGACCCCGTTTCCCGGTGGGAGTCCCCCGACGAGCCGTACTCCGCCCCGGCGTGGAACGTGCCCGCGGCCGCGCACGGCACCCCCGCCCCGAAGCCGGAGGCGGAGGCGGAGGCCGAGCCCACCCATGAGCCCGCGCCCGGACCGGCGTCCGCGCCCGAGTCCGAGCCCGTACGCAGTCCCGAGCCCGCGCCCGAGCCCGCGCCCGTACTGCCTCCCGCTCCGAAGCCCGCGCCCGTGATCTCGCCCCTCCTCGGCCTGGGCCCCGTGGAGGAGCCCCATCCCGAGCCCAAGCCCACTCCCGCACGCGGCTTCGACGCCGTCGCGGAGGCCGTGCTGGCCCCGGCGGACGAGGCCGGGGAGGGTTCCGGTGCCGTGCTGCTCGCCGAGCCCGTGGCACGGATCAACGAGGCCGTGAAGATGGGCCGGATCGAGGCGGCCGCCGGGATGGCGGAGGTGGCCGTCGCCGAGGCGACCACGACGCTCGGCCCGGACCACCCGGAGGTGCTGCGGCTGCGCGAACTGACCGCGTACATCGCCTACTTGGCAGGAGACGCGCTGAGGTCGTTCCACCTGTCCCTCGACCTGGCCCGGCTCCGCGCCCGGCTGCGGGACCAGGGCGCCGCGTACGGCAACGTCCAGAGCGCGGCCGCCGCCTGGCGCGCGGTGCGGGACCCGCTGCAGGGCCTGCACCTCGGACGGGACCTCATCGGCCTGTGGAGCGAACTCGCGGCCGACGGCGGCCCCGCCGCCGACGACATCGAGCAGCTCGAATCGGCCAGGAACCGCATGAACCGCCTCGCGGAACGCGCCCGTGTCCTGGCCGACAACCCCTACGCCCAGAGCCCTCATGCCCATGGCCGGTGAACGCGGCGAGCGCCCGGGACGCGCAGGGGAGGGGGCCTTCGGCGACCGGTCCGGCGACCGGGTCCGCCTCCGGGGCCGTGACCTTGCGGACGCCGCCCGGGACCGTGGCAGCGACCGTGCGGACGCCGCCCGGTCGCGGCCACCGCGCCGTCCGAGGGTCGAGGTGCACATCAACGAGCTGACCGGCACCATGAGCTGGCGCACCCTGAGGCCGGGCCCTCGCCCGGGGGCCTCACGCCAGGAGCCCGCCGCACCCGGCGGCCGCGCGGAGGCCGCCGCCCTGCGCGCCGCCGGCCTCGACCCGTCGCGTGTCAGGGCCAGGGGCGCCGCCCCGATTCCGGCGAACCCGACGGCCGTACGGGCGGCGGTCGACGTCCACGTCGAGTCGCTCACCCCCGAGCAGCTTCAGCACCACCTAGCCCGGGTGGGCGCCCTGCGCTCCCGGGTCGCGGGCGACGCGGCACGGGGGACCGGGACGCCGGCCGCCGTCGCGGCCCGCGTCCGCTCGGGCGGTTCCGCGGCGCGCGTCCACGCCCTGTCCGCCGAACACGCGTCGGCCGCACGGGAGGCGGGCCGCCGGGGCCCTGCCGCCGCTCCGGGCGCCGCCCGCCCGGGAGCCGCACCGCCCGCGCCGGGACCCCGCCCTCACCGATGACGGCGGCGAGCACCCGGCAGGTGTCAGGAGGCCGTGGAAAGCGGCCCCGTCGACGCCTCCGGTGCCTCGGCGTCCGCCTCGGCCGTCTCCTCGGCGAGCACCGCCGTCCGGGCGGCGGCCGCGGCCCGCAGCGCCCGCGCCGACCGCCGCGCCGTCCGCAGCGCGTCCCAGGTGAGCAGCGACAGCGCGAGCCAGACCAGCGCGAACCCGGCCCAGCGCTCGGCGGGCATCGCCTCGTGGAAGTACAGGATGCCGAGCAGGAACTGGAAGACGGGGGCCAGGTACTGCAGCAGACCCAGCGTGGAGAGCGGCACGCGGATCGCGGCCGCGCCGAAGCAGACCAGCGGGATCGCGGTGACCAGGCCGGTCGCCGCGAGCAGCGCCCCGTGCCCGGCGCCCTCCGTGCCGAAGGTCGCGTCGCCGCGCGAGCCCAGCCACACGAGATAGCCCAGCGCGGGCAGGAACTGGATGGCGGTCTCTGCGGCCAGTGACTCGATGCCTCCGAGGTTGACCTTCTTCTTCACCAGTCCGTACGTCGCGAAGGAGAAGGCGAGGCAGAGGGAGATCCACGGCGGCCGGCCGTAGCCGATCGTCAGGACCAGCACCGCCGCGAAGCCGACGCCGACCGCCGCCCACTGGACCGGCCGCAGCCGTTCCTTCAGCAGAAGGACGCCCATGGCGATGGTGACGAGCGGGTTGATGAAGTACCCGAGGGACGCCTCGACGACGTGTCCGCTGTTCACGGACCAGATGTAGACGCCCCAGTTGACGGTGATGACGGCCGCCGCGACGGTCACCAGCGCGAGCCTGCGCGGCTGCCGGACCAGCTCGCCGAGCCAGGCCCAGCGGCGCATCACCAGCAGGGCGACGGCGACGACGGCGAGGGACCACACCATCCGGTGGGCCAGGATCTCGACGGCTCCGGCGGGCTTCAGCAGGGGCCAGAAAAGGGGGACGAGTCCCCACAGCCCGTACGCGGCGACGCCGTTGATGAGCCCGACCCGCTGCTCGGCCTTCGCCTGCCCGGCCGGACCCATGTTCTGTATGCCCTCTGACTGCCCGGCCACCGGCCCCTCCTTCGCACGAGGCTGCCCGCGCAGCCTCCAAGAAGGTAACGCCGGGACCCCCGCCCTGTCATGCCCGTATCGCCATACGGTCATGACAGGTTCGGGAGCGGCCCGTGGGCACTTCAAGGGCGGTACGGGGGTGGCCCGGGGATGGTCGGAGAGGGCGGGGGTGACCGTCGCGCGGTCAGCCCCTGACGTTCTCGAGGCCCACCGCGATCGCGTCGGAGAGCGGTGTGGTCGGCCGGCCGGTCAGCCGGGACAGCGTGCCGCTGGTCCCGGCGAGCCGACCGCGCCCGATGGCGGCGTCCACGTCCACGAGGATCGCGGCGAACGGCTCCGGCAGGCCCGCGCCCGTGAGGACGGTCAGGTGCGTCTCGGCGGGCACGTCGCTGTAGACGATCTCCTTGCCGGTCTGCCGGCTGAGCTCGGCCGCGTACTCGGCGAAGCTCCACGCGGTGTCACCGCTCAGCTCGTACACCGCGTTCTCGTGGCCCTCGCCCGTCAGCACGGCGACGGCCGCCGCCGCGTAGTCCGCCCGCGAGGCCGAGGCGAGCCGGCCCTCGCCGGCGCTCTGCACGACGGCACCGTGCTCGAGGACCGGCGCCAGGTTCTCGGTGTAGTTCTCGTGGTACCAGCCGTTGCGCAGGAAGGTGTACGGCAGCCCCGAGTCGAGGATCACCTGCTCGGTCACCTTGTGCTCGTCCGCGAGCCGGAAGTCGGCGGCGGGCCCGCCCAGCACCCCGGTGTACGCGAGCAGCGCGACGCCCGCCTCCGCGGCGGCGTCGACGACGGCCCGGTGCTGGGCCTCGCGCCGCCCGACCTCGCTGCCGGAGATGAGCAGTACCCGGTCGCCCGCGGCGAAGGCGCCCTTCAGGGTCGCGGGGTCGCCGTAGTCGGCCACGCGCAGGGTGACGCCCTGGGCGGCCAGACCGGCGGCCTTCTCCTGGTCGCGGACGACGGCCACGACCTCGGCGGCCGGGACCTTCTCCAGCAGGCCGGCGATGACGAGACGGCCCAGGTGCCCGGTTGCTCCGGTGACGACGATGCTCATGTCTGACAGCTCCTTGTGCGCGGTGGGGTATGACACTCACCGTACGACTAGCGCTAACTTTTGGAAAGTACCCACTTTGAAGTAAGGTACTGCCATGACGGTAAGTGCAACGCGCGGGAACTCCGGCAGGTGGAACGCGGAGGGCGAGGCCATGTGCCCGCACCGCCTCGTCCTGGAGCATGTGACCAGCCGCTGGGGCGTCCTCGTCCTCATCGAGCTCCTCGACCGCCCCTACCGCTTCAGTGAGCTGCGCCGCGCGATCGGCCGGGTCAGCGAGAAGATGCTCACCCAGACCCTGCAGACCCTGGAGCGCGACGGCCTGGTGCACCGGGACGCCAAGCCGGTCATCCCGCCCCGCGTCGACTACTCGCTCACCGGCCTCGGCCGCGAGGCCGCCGAGCAGGTGCGGGCCCTGGCCGGCTGGACCGAGAAGCGGATGGCCGATGTGCTGAAGGCCCGCGAGGCATACGACAGGGCCCGGACCTGACGGCCCGGGCCCTGTTCACGTGCTGTGACTGCTGTGACTGCTGTGTTCTGTCTGATCTACCCGCTGTGACTGCTGTGGCTGCTGTGGCGCACGGCCTTAGCCGACGACCGTCCACGTGTCGCCGCCCGCGAGCAGCGCCGACAGGTCGCCCTTGCCGTTCTGCTCGACGGCGGTGTCGAGCTGGTCGGCCATGAGCGTGTCGTAGACCGGCCGGTCCACCGAGCGGAACACGCCGATCGGGGTCTGGTGCAGGGTGTCGGGGTCGGCGAGGCGGGAGAGGGCGAAGGCGGTGGTCGGGGACGTGGAGTGCGCGTCGTGGACCAGGATCTGTGCCTCGTTCTCCGGCGTGACGGCCACG